>JBHOSY010000191.1:0-7658 GCA_042584165.1 Bacteroidota bacterium | reverse complement strand
TGTTCATTACCAAATATTTGAACGAAGTGTTTTTTTAGTTAATTTTAAAATACAATTTTGTAGATAGAATGGATATTTGAATACTTATGGCAGGAGTAAATAAAGTAATTCTTATCGGTAACCTTGGAGCTGATCCTGAAATTAAATACTTACCCAGTGGTTCATCTGTAGCTAATCTTCGAATAGCTACTTCAGAATCATATACTACCCGGGAGGGAGAACGGGTTAAACAAACCGAATGGCATAATATTGAACTTTGGGATGGCCTGGCTAAAATCGCAGAACAATATCTGAAAAAAGGAAATTCCGTATATATTGAAGGGAAACTAAAAACAGAATCCTGGCAAGACAGTGATGGCAATACACGGAGCAGAACCAAGATCCGTGGGCTTAATATAAACCTATTGGGCGGACGCCCACAGGCTTCAAATGAAGAATATTCAGGTAATGAGCCAGAAAAAACAGAGGCTCCACCACCCAGCCCAGAAGGTTCTTCTGAAGGGCCTGAAGATCTTCCATTTTAAAATTTAAGGAACAGAATATTTTGGACGACCCATACCCTTGTGGTTTTATATTTATTCTTCTAAGCACTGACAATATTTCATTTTACATTTCCAGCGGTTTAGCCATAATCATATTGTTATTGTTGTCCGCCATGGTGTCCGGATCAGAAGTGGCATTCTTCTCCCTTACAGCAGGTGATATAAAACATTTTCAGCATAGTGATAGCCGGCATGAGAGAACTGCATTTAAACTTATTCAGAAGCCCAAGGAGTTATTAGCTACAATACTCATACTTAATAATACAATTAATGTTGCTTTAGTCACTTTAACAACTTTTATGGCCTGGGGGATATTTGGCACAAATACACTCACAGGAAAGGTGGTTATCGGATTAACATTGGTTGTAACGTTTGCTATCGTTTTTTTTGGTGAAGTGCTTCCGAAAGTTTATGCCAATCAGAATAACCTGAAGTTTGTCAGGATGACCTCGGTAATGATTGATGTTTCAAGATCTTTTCTGAAACCGTTTACCTGGTTCCTTAATTCTTTTAGTAACATCATTGAGAAACGCATCGAGAAAAGAGGATATACAGTTTCAGTTGAGGAATTGAATAAAGCACTTGAATTAACAACCAAATCAGAAACGACAGAAGAAGAAAGAGGTATTTTAAAAGGAATATTCAACTTTGGAATGCTATCTGTTAAGCAAGTAATGAAATCACGGGTAGATATCACAGCCATTGACATTGAGACAGGTTTTCATGAATTGATGGACAAAATCAACAAAGGGGGATATTCTCGGATTCCCATTTACAGGGAATCAATTGACAAAATAGAAGGCATCCTTTATATAAAGGATCTGCTGCCATACATTGATCAGAATGAAAAATTTAAATGGCAGGAACTTCTAAGACCCGGATATTTTGTTCCGGAAACAAAAAAGATCGATGCATTATTCAGGGATTTTCAGGATAAAAGAGTTCATATGGCAATTGTCGTTGATGAATACGGAGGAACTTCAGGATTGATTACAATGGAAGATGTAATTGAGGAAATCGTTGGAGAAATAAACGATGAATTTGATGAGCAGGAAGAAATAGCGTATCATAAACTTGATGATAATACATATATTTTCGAAGGAAAAACATCTCTGAATGATTTCAGTAAGATCACCAGTTCAGATCCACTGATCTTCGAAGACGTAAAAGGTGAAAGTGAATCTCTGGGAGGATTACTGCTTGAACTTCATTCTAAAATCCCCAGAGTGGGCGAGAAAATTGAATTTAATAATTTTGTATTCACAACAATTGCAGTTGACAACCGGCGAATAAAAAGGATTCGGGTTCTGATCAAATCTGTCATTAAACCGGATCAATCAGATTAGTTCTCCTGATTTATTTATTTTTGTTTTATTGGATATGAAAAAACTGTTTGTAATTACAGGTATTTTCTTCTTAATCTCCTGTTCCCAGGATTATGTACCTAAACCCAAAGGTTATAATCGAATTGAACTCCCTTCACATTCATACCTGTCGCTTCCCGATACACTTCCATATACATTTCAGGTATCAAAACTGGCTGCTGTAAACACAGATACTACATGGAAATACATAAGAAAAGTCCAAATGCAGATAAATCCCGGGAAAAAAATAACGGAAGAAAAATTCTGGATAGATCTTGTTTATGACACCCTCGGTGCAAATGTCCAGGTTACATATAAACCCATCGATAATGACAAAGACCGGATGGAAGAATACATAAATGATGCATATAAATTAACATCTCAACATCAGGTGAAAGCTTATGCAATTGAAGAGTCTATTATCCGTACTCCACAAGGGTATACAGCATCACTCACTCAATTAAGCGGAGAGGTTCCCAGTCAGGTCCAGTTTATGGTAACTGACTCCTCCGAACATTTTATTAGGGGTGCTTTATATTTTAAAACGGCAAGCAAGAATGATTCCTTGAAACCTGTTATTGATTATATTAAAACGGATATCGTTCATCTTCTAAATACCCTTCAATGGAAATATTGATCCATATTTATTCATAAGGTGTCATGACCGAATTTTTCAATACCAAGATCGAGTTTTTAAAAGGTGTAGGACCACAGAGATCAGCATTATTGAATAAAGAACTGGAGATTTTTACGTTTGGCGATCTTATTCAGCATTATCCTTTTCGATATGAAGACAGAACAAAATATTATAAAATAAATGAGCTGAATCCGGATATGCCTTTTGTACAGTTTAAAGGCACCTTAAGGCATATGGAACTGGTGGGAAGTCCAAGGAGAAAACGCCTGGTTGCCTACATTTTTGATGACACGGGAGAAATCGAACTTATATGGTTCAAAGGAGGTAACTGGATCCTGAAAAAACTTAAACCCGGCATTGAATATGTAGTCTTTGGGAAACCGTCATTATTTGGACAAAGGATCAATATTGCCCATCCGGAAATTGATGCACATATCGAATCCGGAGAGAAAAAGCCTTACTTACACCCGGTATATCCAACGACGGAAAAGCTCAAGACACGATTTCTTGATAGTAAAGGAATTTCCAGACTTCAAAAAACACTAATTAAAGAGGCCTTATCACATATCACAGAAACCTTACCGGACAACATTCTACAGAAATTTAGTTTGTTTACGAAAACTAAAGCATTGATTAATATTCATTTTCCTGAAAATCATCAGAATCTCAGCAAAGCTCAATTCAGGTTAAAATTTGAAGAGTTTTTCTATGTTCAATTAAGATTGTTGAAACTGAAATTGACCAGGATGGAGAAGTATGCAGGGCTAAGTTTCAATGATACGTCACTATTAACGGAATTCTATAAAAAATACCTCCCATTTACTTTAACAGAAGCACAAAAAAGAGTGCTGCGTGAGATTTATGGAGATTTGAAATCCGGGAAACAAATGAACCGCTTATTACAGGGTGATGTAGGCAGTGGAAAAACCATGGTGGCATTTATTTCCATGTTGGTACCAATCATTTCTGGTGCTCAGGCAGCTATGATGGCCCCAACTGAAATTCTTGCTGAACAGCATTTTAACAGTCTGAAATCATTTGCCCAAAAACTCAATATTGAGATTTCATTGCTCACGGGTTCTACGAAAAAACGGACTCGTGAAGAGATTTTAGATGGAATACGGGATGGTCAAATAAAAATACTTGTTGGAACTCATGCATTAATTGAAGATGAGGTGAGGTTTAAAAATCTTGGTTTGGCGATTATCGACGAACAACAACGTTTTGGTGTAGCACAGCGTGCTAAACTCTGGCAAAAAACAGATAGTTCCTACCCACATGTATTGGTCATGACTGCTACACCGATCCCAAGAACACTCGCAATGACCTTATATGGTGATCTTGATGTTTCAGTAATTGATGAATTACCTGCTGGAAGAAAGGCCATTAAAACTATTCATCAATATGATTCCCACCGCTTGAAACTTTTTGGATTTGTTAGAGAACAGATCAATTTAGGACACCAGGTATATTTTGTTTATCCACTCATAGAAGAATCTGAAAAACTGGATCTCAAACACCTGGAAGACGGTTATGAGAGTATTAAAAGAGCATTCCCTGAATTTCATGTGAGCATTCTTCACGGCAGAATGAAATCCCAGGCTAAAGAATTCGAAATGCAACGATTCGTAAACGGCGAAACACACATTATGGTATCTACAACTGTGATTGAGGTTGGAGTTGATGTGCCAAACGCTTCAGTTATGGTTATTGAAAATGCAGAAAGATTTGGCCTGGCACAATTGCACCAGTTACGAGGGCGTGTTGGCAGGGGTGCTGCCCAGTCTTTTTGTATCCTGATGTCTAAATTTGAATTGACCCGCGAAGCCAGGACAAGGTTGGAAACCATGGTCAGAACCAACAATGGATTCGAAATAGCTGATATGGATCTACAGCTTCGTGGACCCGGTGACCTGATGGGAACGCAACAAAGTGGCGCACTTGATTTACTAATTGGAGACCTCGGAAAAGACGGAAAGATACTTCAGGTTGCACGCGAAGAAGCAAAAACGTTACTCGCATCCGATCCAGAATTGAATGAGCCCGCCAACTTGTCAATACGGAAACATATAGATTCTCTTTCTTCGAGTGTAGTGAACTGGAGTAGAATTAGCTGAGATAGTAGACCAGTTAATCACGGCTAGTGAACTAATGAACCAGTGAACAAATGAACTCTAGATTATTGTATCTTTCAAAAATTTCTGATCTGAATCAGGATAATCACTCATGTAGTGACATCCCCTGCTTTCATTCCTTCTCAGCGCTGAAAGAATAATCATATACGCCACAGCTGCCATGTTTCTTAACTCCAGAAGTTCAGGTGATAATTTTGTTCGCTTATAGTAGTTTTCAGTTTCTTCATAGATAAGTTTGACTCTTCTGAATGATCGCTCCAGGGTCGGTTTTGATCTCACAATGCCGACATAATCCCACATAAGATTCTGGATTTGACGCAGGTTATGCCTGATAATAAACCATTCATCCCTGTTCACAGTGCCTGTCTCATCCCAATCAGGAATTTCAACCCTTGTGAAGTTTGACGGAATTTTGTTCAGCACTTTCATAGCTGCCCTGTAGCTGAAAACCATTCCTTCAATTAGACTGTTGCTTGCCAGCCGGTTGGCTCCATGAAGTCCTGTATGGGCTACCTCACCACATGCATACAGGTTCTGCATGGAAGTCTGTCCATTCAAGGATGTCATGATACCTCCACAGAGATAATGTGCGGCCGGGACAACCGGAATTGGATCAGTGGCGATATCGAGATTCAGTGTTTCCTTACAGTGTTTGTGTATCTTGGGGAATCTTAATCTTACATCATCAGCATCAAGATGAGTAATGTCAAGATAAACATATTCATGTCGGCTTTTCTTTATTTCAAGATCTATTGCACGTGAAACAATATCACGAGGGGCTAATTCTTTTCGGGAATCATATTGTTCCATGAAGTTTTTACCGGAACTGTTTACTAATCTGGCTCCATGTCCACGCATGGCCTCAGAAATAAGAAACATGCGGGATCCCTGATGATATAAAGCTGTTGGATGAAACTGAACAAACTCCATGTTGGCTATTCTGACCCCGGCACGATACGCCATAGCCGTTCCATCGCCAGTTGCACTCTCAGGATTTGTTGAATAACGATACACACTGGAAGCGCCGCCCGTAGCCAGCATTGTGTAATTGGCACGAAATGTTTTTATTACTTTTTCCTTTTCGGCGAGTATATAGGCCCCAAAACATATATTAAATGCTGCTTGTAAGTTATCGAGAACATGGTGTTCCGTGATCAGGTCGATAGCATAGTGGTGTTCAAAAATCTTTATATTGGGATGTTTTCGTGCTTCTTCTAACAATACTTCCTGAATTTCCGCCCCTGTATAATCCCTTATATGATATATCCTATGACGACTATGGCCACCTTCCCGTGCAAGATCAAAACTGTTGCTATCTTCTTCTTGGGTGAATTTTACACCCCACTTAACCAGATCTTCAATCCTGTCTGGTCCCTCCTTCACAAGTATTTCAACAGCATCCCTGTGACATAAGCCGGCACCAGCTATCATGGTATCTTCCTCGTGAATTTCAAAAGAATCATCTGTCGCGCTAACAGCAGCTATCCCTCCCTGGGCACAAGCTGTGTTTGTATTATCGGCGTTACCCTTGGCTATCAAGTTAACGGTTCCACTGTCAGCAACTCTCAGTGCAAAGTTTAATCCGGCTATTCCACTGCCTATTACTAAATATTCAGATTGAAAATCTTCCAAAAATGATCAGTCTTTTAGTTTCTTTGAAATCTCCAGCATCCTCAAAATAGGTAATCTGGCCTTGTCCATTAAATTAATATCCATCTGTATCTCAGGCGCCTCGTATTTTAACGTATTATATAACTTTTCCAGCGTATTGAGTTTCATATATGAGCAATCATTGCATCCACATGTAGAATCAATCGATGGTGCAGGTAAAAACTCCTTTCCGGGTGATGATTTCTTCATCTGATGAAGAATGCCGTTTTCTGTGGCCACAATGAATTTTTCGGCTGAACTTTCAATTGAATAGTTCAGTAATGCTGTTGTGGAACCAATAAAATCTGCAACGATCAACAAATGATTTTCACACTCCGGGTGAGCGAGGAACTCTACATCCGGTATTTCATCTTTAAGCTTTAGTATCTTTTCAAGAGAATACTTTTCATGTACCATACAAGCTCCATCCCATAATACCATATTTCTCCCGGTGGTGCTATTTATATAATTACCAAGATTTTTATCAGGAGCAAATATCAATTTCTGGTCCTCTGGAAAACTATTAACGATCAATTCAGCATTTGATGAGGTACAGATCACATCCGACATTGTTTTTATGTCTGCAGTACAATTGATATAACTTATTACTTTATGATCTGGATATGTGTTTTTAAACTCCAGAAACTTATCAGGGGGTGCTGATTCAGCAAGAGAACACGAGGCATTAATGTCAGGAATAAGAACTTTTTTCCCGGGATTCACAATTTTGGCTGTTTCAGCCATGAAATGAACTCCCAGGAAGACGATTATGTCAGCCTCAGTCTTTTCAGCTTTCTGGGATAAACCCAGGCTATCTCCAATGAAATCGGATATATCCTGAAGCTCAGGCGTGATATAAAAATGCCCAAGTATAACAGCATTTTTCTCCTTTTTTAATCTATCAATCTCTGCAAGAAGATCCGTTTCAGGATCTATTGGAATATCAATAAATCCCGTTTTCTTAATTATATCAGCCTGGTCCATTGTCAACTTTCTAAATTCCTCCAAAACCAAGGACAAAGCTAACAAATAATTAAAATATGCTTTAAATAAGGTGAATATAATGACTATTGGAATCCATCAAACCAGGACTTAAATTGCAGGACCCGGTCCCTGCTAACTATAATCTCCTCATTAAGATCAGTCTTCAGAATTACCTTAAGCCGACTGTTTGAATATTTGATTACATCCTTAATCGCATTTATATTAAGAATATAGGTCCTGTTCACTCTTTGAAAAAGGATTGGATCGAGGGTATTCTCCAGATCTTCCAGGTTATAATCAATGATATATTTATTTGTTCCGTTATCGATAAGATAAACATCCCTGC
>JBHOSY010000190.1:0-7703 GCA_042584165.1 Bacteroidota bacterium | reverse complement strand
TTAATGTAGATTGTGATTTTATTCAGAACAATTTTGGTCCCAAACTTGATGAGAATCCGGATGACCTTAAATTGGCAAAAAATATTTTCAAACTGTCATATGCTGGCAAATGTCTTGATATACCTGTTTTCCTGAAAGCAATAAAGGTGGTATATAAACAGGAACCAACATATGGTCTCGCCCGGTTAATAGGTAACAGGTCTTACCTGAACGAGAATTGGGCAGATGCCCTGAAATTCTATTCTGAGGCAGTTGATTTGACAGATGAGAATGCGAAAAAAGCTAATCTTTATCTTCGCCAGGGAGATATTTATAATAAACAAGGGAAGAAATCCGATGCCAGGAATATGGCCAGAAAGGCTTTAGGAGAAGACACTTCGTTGAACGAGGCTTATATGCTCATCGGGTCTCTTTATTTTAATAGCTATGATGAGTGTAAAAAAGGTGTGAACAAAGTTGAAGACAGAGCAGTGTTTTTCGCCGCCTACGAATATTATAGGAAAGCCGGGGATAAAACTGCCATGGCAAATGCTAAGGCCCAATTCCCCACCATGGAGGAAATTTTTACCTATAATATGGAAGTTGGACAGAATATTCAATGTGGCTGTTGGATTAAAGAAGTAGTTAGCATTCAACGAAGAGATTAATTACACTGAAAATATGAATTAAAAGCGGTCAATATTGATTGACCGCTTTTTATTTACAAAAATCTATGCGTAAGGTATCTATCGTAAATGTTTCGATAATTATTTCAGCAATTCTGGTCTCTTGCTCGGGAGATAACCTGGAAAAACAATCTACAGACTATGAAGGACCAATTCTTGAGCTGAATGATATAGAGACATTATATAGCGATTCTTCCGTTGTCAGGTTAAAATTAAAGGCATCAAAGCAACTCGAGTTCTTAAATAAGGACCGTGAATTTCCCAACGGAATTTATCTTGAATTTTATGAACCTGACGGATCCATGTCATCGACCCTCGAATCAAACTATTGTTATTATTATAGTGTTGAAGATCGATGGAGAGTTCTCGGTAATGTAGTAGTGAGAAGCCTAAAGAATGATGAACAACTAAATACAGAAGAATTATACTGGGAACCGGTAAAAGAGATAGTTTATACCGATAAATTTGTACGAGTTGAAACCGAGGGTAGGATTCTGATGGGTGAAGGACTTGAAGCAAAGCAGGATTTCTCCTGGTGGAAAATAGAAAAAGGGAAGGGAGACATTTATTTAGATGAAGAAAATCCCTAGGATCATTTTAATGTCTCTTGCTACAGCTTTTTTTGATAGGCGTTCATCATTCTATAACACTTGGATTTAAAAAGGCTTATTGGTTATTTATGGGTTCAGTAGTGTTTATTCTAATATTAGGTCTGAAAAGAAACAAGAGTCAAAATACTGAAAACAAAAATATGCCTTAAATTTACTTTATGGGAAACGACCAGTTACCTTATATAATAAGTTCACTCATCTTTTCAGCTTGTTTTTCTGGTGTGGAGATCGCTTTTGTCGCCTCTGATAAGCTTCAGATTGAACTGGATAACGAGAAGGGGAAATTATATGGAAAAATATTTTCCCGGTTTATTAAAAATCCAAGCCAGTTTATTGGAACTACACTATTAGGAAATACTCTGGCACTTGTTGTATATGGGATCTATATGGCAGATCTGATCGAGCCGGTTTTATCTGTAAACCTGCCACAAGCTATAAATGGCCAAACTACCATTCTGATACTTCAGACTATTATAGCTACTTCAATCGTTTTACTTACGGCAGAGTTTCTTCCCAAAAGTCTCTTTCTGATTAATCCGAATTTCTTTTTATCCTTATTCTCTGTTCCACTTTATATTATATACTGGTTACTTTATCCTGCCGTAGCGCTCATTGTTAAGATGTCAAAATTCATCATTATCAAAGTATTGCATCTTGACTTTCAGGAAGATAAACCTGTTTTCGGATTGACAGATCTGAATGAGTTTATTCAAAGCCGTTTTACCGAAGTGAATGAAAAAGCTCCAATCGACGTTGATACTAAGATCTTCAGCAATGCACTGGAATTTAAGACAATTAAGATCAGGGATTGTATGATCCCGCGAACGGATATACGGGCCGTAGACATTAATGATGATATCTCTGAACTTAGGGAAGAATTTATCAATAGCGGGTATTCAAAAATACTCGTATTTAAAAACAGCATTGATGATATCATAGGATACTGTCATTCTTCGGAACTTTATAAGAAACCAAAGGATATTACTGATATTCTTACTCCTATAATAATTGTACCTGAAACCATGCTCGCCAATGAGTTATTGATCCAATTTATAAATGACAGGAAAAGTATGGCCCTGGTTGTGGATGAATTTGGAGGAACTTCAGGGATCGTTACCATGGAAGATATCATTGAGGAGATTTTTGGTGAAATCGAAGATGAACATGATGAACAAGCATTAATCGAACAGCACGTGGATGAAAACACCTATCTATTCAGTGCCAGACATGAAATCGACTATCTGAATGAACGATATAAGCTTAATTTACCGTCAGGAGAGTATGATACTTTAGGTGGCTTTATTCTATCAGTTACAGAGGAATTGCCCAAAATAAATGAGAATATCGAGATCAGCCATTATAAATTTCATGTGGTCTCCATGGAGGAAAACCGAATTGATCTGGTCCGTCTGACTATTTGATCCACATCCAGCTGTAAATCAATTATTAAGGATTAAACTAAATTTTGACTTTAGGGTTTATGTGGCTAATTTTGCGCCACTTAATTTTTGTAGAATGGCAATAATTACTAAGATAAGAGAGAAGTCGGGCCTTGCTGTGGGTATTGTGGCCCTTGGATTGATGTTGTTTATCGTTGGCGGTGACATAATGGGCCCGAATTCAGTACTGTTAGGAAAGAACAAAGCTGAAGTTGGAGAGATAGCCGGGGAGACAATAAAACGTGAAGAACTTCAGAACCAGATTGAAGAACTGAAATATAATTACACCCTGAACTTCGGCAGGAATCCCACGGAAGGGGAAATGGTAAGTATCAGACAACAAGCATGGGATTATCTTATTGTAAAAATCGCATTTCAGAAGCAATTTGATGAAATCGGACTTATCGTAACTGAAGACGAAATTGTAGATATGGTTCAGGGAAATAACATTCACCCCGATTTGATGCAGGCATTTACAAATCCACAAACAGGGGAATTCAACAGAGATCAAATCGTCAGTTATCTTCAAAACATTTCTCGAATGACACCTCAACAGCAGGCAGGCTGGTATATGTTTGAAAATAATCTGGCTCCATCCAGATTGCGGTTAAAATATGATAACCTCCTGATCAAAACAACCTATGTAACCGAGGAAGAAGCAAAACAGCAATATCAGCAGGAAAATTCAGTAGCTGAAGTAAAATACATTTATGTGCCCCATTATACTATAACTGACTCGCTCATTGATGTGACTGATTCTGATCTCAGGAAATATCTCAACGAAAATAAAAATGAATACAGGGTTGAGAATAGCCGTTCCATCAGTTATATCACGTTCCCAATTCACCCTTCATCTGAAGACACACTTTACTACAGTGAGGAAATGGAGGAACTACGGAAACAATTTGAAACCGTTAATGATGATTCAATCTTTGCCCGAATTAATACAGACGGGAATGATTTTTACTCATCTGTAAACATTGGCTCTCTTCCGCAAAGTTTGAAGGATATTAATGAAGAGCTTGAAAACGGGCAGGTTATTGGCCCTGAAATGGAAGGTGGCAACTTAGTTGTTCATAAAGTAGCAGATATTTACGAAGACAGCATTTTTCATGCCCGCGCAAGTCATATTTTATTTAGGGCAGATATTACAAATCCAATCCAGAAAGCAGAAGTTCTCAAGAAAGCCCAGGATCTGCTGAGAGAAATTCGAAATGGTGCTGATTTTGCACTTATGGCAAGACAAAACAGTGAAGATGGTTCTGCTACTGCTGGCGGAGATCTTGGATGGTTTGATGAGAACCGTATGGTAGAACCATTTTCAAATGCAGTATTCTCTGCAACAAGGGAGGGATTGATCAATAGAGTAGTTGAATCTGAATTTGGATACCACCTGATAAAGGTTACCGCCCTAAAAACGAAAAAAATGTTTAAGATAGCAACCATTGAACGGGAGATCATTCCAAGCGATCTCACACGAGATGAAGCTTTCAGGAAAGCAGATTATTTTGCCAGCAGATCTGTTAACTATGAGGAATTTGAAAGAAACGCGGCTGCAGATTCATTAACTATTCAGGATGCTGAGGGAATAGGTATCAATGATCTCCGGATAACTGGTCTGGGAGATGCAAGAGGAGTGATTCGCTGGGCATATGCCGATGCCGTTGTTGGAGAGGTCTCAGATGTATTTGAGTTAGATAACCAGTACGTAATCATGGTATTAACTGGAAGGGAAGATGAAGGATTTGCCGATCTTGAGGACGTAAGATCTCAGATAGAAATTAAAGTTAAAAACCAGGCAAAGGGAGATGTCATCATTGAAAGACTACAAAAGCTTGAAGGAACACTTGATGAAATCTCTGATGCTTACGGAGATGATGCCAATGTTTATTCCTCACCAGATCTTAAACTTAATTCGAATTCATTGCCGAGTGTTGGTTTTGCCCCAAACGCTGTTGGAATTGCATTTTCATTAAAAGATGGACAACGATCTGCACCAATTAAAGAGACGGACGGAATTGTGATCATCGAAATGGAAGCTCTTACCAGAGCACCTGATATTGCTGATTATACTATTTATGCAAATCAGGTTGAGCAAAGAAGGAATGGCAGAGTATCATATTTAGTATCTGAAGCTATTAGAGAGAATGCTAATATTATAGATGAACGATATAGATTCTTTTAATAAAAGACTCTGAAATATTGAGAAAGCCATAATTATTTTTGTTATGGCTTTTATTTTTTAACGATATGAATGAAGATCAATCGGAAAATGATTTTAAAGAGCAATTGGAAAAACACCATGTATTTCCAGGCTCGTATACCTTTAAATTCATCCTGCCGGCTTTAAAGATTGGCATGATTAAAGCAATATTACCAAAAGACGTAATAGTTCTGAAACCTTCTAGAAATGGCAAATATGTCAGTGTCACAGCAAAGATGAAAGTTGAATCTTCGGATGATGTGATCCGTATATACAAAGAGGCAGCAAATATAGAAGACATTATAAAATTATAATGCCTTGGATTTTATTTGTATTTGAAAAGTTTATCCATTTACTTTTGTTCTTGACTCATGTCATGAAGAAAACTTTACAATTCATATCGATCGTATCGCTTTTAACTCTGTATCAAGCTTGTAATCATAAGCCATCAAGTGAATCAACAATCATCTATACAGATACAGTAGTCTCTGATACAAGTTCCGAAACAGATCCAAATCCTGTAATAAGTGTTAAAGATTTTAATATACTGATTCAGCAGTATGAAGATCCAGGACGTGTTGACTGGCAGAACCCTGAAGCAGTTCTTGGAAAGATGAATGACCTTGAAGATGCTGTAGTAGCTGATATAGGCATCGGTACAGGTTATTTTGCTTTTAGATTGGTACATAGGGGGGCTAAGGTAATCGGTATTGATATTGAGAAGAAATTTCTGGATTATATTGAAGATCGGAAATCCGAATTGCCAGGAAACCTTGCTTTGAATATTGAGACTCGATTGACCACTGAAGATATTCCGGGATTGCGGGATAAAGAGGCAGATTGGGTATTGATAGTAAATACATATCGCTATCTTAAAAACAGGCCAATTTATCTCAGAAAGTTAAAGGATGGTTTGAAACCAGGTGGAAAGATACTGATAGTGGATTTTAAAATAGGAGATATGCCTGTAGGCCCTGATGACAGCTTGAAAGTTCCTGTCAAAACTGCTCAAAATGAAGTTCAATTAGCAGGATTCAATATTAGGCAGACAGATAATAGCAGCCTTCAATATCAATACATATTAGTTGCTGAAGTTGAGGAATGATTGTTATGTCCAATTTTACAAAATTACCTTTAATAGCTTTTCCGTTAATTTTTCTCGTTTTTTTATCCAAGGGACAAGTCAATCTGAATAACCCACCGTTATTATCTGAAAAATCAGTAGTTAGTCTTATAACCGGGGCACCTGGAGAAATACTGTATACCAGATGGGGACACAGTGCTGTCAGAATATTCGATCCCGAAAATGAATTCGATATCGTTTACAATTACGGAACTTTTGATTTTAAAACACCGGGATTTTATCCCAATTTCATAAATGGAAAATTGCTGTATTACCTTTCTGTATATGACTTCAGATATATGATACGCGATTACCAGTACAGGAATCTAAATCTTTTTGAGCAGCAACTGGATCTTACCCTGGAGGAGAAGCAAAAGGTGTTTGATTATCTGAATAATAATTATAAGCCTGAAAACAGGTATTATTTATATGATTTCCTGTTCAATAACTGCTCTTCAATAATCCGTGATGTCTTTGAAGAAATACTTGGTTCGAAATTGCAGTTTAATGATGATTATATTGTAGAACATATTTCTTTTCGGCAGTTGTTGAATAAGTATCTCGAACCAGCACCCTGGGGAGAATTTGGTATTAATATTTCCCTTGGAATTCCAACAGATCAGATTGCAAGCTCCAGAGAATATATGTTTTTACCTTATGAAATGATGCGGGCTTTCGGTACGGCAAAACTCATAGGAAGTGATATGCAATATCCATTTGTTAAGTTTACTAACATGATCTATCAACAACGTAATGTTCAGATAGAGAAAGTCTACCTTACACCAATGTTTGTTTTCTGGACCCTGTTTGGCCTTGTGGTTCTTTTCAGCTTCTATCAGTACCGTTCAGGTAAATACTTCAAATGGATTGATATTGCACTCTTTGGGATTGTCGGTGCAGCTGGTTTGCTTTTTGCTTTTATGTGGTTCGGTACGGATCATACTACCACCAGGTGGAACCTGAATATCCTATGGGCTTCCCCACTCCATATACTGATACCGGTAGTATTAATCCGTAAGAAACCGTTCGGGTGGTTGAAATATTATTCAATATTTTCAATAGTGTTGATATTAGTGAATTTAGCTGGCTGGTACTTTCTGCCCCAACAATTCCATATTGCCATTATTCCAATTTGCCTCACCCTTACCTTAAGATTAGGATATTTAATGGTATATAAGTATTGACTGAATGTAAGAAACGAAGTTCAAAATTTATTTTATGTGAACTGAAAGATGATCAACTGTTAAAGAAGTGTTATTAGAAATAACCATAATTTAATCATGACAGAAACCGGCAAATTGATCCTTGTACCTACTCCAATTGGAAATATGGAAGATATTACCTACCGGGCTGTCAGAATGCTTAATGAATCAGATTTAATATTAGCTGAAGATACCAGAAAAACAGGATTGTTACTGAAGAAACTGGATATACGGGCGAAGCTACAGAGCTATCATGCATTTAATGAGCATAAAGTGGTTAGTCAGATAGTTACAAAAGTAAGACAAGGGTTAAATATTGCCATGGTTACTGATGCTGGCACACCTGCCATATCTGACCCCGGATATCTGATTGTGAAAACATGTATTGATAATGATATTTTTGTAGAATGTCTACCTGGTCCTACAGCTTTGATTCCCGCACTTGCTGCTTCAGGAATAC
>JBHOSY010000189.1:0-7763 GCA_042584165.1 Bacteroidota bacterium | reverse complement strand
GGCCTACCGGCGGAGATGGATTAGCTTGTCCTCCCCTAATCTGTAACTTCAGAAAACCACTGATCTCTTTAGCCATTTTGCTAATCTTGTTTTTCTACTTGCATATAATTCAATTCAACAGGTGTATTTCTGCCGAATATCTTAACCATTACGTTGAGCTTCTTACGCTCTTCAAACACCTCTTCAACTGTTCCGGTAAATCCACTAAATGGTCCATCCATTACTTTTACAGATTCGCCAACAATGAAAGGTGTATCCAGCTTGGCTTCTGAGGTATCAACCTCATCCACCTTTCCAAGAATCCGGTTGATCTCAGATTGCCTTAGCGGTACGGGATCTTTGGATTGCCCTTCAGCCCCTGAGCCAAGAAATCCAATCACGCCTGGTATGCTTTTAACAATATGATATGCTTCCCCATAGGAGAGATCGGCAGAAACAAGCACGTAACCAGGGAAAAAATTTCTTTCCCTTACTCGCTTTTTGCCATTTCGCATTTCATATACTTTCTCCGACGGGATAAGCACCTGTGTAATATACTCCTCGAGTTGATTGCGATCTATTTCATTTTCGAGATAGGTCTTAATCTTTTTTTCTTTTCCACTAATTACTCTAAGCACATACCATTTATGCTCACCCATCGGAATCAAATTTTAATGTTAAAATGCAGCATAATACCAGTTCATAATATTATCGAAGCCTAAATCGATAACCCCGATGATGATTGCGAAAATGAGGGAAGCAATTAATACAAGAATGGAGCTACTTTGTAAATCCTTGTATTTAGGCCAAACGACCTTATATCTCATCTCCGTATATATTTCGACCAGAAATTCCTTAAATTCTTTCATCTATCTTTTCGATTGCACGGGTGGAGAGACTCGAACTCCCAACCAACGGTTTTGGAGACCGCTACTCTACCAATTGAGCTACACCCGTTGCTATTCCCCTTTTAAAACGGGGCTGCAAAAGTAGCTATTCTTTTTTTTACAAGCAAATGCGTTTCCTGAAAGAAACGCATTTACCTATTGAATACTAAATTTGTTACTCAATAATTTCAGTTACCTGACCAGATCCAACAGTTCTACCACCTTCTCTGATAGCAAACCTGAGACCTTTTTCCATCGCAATGGTACTGATCAGTTCAACCTCAATGGTAACGTTATCACCTGGCATAACCATCTCAACACCTTGTGGAAGTGAGATAGTTCCGGTAACGTCTGTAGTTCTGAAGTAGAACTGAGGACGATACTTAGTAAAGAATGGAGTATGACGTCCACCTTCTTCTTTTGAGAGAACGTAAACCTCGCCTTTGAATTTGTGATGTGGGGTAACTGATCCTGGCTTACATATTACCATTCCTCTTCTGATCTCAGTCTTTTCAATACCCCTGAGAAGAAGACCTGCGTTGTCCCCAGCTTCACCCCTGTCGAGGATCTTCCTGAACATCTCAACACCAGTAACAACCGACTTCAGGTTCTCTGTTGCGCCCATTCCAAGTATATCAACCGGATCACCAGTCTTAATCACACCTCTTTCTATTCTACCTGTTGCAACTGTACCTCTTCCAGTAATAGAGAAAACGTCTTCAACCGGCATCAGGAACGGCATATCAATCAATCGCTCTGGAAGTGGGATATACTCATCCACAGCCACCATCAATTCATTAACTTTTTCAACCCACTGAGCTTCTCCATTCAAAGCACCCAGTGCAGATCCTTGAATAACCGGAATATCATCACCCGGGAAATCATACTCACTCAGGAGTTCTCTGATTTCCATTTCAACAAGTTCTAAAAGCTCGGCGTCATCAACGAGGTCAACCTTGTTCATGAATATTACCAGTGCAGGCACACCTACCTGACGTGCAAGTAGTATATGCTCTCTAGTTTGAGGCATTGGACCATCAGTTGCTGCAACTACAACAATTGCACCATCCATCTGGGCAGCACCTGTAACCATGTTCTTCACATAGTCAGCGTGACCAGGACAGTCAACATGCGCATAATGTCGGTTTTCTGTTGAATATTCTACGTGAGCAGTGTTGATTGTAATACCTCTCTCTTTTTCTTCAGGCGCATTGTCGATTGAAGAAAAATCAGTGTACTCGGCAAGACCTTTATCTTGAAGCACCAATGTGATTGCTGCAGTAAGAGTTGTCTTACCATGGTCAACGTGACCTATCGTACCGATGTTAACATGCGGTTTAGAACGATCAAAGGTTTCTTTAGCCATGTTTAAATAAATATTTGGTTACTGAATAATTTCAATATAAGTTAATTTCTGTGAGCCAAAGACGGGATTTGAACCCGTGACCTCTTCCTTACCAAGGAAGCGCTCTACCCCTGAGCTACTTCGGCATTCAATGTTCGCTTAAAAGCGATTTACCTTACAACAAAACCAGAATAACAACCAGTTTACATTGTCCTATATAAGGCATCAAATGCCATCTTTCAATTCATTTCAGAACCGGTTTAGCAGCCCTGAAACTAGAGCGGGCGACGAGGCTCGAACCCGCGACCTACAGCTTGGAAGGCTGTCGCTCTACCAACTGAGCTACGCCCGCATTTTATTTATTGATTTCTTGATTTGATTATTTCTATATCTGCTGCCAAAAGAAAATAAAACCATCACAAGACTTAAATCAATAAGTAATTAAATCACCAAATCACCAAATTCCCCGTGGGGGGAGAAGGATTCGAACCTTCGAAGGCGTTCGCCAACGGATTTACAGTCCGTCCCAGTTGGCCACTTTGGTATCCCCCCTTGCAACCCTTTTCACCCATCAAATAATCTTTATCCAGAGCAAAAGGAATGCAAAATTATACCCAATTTTGATATTTATCAAACAATTGTCTTAAATATATTCCAAAATATTCAGGGCCTTTAAGGTCTCCCATTAAGAATCAGGATTATTGCATAGTTGTATATATTTCCCGAAGGAATTTGTCCTCCTCATTTTCCCGAATATCTGCCCTCAATTCATCTACTCCACTGAGGTCAGAAAGTAATCCGATTGAGTGATATGCAGAAAGGCGAACAGACTTCGAATTATTATTCCGAGCGTAATTTTCCAATACCACAAGTCCTCTCCTCTTCATCAACTCAGGTGCTTGCATAAGAAACTCACCAAAATACTGTAATAAATAATACATACCCTCCATATCCTGTTTGTTCAGTTTCTCAACAAACCATTTATATCGGGATGTTTCATTATGATCAATAAAATAGCTGGCAAGCGGAATTACAATATTGAAATTATCATATATGATGAATTCATTAACAATGTCTCTGAATCCACCGGGATCCGATTCGTAGTATGCAAATAATGCATTACCAACCACAGAATAGGAGCTGTCATATAATGCTTTTTTATATATATTGACAAACCGATCCCCTCCAAGTTCATTCAATATCCCTATAGCCTCAGCACGTACCAGGGATTTTGGATCATCCCTGGCAATCTTTGAAATCACGTGGGATACTTCATCCAAAAATGGTCCTTCATATCCATCGAATGCATAGACTGCCAATTGCCGGAAATACCAGAAATCATCATGGAGGGCTGTTTTTAGAACAGAATAATTAAGACTGTCAACAGGCATTTGGGTTAAACTGTCCAGGGCTTCATATCGTGGGTGAAACATATTGGTATGATTGAACTGGTATACCAGTTGCTGTAATGATTTTTCATGGCTGATTTCAGCCAGCAGTTGATGTTCGCTATCAAATATTATAAGATCAGGTGCCTGATGTGCTTCGAATTCAAAAACCTGGTATTCTTCATCAACTATTATATGATATCGCTCTTTTTCACCTCCAGTATAAATATCAACGTATAGTGGTAATTTATATAACGGAGTATTGGCCAGGTCCTGGAGTTGCTTTACCTCCAGCCTTATAATCCCATCATTGAAATAATCCTCTACTTCAATAACAGGATGTCCTGATGCGAGGAACCACTGATTGAAATACCAGTTAAGGTCTTCCCCTGTAATCCTTTCAAAAGCAAGTCTCAGATCATGTACTTCAACTGGCTGATGACGGTGTTTATCCAGATAGTATTTCAAAGTAGCAAAAAAGGCTTCATCACCAACATAATTTCGAAGCATATGAAGGATCCTCCCTCCTTTTGCATAGGAATGGTTATCAAACATTTCATCTTGATGATCATAATGAAAACGAACCAGATCCACTTGTTTCTCTACTGCCTCAGCCAGATATTGTTCCATCTCATCCATCCCATGCATATCAGCATCATATCGTCCATGCTTTTTTTCCTGCCATAAATATTCGCTATAGTTGGCAAATGCTTCATTCAAAGTCAGGTTTGACCACGATTCACAGGTGACAAGATCTCCAAACCATTGATGAAACAATTCATGAGCAATGATATTATCCCAATTGTGGTCTAAAAGTTCACGTCTGTCAACTTGCAGGTCTTCCATAAAAACAGATGCTGATGAATTTTCCATAGCCCCCGATACATAATCACGTACAACAACTTGAGAATACTTCGCCCACGGATAATTTACACCTAATAATTCCGAAAAGTATTCAAGCATTTCTGGTGTATCCCCAAATATATCCCGGGCATAAGGAGCATATTCTGGTTCAACGTAATAATTCACAGGGATATCATTCCATAAATCTTCTATGATCTCATATTCCCCGACAGCCATCATGAACAAGTAAGGAGCATGTGGGATATCTTGTTTCCAGTAATCCGTTCGCGTAGAGTCGCTATTGAACAATGAATAGACAAGCTCACCATTCGATAGTGTTTTAAACCTATGATCTACTGTTATGTAAATTTCCTGTGTACATTGTTCATTGGGCGAATCAATCGTGGGGAACCAAGCAGAATTGGATTCAGTTTCTCCTTGCGTCCAGATCTGCATTGGTTTATTTGGATCACTACCATCATGATTTATAAAATACAAACCCTGATCCGATGTAATAGCTGAACCACTGGTAATTTCCCTTTCCGCAGGTTTAGCCGTATAGTCTATTTCCAGCCAATAAGATTCATCTTTTGTATAGGTAGTATCAAGGATTATAAATAAATATTTATTGTCATAAAAATACTTAAGGTCATTACTTTCATTCCCATCTATCAGTTTTATGTGATGAATATTGAAATTTTTTGCGTCAAGTATCAATTGTTCCTGAGGGTAAAAGAATGGCTTTAATTGAAGTGTGGCTCTACCTTCTAACCTCTGTTCCTCCCAATTAAAACTTACTTCAAGTTTTGTGTGCAACAGATCATGAAGTCGTGTGCGAGAATTTCGATATACCTCATTTGTTTGTTCAAAAGAATCCGCTTGATTTTTTTTAACCTCTATTAAGGTATCAGTTACAACTTGTTCGTGATCAGCAACTGGTTGATTTACCTTACATCCCATGATCATGAAACTCGTCAACAGGAATATTCCCAGGGTCTCGAGATTTTTCGGGAACAGGATTTTAAACATTTCTTTCATTATTCGGGGAAATACTTTCTTCAATAATAATAATTTCAAAGGAATGGTATTTATTATCATTTAATATCAGAAAAACATATTGCTTATTCAGGATTGATTATGATTTCCAGATTGATGATGAACTAACAAAATTGGATATTAATGACCTGAAGGACAACAAATACTATATATTATTTATTTACAAATCATACAGGAATTCAATTCTGGTAAAAGGTGATCTTACAAAAAAATCAATCATTCAATCAAATTTAAATATGATTACAAGCATATATCCTTTGAGATATTATCTTTGTGTGGTTTAAATTGGCAATTAATGAAATATAAACGGGTTCTTTTAAAACTCAGCGGTGAGGCTCTGATGGGCAAGTTGTCGTACGGGATCGATCCTGAAAGGCTGGAGCAATACACGAAAGAAATAAAAAAGGTCAAGGATCTTGGTCTGGAAATAGCCATAGTCATTGGTGGTGGAAACATTTTCAGAGGTGTAGATTCTGAAAAAATCGGGATTGATCGTGTTCAGGGAGATTACATGGGCATGCTGGCAACAGTTATAAATGGCATGGCTCTTCAAAGTGCTCTTGAAAAAGCTGGTATGTTCACCAGGCTGATGTCCGGTATTAATATAGAACAAGTTTGTGAACAATTCATTCGTAGAAGAGCAGTCAGGCACCTGGAAAAAGGAAGGATCGTTATTTTTGGAGCGGGTATAGGCAATCCTTATTTTACGACTGACTCAACAGCCAGTCTGAGAGCGATAGAGGTAGAAGCAGATGTTGTACTTAAAGGTACAAGGGTTGATGGTCTCTATACAGAAGATCCTGAAAAAGATCCATCTGCCAAACGATTCACTGATATATCTTTTCAGGATGTGATAAAAAACGGGTATCAGGTTATGGATATGACAGCATTCACGTTATGTCAGGAAAATCATCTTCCAATTATTATATTTGATATGAATAAGCCAGGAAACCTTATGAAATTGGTATCAGGTGAGGATGTTGGCACCCTGGTTCATTAACTTTTATCCTAAAATTAGAGAAAAATGGACGAAATCGATCTTTATCTGGATGAGGCAAAAGACTTAATGGAAAAGGCATTACATCATGTACATTTAAGTTTTGGCAAGATCAGAGCTGGCAAGGCCATGCCTTCTATGTTGGATGGGCTGATGGTAGAATATTATGGCAATTCAACTCCCATCAACCAGGTGGCTTCAATTAACACCCCTGATGCAAAATCCATAATTATCAAACCCTGGGAAAAGACAATTATCCCGAATATCGAAAAAGCAATTATTAACAGTGATCTTGGATTAAATCCACAGAATGATGGTGAAATAATCCGTTTGAACATTCCTCCATTATCTGAGGAAAGAAGACAGCAGCTTGTGAAACAAACTCATAATGAGGCTGAAGTCGGCAAGATCAGTTTACGTAACATTCGAAAAAGCACAAATGATAATCTCAAATCACTCCTGAAGGAACATATTTCAGAGGATGATGTAAAAAAGGGTGAAGATCGAGTGCAAAAGCTTACTGATGAATATTCTGTCAAGATTGATGAACTTCTGGCTAAAAAGGAACAGGATATCCTTACTGTTTAATTAAGGTATAATTTCCTATCTCTAATAAATTGATACACTTTCTCATGGATCAGGTATTTCACTGATCTGTGATTCTTTATACACTTTCTAATGAATGTTGCAGAAATATCCAAAAGAGGAGCTTCCACGATCTTAACCATAGGATGATTGCGTAATTCTGATTGTTCAGCGTTAGGTCTCGGATACACCAGCAGGGTAAAATTTTCAAGAATTGCATCACTGTTTTTCCATTTTTTTAAGGCTGCAAGGTTATCCTCACCAATGATGAGATTAAATGAATATGTTGGATGTTTTTCTGCAAAGTGGGTCAGTGTATCAATTGTATAGCTGGGCTTTGGCAGATGAAATTCAATATCACTTGCTTTAAATACTGAATTATCTTCAATTGCGAGTTCAACCATATCAATGCGATCAAACTCATGGATCAGGGAACGACTGCTTTTCTTAAATGGATTTAGTGGTGAAACCACAAACCAGACTTCATCCAGGTTGGCTGATTCCACCATAATGTTAGCAATAATAAGATGCCCCTGGTGTATTGGATTAAACGATCCGAAGAACAGGCCAATATTCAAAACGTTATAATTTTATAAAATCTTTTACCAGTGATTCTGTTTCAAAAACAGCCTCATTAAGATCATCATTCATAATAATACGGTCAAACTTATGCTGGAATGTGG
>JBHOSY010000188.1:0-8042 GCA_042584165.1 Bacteroidota bacterium | reverse complement strand
TGTCATATTTCTCAAGAAAAACGGCCTGGTGACAAGCAACAAAGTTAGATTTAGTGATCAAATAGGGTGCCCGAATTTTTCTGGGTCCGAAACGAAGATGTGATGTAGTTACTGATCCGGCCTTTTTAGAGTCATACACAAAATAGCCCTGTGCATCATTGTCTGTATTCTCACCGATGATCTTAATCGAGTTCTTATTAGCTCCGACAGTACCATCAGCACCCAGACCATAAAACATGGCTCTGACGGTGCTTTCATGTTCAATATCGAATTCAGGATCAAAATCAAGACTTTTATTGGTCACATCATCATTGATTCCTACTGTAAAATGGTTCTTCGGCTTTTCCAGATCACAGTTATCAAATACTGACTTAACCATGCTGGGTGTGAACTCTTTTGAGGAGAGTCCATATCTTCCACCAATTACTTTTGGCATTTCAGTTATTTTACCAAATCCTTCTCCCATACCTTCATGAAGTGCATGAATAACATCCATATAGAGTGGTTCACCACCGGCTCCGGGTTCTTTTGTCCTGTCAAGAACAGCAATTGATTTAGTTGTTGAAGGAATGGCTTCAAGGAACCGTTTAATATCGAATGGACGGTAAACCCTGACTTTGATCATGCCAACTTTTTCCCCATTTTCATTCAGGTAATCAACAGTATCATGAACAGTTTCGATACCTGAAGCCATTAAAACAATTAATTTCTCTGGTTCCGGGTGTCCATAGTAATCAAAAAGTTTGTATTGCCGTCCGGTAAGTTTTGCAAACTTATCCATCTGCTCCTGGAGGATATCAGGACATGCCTGGTAAAACTTATTGCCGGCTTCCCTGTTCTGGAAGAAAACATCCGGATTTTGAGCCGTACCACGGATAAACGGACGGTCAGGAGATAGGGCTCTGTCTCTATGAGCCTTTACCATTTCTTCTGTAACCATCTGACGCATGATATCATCCGGGACAACCTCAATTTTATTTACTTCATGAGATGTTCTGAAACCATCGAAAAAATGCAGAACAGGAATTCGGGCTTCCAGGGTTGAAGCCTGAGCGATCAGCCCTATATCCATCACTTCCTGTACTGACCCGGATGCCATCATGGAAAAACCAGTAGTTCGCGCAGACATGACATCACTGTGATCTCCAAATATGGATAAGGCATGTGTAGCAAGAGATCTGGCTGAAATGTTGAATACTGTTGAACTTAATTCACCAGCAATTTTAAACATGTTCGGGATTTTAAGTAATAATCCCTGAGATGCTGTAAAGGTAGTAGTTAAGGCACCGGCCTGTAAAGAACCGTGTACTGCACCTGCAGCTCCTCCTTCACTTTGCATTTCACAAACAGTGGGGATATTCCCCCATATGTTTTTAAGTCCTTTGGAGGCCCACTCATCGGCCCATTCCCCCATGTTTGATGAGGGTGTAATCGGGTAGATGGCACAGACTTCATTCACGCGGTACGCCACATATGCAGCAGCCTCGTTACCATCGATTGTTATAAATTCTTGTTCTTTCATTAGGATTGCACTAATTATTTAAAAATCATTCAATTCTTAATTAAAATCTAAATGGCTGTATTTCAAGGAGTAAAATTAGACAGGCCCCTGATCAAAAAATGTGATATATGTCAGTTTTGATAGATAAGCCAAATTTGGATTCAATTTAAATAAGAAAACCAGCCAAAACAAGACGGATTTCTTTTAATAATCACAACAATAAAAATTGTTTACTTCAACTTGTTTTTCATGTATTCAAGGTATCCATCTGAAAAAAGTTTCTGGATGTATTTACCAATAACATCGAATTCGAGATTAACTCGATCCCCTGCCTTCATGAATTCAAAATTTGTGTGTTCAAAAGTAAAAGGAATTATGGTTACACGGAACCTTCCGTTTTCACAATTAAATGCTGTCAGGCTTACACCATTCACACATATTGATCCTTTCTCTACAAGGAAATTTCCAGTTGCTGCGAAATCATATTCAAAATCGTATAGCCAGCTTCCTTCTAATTCTTTAACCTGTGTGCACGTTCCGGTTTGATCAACATGTCCCTGAACGATATGACCATCAAAACGATATCCTGATGACATACTTCGCTCTAAATTGACTGTATCTCCTATCCTGAGATCTCCAAGATTTGATTTAATAAGCGTTTCTTCAACTGCTGTAACAGTATAAATACCATTTTCAATACCTGTTATTGTAAGACAGACGCCATTATGAGACAAACTCTGATTAACATGGAGCTCATCTGTGATGGGTGATTCAAGGAAAAAAACAGAATTGGTGCCTTCTTTTGTAATATCAGCTACCTTACCTGTAGCTTCAACAATTCCAGTAAACATTTTATAAAAATTTTATTAGAATAAATTCGGGCTCAAAATTAGCCAATACCTGTGTGTAAAGCAGGGATGAAAGCTATTTCTTTAATACGAAAGAGTATTTTTTCCTTAATGGTTGTTTAAATACCATCTTAAGACTTTGCTTTACTATCTCACCCATATTCCTGCACTTAAGAAATTCCTCTTCATTATATAAATTGGCCAAATCCTTCTTAAGCTGATTTTCATTGTCAGGTGTAGATATTGTGTCTTTTGTCATTGCTCCCAACAGGGCAGTAAGGTTTACATTTGAAGATTGTATACGAGTCGCAATCAAAGACCGTTCTTCTTTCTGATATTGAAGTTCCAGTTCGGGATTCATGTATTTTAATCCCAGGATAATGATTGGGTTATTTTGCTTAAAATACTGTGGCATATAAATGGATCGACTGCCTTCAAATGATTGTTGGTCAAAATCTATGGCTTTAATCCTGTAATGTATATCATCAAAATCCGGGATCACCTCGACCACGAAATTACTGGAATGCATATCTCCAAGTAATCTGACTAGACATCGTTCATTGAATTTGACAAATTCTTTAGCTAAGCGTATTTCATTGGTTTTCGGATCTTTAAGATACTCACGAATAAAATCATCGCCTGGAATACCCTGGATATGTTCTTCAATCAAAGTATTTCCGTGGACAAAATAATTTATCTTATTGGGAGACAAAAGGTGTTCGAACTCCAGACCATATATTCTTGAAGAATCAGCGATCTTAACATAGAAGTAATCAAAGAGATCATTGATCTGGTTTACAATTCTTACCCTGAAAGGCTTTGTGTTTCCATAAATACAAATATCGACCCGGTCAATATACAAGTGTTCAATAACTGATACATCTCCATCTGCTTTCAGATAGGCATATATTTTCTTGAGCGCAGTATGGATATGAGGGATTTCAGCCTGGTTGAAAAAAACAGTTTCCCAAAGGGTATCCTTCCCGGTTTGATCGAAAAGAGCTACAGAAGAAGTGTAGCGCGCAAGGTCCTCGTATGACACATCCAGAAGCCTTTCACGCGCATACAGTTCGAGGTATTCCCTCAAATGAGCACTGATTTTATAAATTGTCTTCTTTTTAGAAATGATTGCCATTCTTGATCTCAGGGTTCTTTTCCGGTCAATATATTTGCTATACCTGGTCAGTAAAGATACTTAAAAATCGGTTAATTCACCTAGAACAGTATCTTCCATAATCCCATGCCAATTTTGAAAATCTTTTGCAATAGACCGGTGTGTCGGGAGGTAGTCGATAAATTTTGTAATATTGAAAGAAGTATCATGAATCCCGGCACCCTCATTCGATGCCTCGATTGCATTGCATGCCTGTTCATACTGTCCTGATACCGGAACCATCATCACAGGCTTGTTAAGAAACATGGCTTCACAAACTGATTCAAATCCCGCTGTTGTAACAAGACCCCTACAGCGGCGCATCATATCCATGAACTTAGTTGCGTTGAGTTGATGGAATATCAGGTTGGGATGTATCACTTTCTCATCAGGTTCATTTTTCATATCCCAGAAGCAGTGAAGTTTGGTATTCCGGTTACTCTCATGCCAATCGATAATTTCGTTGTGATAACCTGGATTAACCATATAACAGAGGATAAAATCCTCTTTCTCAGTTTTCAATGTCTGAAGATCATTTCGTAATAATGGCGGGGTTACAACAGTATTACCAACACGTAAGGGATCATATGCTTTAAAGGATAAAGCCAGTTTTCTGTAAGCTTTTTGCGAGGTAAGCCAATTATTCACCTTGAATAGAAATTTGTCAGTGTTTTTCCCCTCAGCATATATAAAGTCAGGATGGTCAGTCAGGTATTGATGTGCAATGCAGAAATATTTAATATCCGGATGATATCGAAACATGTAAAAACTTCCCAGAAAGTCATAAAAATTTATCAATCCATCCGGTTGAGTATCCTTGATAATTCTATTGATTTTTTTCAGACTTCTGCTGTACAGATGCAAAAAACACACATTATAGATTATTGATGGTATTAACCTTATGGATTTATGTTTACTATCTGTAATGAAATTTGGGCTATCAACCTCTGTAATAGGAGCATCTATACTTTCGTAAAAGTAATCCGGGATTATCCTCCTTTTGCTTTTCCCTATGAATACATGACTGATTTCATGTCCATTCTTTTTCAGTGTCTGGTGCAAGCTTATCGCCTGTGTCATGTGCCCACGGCCTTCACCCTGTACCAGAAATACAAATCGTTTCTTATTAGTATGCACAAATGAGATAATGCTCCGTGAGAGTAAATATCATCAGATCAAGCGAAAAATTTCAGGAAAGAATATTATTTATTGTGAATTAACCAGCTGGTGTGGTTTTCTCGTTAATATAATCGATTGCATCTTTAATTGTCTGTATCTTTTCTGCATCACTGTCAGGAATCCTAATGTTAAATACCTGTTCAAATTCCATTACCAATTCAGCATAATCCAGTGAATCGATCCCGAGATCTTTTATGAAATTGGCATCCGAAGTGATCTCTGTCATTGTAATGCCCATCTTATCAACTAGTATATTTGTGATCTGTTCAGAGGTACTTTTCATAAGTATAAAAATGCTTTAGCTAATCAATAAGTAAAAGTACAATTAAAAAAGTTTGATTAAAACACTGCTCAGAAACGAAGTACAAATTCTGTCCCTTCATCAACTTTTGATTTTACACTGATAGTACCAAGGTGTTGTCGCATGATCTGTTTCGATAAACTCAAACCGATACCCGAACCACTTTTTTTCGTTGTATAAAACGGAATAAAAATCTTGGTTTGGGCCTCTTCATCAATCCCGGTACCATTATCTCTTACAGATATACAGGTCTGATTTCGACTATCCCGGTATGCGCTTAAATAAATTTGCCTGTTATCTACTTCATCAAGTGCCTGTATGGCATTCTTAATGAGGTTTATCAGCACCTGTTCTATCAGTTCTTTATCAATCTTAAGCTCCATGTCTTCCGGTGCTATAGTAACATCGAAATTCACACTGCTTTGTTCCATCTCACTACGCATCAAGGTCTCTATTTGGTTAAAAAGCTCACTGATCATCACCATTGAGAATTCTATCTTCGGAATATGAGTCAAACTTCGGAAATCAGTTACAAATCGGATTAATCCATCACTTCTTTTCTGAATAGTCTGAACTGCCAGGTGAAGATCCTCTAAATCCTCTCTGGTCATTTCACACTTTTCGGTGTCGACTGACATATGATCCTTGAGATCTTCTTCTACTGTATTTGCTAGAGAGGAAATTGGTGTAACAGAGTTCATGATCTCGTGTGTAAGTACACGGACAAGTTTCTGCCATGCTTCCATTTCATTTTCTTCCAGTTCAGTTTGAATATTCTGGACTGAAACCAGTTTAAATTCTTCTCCCTGAAGCGTGAGTTCAATCGCAAATACAGATAATTGAATAGTTTCATCGCTATATACAATCTTTATCAGGTCACGTCCTCCGGTTTTCAGCTTCAGGAAACTTTCAACAAGGGATTCACTCACATTCTTCAGTTGATTGATATTACGAAGATTTGAGGTTTTGAAGAGTTTTTTAGCCGCGGTATTAATGATTTGAATCTCACCATCTCTGTTAAATGTAACAATCCCTATCCCAACATGTTGAACGATTGTTTTGATATATTGAAATTTTGCTTCTCTATCGGTTTTTACCTTTTTTAATTTATTGATTACCAGATTCAGTTTGGAATTCAACTCATTAGTATAAGAGCTCTCAGTATTTTCAGGATATCTCTTTGAAAAATCTCCATGACTAATTGAGTCAAAGAACATATTGATTTCCTTATTCGTTTTCTCGATGAAATTAATTACACTTATCACTTGTAAAACAACCAGGGTCAGGACAAGTAGGATGGTAACAATAAAAGTATTCTGGTTTATCAGGTAAGCCAGCAGGAATACTGTCAGAGTCAGAACAATGATCCTGAGAACGATATTGAAGGTGTAATTGTTAAAGCCCATGCTTTTCAAGCCTCCTGTATAAAGATGCTCTGGTTAAACCAAGTTCTTTAGCCGCTTTTGAAATATTCCCGCTATTCTTTGTGATGGCTTTTCGAATAGTAGATTTTTCTACCTGATCAAGATTAAAGCCATCACTATCAGCAGGATCTCCCGTATTGCCCATCTGGGATAGAAAGAAAAAATCATCAGGATGCAAAGTACTGCTATCACTCATAATCACAGCCCTTTCAATTCCGTGTTGCAGTTCACGTATGTTGCCCGGCCATTTATACTTCTGCAATTTCTTTAAAGTTGAAGATGATAATGATTTTTCAGTTTTCCTGTACTTCCGACAGAATGATTCAACAAAATGATCTGCAAGGATTGGAATATCTTCTGTTCTGTCCCGTAAAGGTGGTAAATGAATTTCAACTGTATTGATTCTGTACAGTAAATCCTGACGAAACGTGTTCTCTCCCAGCATGTCATAAATAGGTATGTTGGTTGCACAAATCAAGCGTATATCAATTGAAACTGGTTTGTTAGAGCCAATTCTTATTACTTCCCTCTGTTGTAGAACTGTAAGAAGTTTAGATTGAAGAGGTAATCCCAGGTTGCCAATTTCATCAAGAAATAATGTCCCGCCATTTGCGACCTCAAAGCGACCTGCCCTGTCTTCTTTGGCATCAGTAAATGATCCTTTTTTATGTCCAAATAACTCACTTTCAAATAATGTTTCAGTAATTGCCCCCATATCAACACCTATGAACACATTATCCTTTCTCAATGATTTCTGATGAATTGCACGGGCTACTAATTCTTTGCCAGTACCATTTTCTCCGAGGATCAGTACATTAGCATCAGTTTCGGCAACTTTATCAATGATCGTATAGACTTCCTGCATAGGAGGACTTTCCCCGATCATATTCCTGAAGGGCTGATTACTGTCCTCCTGAAGGATTTTACTGGTCTGTTTAAGCTGGTCAACCTCGTTGTAGGATTTCTTTAATCTGGCCGCACTGGAAATGGTCGCGACAAATTTTTCATTCTGCCAGGGTTTTAATACAAAATCAGTAGCTCCTTCTTTGAGGGCCCTAACAGCCATCTCAACGTCGCCAAAAGCCGTAATCAATATAACGACTGCGGATGGATCTCTTGCCAGGATTTCTTCTAACCAGTAAAATCCTTCCTTCCCACTGGTTATATCCTTACTGAAATTCATGTCCAGAAGGATTGCATCATATACATCGTCATTTAACAGGAAAGGAATTTTTTTTGGATTCTTCTCAATAATAACCTTTTTGGCATACTTTTTCAGAAGCATTTTTGCAGCCAGCAACACATCCTCATCATCATCGATAATCAGGATTTTATCAATTTCATAATCCACGATCTGAGATTTTAGGAGTTATAGAGTTTTTCAATACCTAATTTTATGCCAATTTTTCAATAAATGATTTCAAGCGAATGAAGCGTCTTTAAAAAGTGTAAAACCCCTTTAAATATTCACATTGTGTACGAATATGAACATAAACTGTCTTAATTCCGAACATTTTTAAATATATCTGCCTGATACACACAACCAATGTCGGAGTAAATTATTACTGTTAATAATGTTTGGTGATTATATTAATTTAACAAAAAATAATGCAAGGAAAATTTTCATTTCTCGGTT
>JBHOSY010000187.1:0-8225 GCA_042584165.1 Bacteroidota bacterium | reverse complement strand
AAATAATCCTTTATATTAAAAATTAAATGCTTTTTATTAAGATCGTTTAGTTCATCATTCAGATCTCCACCTTTTAAATATAGGATCCCATTATCAATATCATTGAAACTATCCGGATCGATATTATTCTCTATCCAGGTATAAAAAGCCTTAAGCCGGGTAACAGCTCTTGAAATAATAAAATCAAATTTCCCCTGTACTTTTTCAGCCCGGATATGTTCAAGATAATACACTGAATCCACAGGAGGAGGCCATAAAAAAACAGAAAATTGGTCTGGTTAGGATGTTTGTCACCCAACTGCCGCCTAAATACCAACGGTTGGTTAAGCTTCGCTATTTTGATGAGTTGTCTTACGAAGAAATAGCTGGCGAACTTGAAGCTCCGCTTGGAACAGTTAAAGCACAGCTTCACCGGGCAAGAGAACTCCTGCAAGACATAATTAAAGGGAAAGAAGGACAGATGTAGATTTTAAGTGCATTGTGGATAAACCAGAAATTGTTTTTAAGTATTTTTCGAATCTGAATCAAATCCAGAAAAAACAACTCCTTCAATTGGGTGATTCATTTGACAAATGGAACCAAAGGATCAACCTGGTATCCCGGAAAGATATAGGGAATTTCTATGAAAGACATGTTCTCCATTCTTTAGCGATAGCAAAGGTGATTCAATTCAAACCAGGGACAAAGGTCATGGATGTGGGCACAGGTGGTGGGCTTCCCGGTCTTCCTCTGTCAATTCTTTTCCCTGATTCACAATTTCATCTTGTGGATTCAGTGTATTATCTTGAACATCTATATTAATGGAATCCCCATCATCATCTTTATATGGGGAATCCAGGCTTAACGTCTCGAGTTTTTTCTTTCTGATAAAATCGATGGAATTATTAGTGGCAATTCGAAATAACCAGGTACTGAAAGTATAGTCTTTTTTAAAACGGTTCAGATTTTTAAAAGCCTTTGCAAAAGCTTCAATAGTCAGGTCTTCTGCATCATCAACGTTCCTTACCATTTTCAGTATCATATGATAAACAGGCTTTTTGTATCGCTTCATCAATTCTGCGAAAGCCGATTCATCTTTCTCCTTTGTCGCTTTATCAATAAGCGCAAAGTCCTCCAGGGCCTTATCTGAAAATTGTTTGTCTAGATCCATGGAATTCGTTTCCTTATGAGAGCCACCATCCCAAATCCCAACAAATATAATACATATAATAAATCCAATAGTGGAACAAAGTGAATTTCAAATTGGTCTCCCAATTTTTTGGAACTCAGTTGGAATTGTAATGTAATCAGGCTCATTAATGTAATCCATGAAATCAGGACATACCATGAAAATCCGGGGACTAACATCAACCAAAGAAACGATAGCCAGGTGATGAATTTCGTTAAGGAGAATACACCAATTTTAAGTCTGTGACGAAAACGGTAATATTTACCAACAGACATATGCCTCACTTTCTGCCTGAAATATGATCTGATTGAAGTTTTTGGGACAGAGTACACAATACCTTCAGAATTAAGAGCAGGTTTAGTATTGTATCCCTCTGCATGTTTGTTAATGAAAAGGTCGTCATCTCCGCCAACGACCTTATAATAACCTTTAAATCCCTTGTGTTCAAGAAACACTTTTCTCCTGTATGCCATATTTCGTCCTACTCCCATATATGGATCTTTTCCCAGGGCGGAACTGAAAAATAGAATCGCAGTTTGAAGCGTTTCATACCGAATAAAAAGATTAAGGAATCCTGGCTTTTTCTCATATTGAGAATAACCTAAGACAAAATCAGTCGTTGCATCAAAGTGGCTAGTCATTGATTTTATCCAGTGAATAGAACCGGGAATACAATCTGCATCTGTAAGCAGGATTAACTCCTTACTTGCGGCTTTAACACCTAATGTCACTGCATATTTTTTATTATTAAGGTGGTCAGGTGTTTTATCAATTTTGACGATTTTCAGGTTGGATTGATTTTCTCTTTCGTTTATCAGAAAATCATAAGTACCATCCGATGATCTGTCATCCACCACAATAATTTCATAATTGGCATATGCCTGTATATATAGTTGTGGTAGCAATCTCTTTAATCCCGAAAGTTCATTCCATGCACAAACCACAATAGAAACGGGTCTATCTTCTATATGAAGCATATCTGTTTTGGGCTTATGGAAATGAATTCTAATAAGAGAAGCTACGCCAAAATATAACTGGACCGCCAGCCCTGTGAAAAATAAACCCGTAAAAATGGTTTCCACCATCACCAGCAAAATTCAATCTGTACTAAAATCGCCTAAAGTTAAGTTTATATTATCGAATAGATTGTGAATTGAATACTATATTTTTGCTGAAATATCTGAATCACCGCATGGTATTCAAAATCGAGGCAAAGGATAATCGATCTAAAGCAAGAGCAGGAGAGATAACAACTCACCATGGCATAATCCGGACTCCAATTTTCATGCCCGTTGGGACTGCTGGATCAGTTAAAGCTGTTCACCAACGCGAACTCGAAACTGATGTTAATGCAGATATTATTCTGGGGAATGCTTATCATCTTTATCTCCGCCCCAGTCCAGATGTTCTCATCGAGGCAGGAGGATTGCATAGATTTACTGGTTGGGATCGCTCCATTCTGACTGATAGTGGTGGTTATCAGGTTTATTCCCTGGCACAGAACAGAAAGATCAATGAAGATGGTGTAACATTTAAATCCCACATCGATGGCTCAAAACACTTTTTCAGTCCAGAAGGGGTCATAGACATTGAGCGTAAGATTGGTGCAGATATCATCATGGCTTTTGATGAGTGTACACCTTTCCCTTGTGAGTATGATTATGCAAAAAAATCGATGGATCTGACACATCGCTGGTTAAAACGTTGTTGTGACCAGGTGGATAATACTTCCCCATTGTATGGTTATGAACAAGCATTGTTCCCGATTATTCAGGGAAGTATTTATAAAGACCTGAGAACTCAATCGGCAGAGATGATTGCATCTTTTGACCGAGCTGGCAATGCCATTGGTGGATTATCAGTTGGAGAACCACACGATGTTATGTATGAGATGACCGAACTAGTATGTGATATTCTTCCCGGTGATAAGCCAAGATATCTCATGGGTGTAGGTACACCTGAAAATATTCTTGAATGTATTGGACTGGGTATTGATATGTTTGATTGTGTGATACCCACGCGCAACGCAAGAAATGGAATGCTGTTCACAACAAAAGGCATTATAAATATAAGAAATGAGAAATGGAAAGATGATTTCACTCCTATCGATGACGGATTGGCTGGATATGCCAGCAATTTCCACACAAAGGCATATCTCAGACACCTTATTATCAGTAAAGAAATTTTGGGAGCACAGATTGCCAGCATTCATAATCTAACTTTTTATCTTTGGCTGGTCAAAGTAGCACGTGAAAAAATAACTACTGGCACATTTTTGGATTGGAAGAATCAGATAATCCCGGTTATTTCGCAAAGACTGTAACAAATGAAGATTGTTGATAAATTCATAATCAAAAAATTCTTAAGTGCCTACGTCTTTGTAGTCCTGATACTGGTAACAGTTGTTTGCATTATTCAACTAACCGAGAAAAATGACAAGATCATCAAGCACCAGTTGACTATAGCTGAAGTGGGGGGATATTACCTGGACTATTTCCCCTATATAGCAAATATGATCTCTCCAATCACTGTTTTTATTGCAGTCGTATATATAACAGCCAAAATGGCGAGTCATTCCGAGATTATTGCTCTGTTGAGTAGCGGGATTAGTTTTCGGAGGTTGATGTGGTCTTACCTGATGGGAGCCATTCTTATTGCGGGAGTCAATTTTGTGCTCACAGGTTGGGTAATACCAAACTCAAATAAGGACAGACTGGTTTTTGAGATGCAATATTTTGAAAATACATATTATTTCACAGATAGAGATATTCATATGAAGGTAGCCCCGGAATCATATCTTTATATGGAAAGCTATAATAATCACACTGAGGTTGGATATAAATTTACCCTTGAAACCATCCGTGAGAATAATTTAGTGGATAAACTATCAGCACAGCGGATCGAATGGCAGGAGGATTCAGGATCATGGAAGTTAAAAAGATGGGAATTGAGGGAATTTAATGGATTTGAGGAAAGTTTTACGCATGGTTCTGAACTGGATACTGTTCTTAACATTTCACCTAAAGATTTTGACAGTGATTTCCGATTATATGAAGCATTGACAATAAATGAGTTGAATGAGCATATTCGATTACTTGAATCAAGAGGGGCTGATAATGTGGAATTTTATGAAATAGAGAAATACACCCGATTCACTTCTCCTTTTGCTATGATTATTTTAACATTCATTGGAATGATTATGTCAGCAAGGAAAACGAGGGGAGGGGCGGGTTTTCAAATAGCACTTGGATTTCTAATAGCATTTATATACATCATTTTTTTCTGGTTCAGTAAGACCTTTGCAGAATCCGGAAATCTGGCTCCGGAAATTGCAATATGGATTCCCAATTCAATTTTCGCAGTTGTAGGTATAATTTTATATAAAACAGTACCGAGGTGACAGTAACAGTAAAGGACAACCTGCATCTCCATTTCCTTGTCATTCTGTGGGGATTTACAGCTATTCTTGGACTCCTCATATCTGTACCAGCAGTTGAACTCGTTTTTTTAAGAACTTTAGTCGCATCGCTGGGATTATTGTTGATCCTTAATTTCAGGAAGACCAGTTTAAATGTTGGTAAAAGGAACAGGATATCTTATCTGGGTACCGGAATTATCATTGCAGTGCATTGGATGCTGTTTTTTGGATCAGCACGGTTATCCACGGCTTCTGTTTGCCTGGCAGGTATGGCAACTACTTCATTCTGGACAAGTCTACTCGAGCCCCTTTCCAAGAAAAGGAGGCCCGAGATGCTTGAAGTATTCCTGGGTCTCCTTGTTATTCTGGGTTTGTATCTGATATTCAGGTTTGAATTTAATCACGCTTTGGGATTGGTACTTGCACTTGCTTCAGCTTTTCTGGCAGCTACGTTTACGGTGATCAATTCACGCCTTAGCCATACTGGCAGTGAATACGTTATTTCATTTTATGAACTAACTGGAGCGTGCCTTTTTACACTGATGTATTTATTGATTTCCTATATGTTTTGGGAGGGAAATCATGTTTCGAATATTCATCCTACAACCATGGATTGGATCTATATTTTTATTCTTGCCCTTGCCTGTACCGTATATCCTTTTACGGCATCTATTGAATTAATGAAACGTCTTTCAGCATTTACTGTTAACCTCACAATTAATCTCGAGCCAGTTTATGGTATTGTCCTTGCGGTAATCATTTTTGGTGATAGAGAGAAAATGTCATCGGGATTTTATGGTGGAGCAATACTGATCCTGATATCAGTGATTTTTTATCCAATAATTAAAAAATGGCAACATAAAAGACGTTTAAGATTGAAGTCTTTATAATTTACCCGTCCAGATATTATAACGCTTGCTGAACTGATCTGAACCTACTTGTTTATTAAATATACCATAAACTGAAGATCCGGAACCAGACATGCTGGCAAATAAAGCCCCTATTGTATATAATGATTCTTTTATTGCTTTTATTTCCGGGAACTGTAAGAATACTGATTTCTCAAAATCATTTTTCAATGTCTTTTTCCATTCTTTCAATGGAATGTCTTTTAATATATTTGAAATTGACTGGTCTGGTCCCGAGGGAATAACATGGTTATATGCACTTGCTGTATCAATATCAATACCTGGGAATATGATCACGATGAAGTAATTTGAAAGATCAATTTCCACAGGCTTCAAAATTTCCCCTTTCCCTTCTGCAATCACCGGTTTATTACTGATAAAAAATGGGCAATCACTTCCGAGTTGTTCGGCATACAGTTCCAGGATATTGTCATCAAGAAAAAGTTGAAAGAGTTCATTCAATAATTTTAGCGTGTATGTTGCATCGGAGGAACCCCCTCCAAGTCCTGCACCAATTGGAAGTATTTTATGTAATTGGATGGCGACATTTGGTAACTGGTAATCTTTTTTTAACAAATTATAAGCTTTAACACACAGGTTTTGATCTGATTTGCCTGGTATGTTTATTCCATTAACTGCAAATTCAAATTTTCTCGATTCAATAATTTCAAGAACATCACACCATTTAACCGGGTAAAAGCATGATGATAAATTATGGAATCCATCATTTCTTTTCTCAATTATGTTGAGTCCGAGGTTTATTTTGGCATTGGGGAAAACAAGCATCTCAGGTAAAAATGATCAGGAATTTTTAGTTTTCCTTTTTTCAATCTTCATTAAATCATCGATCATATCATCTGTTATACCAGCGGAGGAGAAGCCACCATCATGCATAAGGTTTTGCATAGTGACCATCCTTGTAAGGTCAGAGAATAAAACGATAATGTAATTTGCACAGTCTTCTGCTGAAGCATTCCCAAGGGGGGACATCTTATCAGCGTATGAAAAAAAGACATCAAATCCACCTACTCCTGATCCTGCTGTAGTCATAGTTGGTGACTGGGAAATTGTATTAACCCTTACTTTGTTGCTTTTTGCAAATCTGTACCCATAACTACGTGCAATAGATTCCAGAAGGGCTTTTGCCTCTGCCATATCAGAGTAAGAAGGGAAAGTCCGTTGTGCTGCTATGTAGGATAAAGCCAGGATGGATCCCCACTCATTCATAATTTCTGTTTTCTCTGCAACCTGCATTACTTTATGAAAAGAAATGGCTGAAATATCAAGGGTTCGTCTCAGGTAGTCATAATCCAGATCACCATAGCTTCTTCCTTTCCGTACATTTGGGCTCATACCAATCGAGTGAAGGATAAAATCAACACCTCCACGAAAATATTCTTTTGTTTCTTTATAAAGAGTTTCTATATCGTCTATTGAAGTTGCGTCTGCACCTATTACAGGCGCATTTCCAACAATTTTTGAAAGTTCAGTGATTTGACCCATTCTAAGAGCAATTGGGGCATTGGTAAGAACTAATTGAGCTCCTTCCTCGTGTGCACGAATGGCAGTTTTCCATGCAATGGATTTCTCATCAAGTGCCCCAAAAATGATTCCTTTTTTTCCTTTGAGAAGGTTATTGGTCATATTTTGTGGAGATTTTTTTTAATCAGAAAGCAAAAGTACATGAATATGTGATCAATAAAAACCCACTGTATGTATTCCTCAATCAGATATCGATCTCACCTTCAAGGTATTGAACTGCCCTACCAGAGATAATTACCCTGTCTCCGATATTTTCACAGAAAAGTTCACCACCGCGGGTTGAACATTGATAAGCTGTAAGAACATCCTTATTCAATTTCTCTGACCAGAAAGGTATTAATGTGGAATGCGCCGATCCTGTTACAGGATCTTCCGGGATTCCAACTTTAGGTGCAAAAAATCTTGACACAAAATCATATTTCTTGCCTTTTGCAGTAACTATAAGACCAAGGCAATCGAGATTAGATATAACATCGAACTCTGGCTGTAAATTTATTATTTCCTGCTCGTTGGAATATTCAAACAAATAATCCCTGGATTTCCACACTGATATAGGTTCTTTATTAAAACAATCAGTAAAATCCTGTTTTTGAGCAACGTGTTCTGGTTTTCTGCTCGGGAAATTGAGAGAAATCATTTCATTTTCATTTCGAAATACATTAAGTGGTCCACTTTTTGAATGAAAGGATAAATCATCATTTTCAGGATCAAAAGAATTGAATATAACATATGCAGTGGCAAGGGTGGCATGTCCGCATAAATCCACCTCCTGCTCTGGAGTAAACCAGCGAATTTCATATTTGCTATCAGTTTTTACAAAAAAAGCAGTTTCTGATAGATTGTTTTCAAGGGCAATATACTGAAGTAAATGATCAGGGATCCATGAAGGTAAAGGAACAACTGCTGCAGGATTACCTGTAAAAGGTTTTTCAGTAAATGCATCGATCTGGTATAGTTTCAATCGCATGATGTTGTAAATTCGTTTTAACAAAATCAAATATATTTGATTTTAATTATTGTTGCCTTAAAAATTTTTGTATGAAGAAAGGTGTTTTGCTTATTAACCTGGGTACTCCGGATTCCCCCAAGGTTAAAGATGTTCGAAAATATCTTATCGAATTCTTGATGGACAACCGGGTGATAGATATTCCGGGTCTGATACGATTCTTTCTGGTGAATTTTATTATTG
>JBHOSY010000186.1:0-8283 GCA_042584165.1 Bacteroidota bacterium | reverse complement strand
TTTTGGTATTAGTAATCTATGAATTAGATTATATAATAATTTAAATTTTTTCGTCGAATAGTGCATATAAAGAACGGAGGGGGAATGGTATTGTGTTTTTTCAACATTGATAAGATTAATTCCAATACTTTACGTATCAATGATGAATATTCATTTAAATGGATATCTAACTCGATTCACCTTGATCATATTAACAAATCATTACCCAGGCGGCTTATTGAGAATCACCATCATCCACTGATTGGTAATATATTCAAGATGAAGTTGTTTATTAATCCTCCTTCGCGTCTGCTTCGGAGGACGAGAAGGAAGTGGTTTAATTCCCCGATGCTCTGTCTCTTACGCCAACGCTTTCACCGGCGGCCGAAGCCCTGGCGAAGGACTCAGCGACGGAGCGCATCGGAAACTCGGGTTCAGGGTTCTACCCTGGAGTTTAATACTATTTATTATTATCGAATGCATGACATTTAAACTCTAATAACATGATGACCAGGTCATATTTCTTTGTAATTCTAGCGGGGATATTCATTTCATTTAACGGCAATGCACAATTATTACGTGAGCCAATTGAATCAGTTGAACCCTCAGTAAGCGATTCAACCTATAAGCTACATTTACCGGATTACCTGAAACGCTCTTACACACCACGTGAGGATAATGAATCTATTCCTATGGCCCGGATTGCTTCGGATCCGCATGCCCGAACAGGTACTGATGGAGCAGAATACGAATTTATTGACAGCAATGAACCAAATGGACCCGTATTCAGTTGGATAGATATTACCGGATCGGGGATGGCAATTGTTATGGGAGACGATGAAGCGGAGACGATGTTGATGCAGTTTGATTTTCCTTTTTACGGGAACACCTATGATTATGTCACCGTTAACAGTAATGGATTTCTTACATTTGAAATTGATGAAGGAACAATTTTTAATTATCAGATCCCTTACCCTTCAGATATAAATAATTTAATAGTCCCGTTTGGCGATGATTTATATCCCCGTCAGGGAGGAACAGTACATTATTTCTCAGAACCCACCAAATTCACGGTCCAATATACCAATGTTCCTTATTATGATACGCTGGCAACCAATACTTTCCAGGTTGTCCTGTACGATGATGGGCAGATATTGTTCCAATACCTGGATATGAATGATCTTGGCAATTCTTCAATCGGAATTGAAAATCATGATGGGACGCTTGGGGTACAGGTATCTTACAGGGAATTTTATGTAGAAAACAATCTAGCTGTTTTGTTCACCCAGTTTCTTGGCCCCTCTGATTTGCGGACAGTAGCTGTAGGTCCGAACCAGATCGATCTTACCTGGACAGACAATTCGACTACTGAAGATAATTTTGTACTTGAACGCTCTGTAAATGACACCAGTAATTTCAGCGTTTTGCAGACCCTGTCTGCAGATATTACGACGTATTCTGATATTTCAGTAACAGAACTCAATACATATTTCTACAGGGTAAAAGCAACATCCGTAGTACCCGAGGAATCGAGTTACAGTAATATTGCCATAGGGTATTCAGGTCCAGATACACGTATTGCTGATTCACTTTCACTTGTATCATTTTATTATGCTACCGATGGCCCTGGTTGGACTAATAACAGTGGCTGGCTGGTGAGTTCCTTGGAATTATGGTTTGGGGTGACTCTTTTCAATGGAAGAGTTACCGACATCAATCTGAGTTTTAATAATTTAAGTGGCGTATTCCCAGTTTCAGTACTGGATCTGGATTCACTTCAGCAGTTGATTCTCAATTATAATATGCTGACCGGCAATATCCCTGCAAATATCGATGATCTGACTGCTTTAAGATCACTCCAATTGGCAAATAACCAGTTCAGCGGATCTATCCCTGTTACAATCGGGAATCTTTCGAATCTTTTGGATCTGATCCTGGATTATAACCAGTTCAGCGGATCCTTGCCTGTTGAAATCGGTAACTTATCGAATCTTCAGCAGTTATCCATGATCGGAAATCAATTATCGGGCAATATCCCGATAGAGATCACCAACCTGACCCAGTTGACTAACCTGAACCTGAGTATGAACCAGTTGACAGGGACCATACCTTTGACAATCAACAGCCTTTCTACTCTGTTTACACTGGATTTGAGTTACAATCAGTTATCGGGAACAATTCCGGCTGAAATCGGTACCATTACCTCCCTGGTCAATCTCAGCCTTAGTGAAAACGAATTTGCCGGGTACCTGGATGCCTCTATCCTTGCCCTGCCAGGTTTGATAAACGCAGGGGTTTCCGGTAACCTGTTAGACTCTATTCCTGATATCACAGGTGTTTCATACAGTTTGTACCTAAGTGCAAATAATCTTGATTTTGATGATCTTGAACCCAATGCAGGAACCATTGCCATTATTACAGATCAGAATCAATTTGGTGTCGCTGTTGATTCGGTGGTGAGTGAGGGATCTTCAGTTTCGTTTACAGTCAATCCCGGAGGTACAGATAATAGTTATACGTGGTTTGGACCGAATGGGGTACTTCCCGATGATACGTTGGCAACCCTCACACTGTCATCAATTACAAAGAACATGGCCGGCGAGTACTATTGTAGAGTATTGAATAATATTCTTGGTTTTGAGCTGGAAAGCCAGGTATTTAATTTGGCTGTAAACGAACTTACTTCATTTTCATCGTCAGGAACAGGTTCGATTATTACGAATACCAACGCTTCCTTTAGAAGTGCCTGGGCTGATTATGACAATGATGGTTTCCTGGACCTGTTTGTTCCAAATAACGGCAATAACAGTCTCTACCATAATTCAGGTGATGGAACATTCACTGAAATAACTGTCGGGGAAATTGTTAATGATGGGGGTACATCCTATGCTGCGGCCTGGGCTGATTACGATAACGATGGCTATGTTGATCTGTTCGTAGCCAACTTTTCTGGAGAAAATAATTTTCTTTATCAGAATAATGGTGATGGTACTTTTACCAAAATCATTTCCGGTCCCGTTGTTACCGATGGGGGATTTTCTACATCGGGAGCGTGGGGAGATTACAACAAAGATGGCTACATCGATCTATTCGTTGCCAATGGCGGGTATAATGCACCGGAAAATAATTTCCTATACGAAAATAATGGGGATGGCACGTTTACTAAAATCACGACAGGATCCTTCGTAACCGACGATGGAAGATCAACACACGCTGTCTGGGCAAATTTTTATCGGACAGATTATTTCGATGACAATCTCCCTGATCTCTATGTCACCAATGAAGGGGCGGGAGCAGGCCAGAATAACTTTATGTATGTGAATATGGGGAATGGAGTCTTCATTAAGGATACGAAAAGTCCTGCAGTACTGGATAATGCGGACTCATATTATGCATTAATCGGGAATTTCAGCCAGGGTGAAACCATGGATATTCTTGTCTGTAATGGCCTGGGAGTAAACAATATGTTGTTCAAGGATATTTCATTTGAAGGACTTACTGAATTTATACAGATCACCGACCTGGATTTAGTGACCGATGGGGGCAATTCCTATGCGGCCACTTTTGGAGTTTGATGTGGGCAAATCAGAGCTATTCTGGTGGAGACTATGACAATGATGGAAATTTTGATCTTTTGGTGGCAAATGTCGGAGAACCAAATTTTCTTTATCAGAATAATGGCAATAGCCTGGGAGCTACACGGATCACAACAGGACCCATGGTTACGGATTCCGACGACTCATTTGGTGCCAACTGGATTGACATAGATAACGATGGACAATTAGAATTATTCGTGGCTAATGGAGGCACAGTAGGAGGGAGTGTTAATAGAATATATGATAATGCAGGGAATGATAATAACTGGTTAAAGATCAGGTTATCAGGAAGCATAACAAATAATAAAGGGATAGGTACCCGGTTGGAAATGATTGCCGGAGGAGCAGATTTTCTTATTGGAGATATTCCCAAATACGAGATATCCAGTGATCCGGGTAGTAGCCTTGAAGCTCATTTTGGGATACACGACTCTCCGGATGTAGGATTGATTATTGTTAAGTGGTCTTCCGGAAACGCTTCCTTTATTGAATCCCCTGTCCTAAATCAAATACTGACAATAAGCGAAGAAACGGCTACACCGAATTATCAGAGTGCTGGATGGTTGGATAATCCCCAGGCAACACAGGAGGTACTTGAACCGGACATTGCATATGATTCAACCGGATATATAATAGCAGCTGGTGCTTTTTCCGGGGAAGTCATCTTCGGTAACGATACGGTATCCTCTGCAGATCTAACTGATAAACAATTATTTGTGGTAAAGTACGATACAACCGGGAATGTAATTTGGGCAGTGGAATCTATTAGTTCAGGCGGCACGAATGAACAAGTAATGGATATCTGGTTGGAAGTATATGGAACAGAAATTTATGTGTGCGGGATTTTTGAAGGTACAATTGATTTTGGAAATGCAACACCAATCACACCTACTGGCTTGACAGCCATGTTCCTGGCCCGGTACGATATGAACGGGACCTTAATAGATGTTCAGACAGCTGAGACCACGGATTATTTACACATTAATGGCATGACAGTAAATAATGCAGGCGATGTGTTCATCACAGGGTATTTCAGCACGGATATAGATTTTGGGACTAATGTTCTAAGCGGAGGATTTGATAACATGTTCCTGGCAAAATATCAAAACGGGACAAATATCTGGGCTGTAAGCCTGGGTGATACACTGAGTCAATGGCATCTTGAAACTTCTGACCTGGCCGCCAGCAATAACGGCAGGCTATATGTTGCAGGACAATTCTCAATGTATACTCCATCAACAATTGATTTTGGCAATGGAGTTACGCTTAGTCCAACGTTTGAGCAATACATAGAATCTCAGTTTTTCCTGGTACAATACGATACAACCGGCGTTCCTCAATGGGTTGTAACATCAGATAATGATACCAGGTCCTGGGAAGTATATGTAGAAGTCGATACATCGGGGAATCCAGTTGTTACCGGACCATTTCAGAATTTTATGTTTATTGGCGGAACTGAATTATACGGCAGTGGCCCGGGAAATATATTTCTGCTGAAATTCAATCAAACCGGAAGTTTGATGTGGGCAAATCAGAGCTATTCTGGAGGAGACTTAATGATTTATGACATAGATATAAACTCGAATAACGAAATTGCCATTACAGGGCCATTTGTCGGGACACACGAAATTGACAACCAGCAATTATCCATACCAATCGATGATGATGATACGTATGTTCCTTTCTACGCAAAGTTTGATGGAAATGGTAACCTGGTAGCACTATCGCAAAATAATTTAAGAACAGGCAGCTATAGTAGTACAACCGCTGCAGTATTCGATGAAAATGGGGATCTTTATATTACAGGAAGTTATAAGGGAGATATGGAATTCGATGGCACCGTAATCACTTCCAATATACTCTATGAAAACATATTCCTCGGGAAACTGGGGCCCCTATCTCCTCTGAATATCCAAATTGATGTAACAGATTCCCTGGCCCTTGTAGATCTTTACGTTGCTACCGACGGGGCCAACTGGACAGATAATTCAAACTGGTTAACTGGAACTGTGGACACCTGGTCAGGGATAACCGTTACTGGTACCAGGGTTGAACAAATTGTATTGTTTAACAACAATCTGGTAGGCAGTATACCTACCTCGATAGGTGATCTAACTGCACTCACTGATATGAACCTGGGACAGAACTCACTGTCTGGTTCAATCCCATCACAAATTGGAAACCTGACCAGCCTGGTCGATCTTGACTTGCATGCCAATCAAATCAGCGGAACTATCCCGGCGGAAATTGGGAATTTGACCGGCTTGGAATCTCTTGACCTGGGATCGAACAATATTACAGGAAATATTCCACCGGAAATTGGAAATTTAACCAATCTAATCAACTTGTATATATGGGGGAATCAATTGACCGGACCGATCCCTCCGGAGATTGGTAATCTTGCTTTATTAACTGTTCTCGATCTACATTTAAATGAGTTGGATGGAGAAATACCAGTACAAATTGGCAACCTGATCAATCTGGATAGTTTGGATTTAATAAATAATAAACTTAGTGGGAGTGTACCTGATACGTTAGCATCGCTAATCAACCTCCATATACTTTCCTTGGCATTAAATGAACTTACCGATTTACCGGACCTAACTGCTTGGAATATAGTTAATTTACATGTTGAGAATAACAATCTAGGATTTGAAGACCTTGAACCAAATATGGGTATTACTATATTCACCTATATCCCCCAGGATACAGTAGGTATGGAAACAGATACCTTACTCCAGGCCGGACAGGATATTACCCTGGATCTTACTGTTGGGGGAACAGCTAACCAGTATCAATGGTACAAGGACGATGTAATAATGCCAGGAGAGACCGCACCGACACTAGCCTTAACCGCGGTTACTTTTAATGATCCAGGATATTATACAGCAGATGTTACCAATACCATCGTTACCGGCCTGACTTTAAAGCAATACCCAATTCATTTGAAGGTATCTTCTCTGGCGAGTGATTCCCTGGCCCTGGAAGCACTGTATAACGCTACGGATGGTAGTAATTGGACCAATAATGCAAATTGGCTGACCGGAACTATCGATCAGTGGCACGGGATTTCTATTGCCAATAGCCGTGTCCAATCCGTGGAACTTGGGAGCAATAATCTGAATGGGGTAATCCCGGGCGACATTCTGGATATGATCCAGACAGATACTCTTGATTTTTCTGATAATTCAATTACATCTTTACCGGATTTTACCTTGCTGACAAATCTGGATTTACTCGACGTCAGCAACAACTACCTCGCATTTGAGGAATTAGAACCGAATGTTACTGCCTCTGGGATTCAATACAATCCACAGAAAGATTTACCCGGCAATCCGGATGATACAGTATATGTCAATCAATCCTATCAGTTCGAGGCCTTGACCTACAGCCCGAATAATACCTATAAATGGACATTTAATGATTTAGATATCAGTGGGGCGACAGACAGCATATATCAGATCACCACAATGGAAAAAGATTCAATAGGGGATTACCAGAGCATTATTACGAATTCAGTGGTAACCGGCCTGGAGATCAGGACAGAAAAAGCCAGACTACAGGCAATAGCCTCAATATTTGGAAACGTTACTTACCAGGACGAACCTGTAACATCCGGGGAAACAAGATTGTTTAAAATCAGTGCCACGGGTGGGTTCGATACAACCAGCCTGGCACCTATTCAGGTAGATGGCTCATATGAGATAACAGATGTTATTCTGGATGACTATATACTTGTTGCCGATGCAGATGATGCGGAATATGCTGACCTAATCCCCACCTATTATGGTAGTACAATTTTCTGGGAGGAAGCGGATACCATACCCTTGACTGAAGATATAACCTTGATCGATATTCCATTCTTCGAAGAGCCACCGGAGACTGTTGGTCTGGGAAGTATTGCAGGTACTGTTGAAGAAGACCTGGAAGATGGAGGCGGCCGTATACTTGCCAGGAGAAAAGTGAAAAAAGCCACGGTGACCATAAAAAAAGTAGCAGGTACACAGAGAAAAACTGAAACACAGGAGGATGAAGTGGTAGCTGTAGCCTATACGGATGATAATGGTCAGTTTTTAATGCCGAAACTGGAAGCCGGAACATATGACCTGAACGTCCAGTATCCGGGTATCCCGATGGATGAAACTACCGATACACGGATTATCATCGGTGAGGATGAAGCAGAAAGGGATAAGGAGGTATGGGCAACTGTTACGGTAGATGGAATTGTTGTATTCGATGTAACGCCCGTTGTAGGTATAGATGAGGAACTGGTCAGGAGGTACATTGTATATCCGAATCCGTCATCCTTGTCAATAACCATCGAGAATACTGAGTTCAATGGCGATATCTCCAAAATTGTTTTACTCGATGTAAATGGACGGGTGATCTATAACAATCCATTGATCCTGTATGAACGAAAAAACCTGGATGTCAGTACCTTGAGGAATGGTGTCTATATCCTTAAAATACTGGATGAACACAATGAGCCGCTGGGCACTTCCAGATTGATAATCTACCGATAAAATAAAGGGGGATGTCTTAAAAACATCCTCTTTTTTAATCATAATCCTTTAAAAACCATGTCCTACAGGACATAGATATAGGATTTAGAATAATTATCAAGAGCTTTAGCTCCAATAATCCTCGTTTGTTCCTTAAATCCGCATGTCTGCGTTAAAAAAAGCTGTAAATCTTTATGAGTTAAAGA
>JBHOSY010000185.1:0-8385 GCA_042584165.1 Bacteroidota bacterium | reverse complement strand
GAATGAGGGGTCAGCTTGATCAGAATGGGGGGTCACAATGAATCAGAATATCCACTTGGTGTAATCACCTATATCACTTGTATATATTCCATCTTTACGTGCATATGGTTTCAGCTTTTCTTCACTATCAATAGAGAGTTTTTCTTCTATGCCAATGAACCAATAATTACCATTTGGGTTGCCATAACCCATGAAGTTGATGATAGTTTTTAGTCGATCATTCATGATTCAATATTTTTGTATGAACAATATTTTCTATTATACTTCAGATTCACAGTCCCAACTTTTCCACTACTACTTTTTCTTACCAATAATTCAGCAAGATTTTTTGTTGACTGCCCTTTTACATCTTCATCCAAACCATAGTATTCAGGTCGGTATATATATATTATCATATCACTAATTTTCCTTAGATAATATCTTGGGTTTAAGTCAAATAGTAGAGGTCTTTTATCCCCGCCTCGTTTTTCTACTTCATTATTTATGTGATAGGACAATACAAAGGAAACATTGGTCTTTGTCGCTATATTTTTAATATCGTCAAGAAAGTTATTAAATGATTTATCACCTGATTCGATTTGGTTTAAATCATCAAGGATGAAAAGTTTTGGTTTATCATCTTTAATAACTTCTTGAATTTTATTTAGTAGTGCTATTGGTTTTGGTAACACATCATCATAAATGGTTATTGGGAATTTCTTAATTTCAGGAACAGAGTATTTTATCTTCTTAACATCCTTCTTTTTTAAATCCAACCTATTGAGGCGATACCTATTGATTGTTAAATGGGAACTAATTAACCTGTTTCGGATATCATCTTCTATTGAATCTAAGGTGATATAGGTTGAAGGAATTTTATTCTGAATTGAAACATTATTAATAAGGGATGTGCAAAAATCGGTTAGACCCATCTGTATTCTACCACCAATTACCGTTATCCCACCTTCAACAAGACCACCATATTCTTTATCAAACGTCTTGAATCCTGTTTCCAGACAACCTGTTTTGCTCTCTGAATACTCAAGTTGAGATAATAGATTTTCAACTCCTATTGCTAAATCCATGATAAAACATTAATAACGTTACTACAATAAACTTATCATATTACATTGCCAAAAACTGGCAACGTGAAATGCATATTAATGCTTAAACGAAAAGTATTACTTTGCTATTAATTGCTATTTTGTATTCAGCTTCAAACCTTCATTTAATAGATCAAGATAATGCTGTTTAATGCCCTCTGGTTTAACGATCTCGATCCACTCTACCCACATTAGCAATCGTTGGTAAAACTCGAAATTCGGGATTAAATGAACCGAAAAATGGTACGTATTTTTATCTTCATTTATTAGTGTTTGTGAATGATGAATTGGGAAAGATGTGAAATAATCACCTGCCAACCTTGATGTGTTAAAATGTATTTCAGTAGATTTTATATCTTGTGGTACTTCAACTCCAATACCATAATCAAAATGCATTTTATCGTGTAAATCCTTTACAGGGGTAAATGTCTTATCCGTGATCTCGATATCTGATATCCTATCAACACCAAATGCCCTTGGTAATTCATCATTAGGGTATAGACCTACCAGATACCATTTAAAAGATGCTTCTTTAATGAAGTGTGGTTTTAGTATTTTATGTTCTATTAAATTTCCTTCAACTCTGAATTTCTCGTATTGGAACTCTATTATCTGGTGGTTTCTAATTGCTTCAATTAAAAGACTTAATTGTTCTGTTCCTTTAAAGTAATGCCCTGTTGTATCAGGAAATATATATGGGTCTTTTGAAACTGGAAGCAGATGGGTATCCAACAGTTTGGATATTGATGTTCGCTTTATGAATTCAATAACATTGGAAACATCAAGACTGGTTTCTTCATTTATAAAGAATCCCTTTTTATACCGATCATAAGCAATATCAATGTTGAAATAATCTCTGCAATATTGGAAGTATCTTCTAATAGTTCTTTCAGATATGTCGATATCCTTATCGGAAAAGAAATCTAATATCTCTTCAATGGTGATGTATGGTCTGCGATGGATTAATTCTATTAAAGTAAAAAGTCGGGTTTCTTTTGACATGGTCAGTTAAAATCAAAGTTTTCTATTGATTTAAAAATGCTCCTTCAAATTGTTTAATGATTTCCTAATTATTTTATCCCACTGAGGTTTCATTAAAAAATCATCCAACAATGATCCGAGCACAGGTATGGTCAATTCGTATTCCAGTGCATATGTAGATTTTGTTCCACCATCAACTGATTCAAACATCCACAAAGTCTGATGGGGCATCCCTTTGGTTGCTTTCCCTATCCATCCTCTGTTTTCAGTGAAATCATGTATTTCGGTTTCAATATTTACTGATAAACCCATTATTTTCGCTTTATAGGCATAACGTGTTCCATTCCCTCTGCTTGTTTCTGTTGTAGGTTTAAAATCTGACACACCTTCAAACCATTCAGACCATTTCTGCCAGTCAGAGGCATATTTAAATACTTCCTCAACAGGGGCGGGGATATTGATGCTGTTTTCGATTCTTGTCATTTAACTAAGATTTAATATTGCTTATGATAAGAGATGATGGTATTGTTTTGAGGCGATATTCTGCTGTACTTATTAAACACAGTAATAATTGCATTTAGTTCATTGTTACCAAAAACAGAATAGGTTTAGAACCTTAAATCATAAATGATGCGGTAATTAGATATTAGTTGGATAAGGTGATTAGGAATAAATCCTTATGAGTGTGCTGTGTTGTTTTTAATTATCATTTATCCAACTTAAAAGTAGTTTATCAAAAAGTTCCTGCTCTTCTACATGTGGATAGTGTCCACTTTTTTCGAATCTATTAATTGTTAATGTTTCAAATTTGTCTTTATAATCATCCCAAAAGGATTCTGGCATCATAAAATCAAATTTTGCAAGGGATAGAAAAATGGGTGTTTCTATTAGACTTTTTGCAATATCATATTCACTCATTATAGAAAAGAAATGATTCCAACCCTCTTCATTAACTCGAAAATATGGAGTGTCATTATAAAGTGAATCGTAATAATTTTTTGGTGCATATGCTTTATAGGATAAATAATTCCATTCTTCTTTTGAAATGCTGTCTTTGTTTATCAGTTCTAAGTTTTTCAAATTTTTTGCCAATATTTTTTTTCTCTTTTCAGAAGCATTTTCATCCCAATATTTATTTATGTTTTTCATATAATCCATATTAAAATGGGGAGGTGTGTTTATCATTATAACTCCTTTAGTGTTTTCAGGATACTTTCTGGCATATTCCAACGCTATCAAACCAATAATTGAATGTCCGAGTACATACACTTTGTCAAATCCCAACTTTGTTCGAAGCATCTCCATGTCATCAACAATTGTATCCATCGTGATATTGGAATAATCTTTTGTTTCTTCATAAATAGTGCTGTGTCTTTGTTCAATAAAAACAAATTGAAAATGCTCTTTTAGATTGTCTGAAATGCAACCTTTCTGAAGGTCACCATCTGCACAAACAAAGCAAGGTTGACCTTTTCCTTCTATTGAATATGTCACCTTTTTATCACCGAATACAAGTTCGCCAGATGCTTCCGTATAAGATTTGGGACTTTCAGTTTGTTTTTTCTCCTGCTTGCAATTTGACAAGATGATCAGACTAAGTAGGGCGATTAAAAATGTAAAGGATTTCATAGTGCTGGAAAGTTAAAAGTGATATCATAAGTTAGTGATAATCATTTAAAAACGGAATCCAACCTTCCCATATTATAATATCATGATCCTCTCTAATTCTTTCCCCACAAAATATTTTATATTAACTTCATTGCCGATTCGGCAGGGTTGGTATACGTGATTCAACTAATATTTTTTATAAATGCCAGAAGACCGCAGATTAGCTGCTATTATGTTTACCGATATTGTCGGTTATACTGCTCTTATGGGTAGTGATGAAGAACGTGCCTACCAACTACTCAAACGCAACAGACAAGTCCAGAGACCACTGATTGAAAAGCATGGTGGTAAGTGGTTAAAAGAAATTGGTGACGGAGTTCTTGCAAGTTTTCCAACCGTTTCAGAAGCTGTTTATTGTGCTAAGGAAATCCAAGAGGTTTGTGAAGAAGAACCAGACCTAAAAATCCGAATTGGAATACATCTTGGAGAAGTAATATTTGAAGATGAAGATGTATTCGGAGATGGAGTAAATATTGCCTCAAGACTTGAACCTTTAGCACCTGTTGGCGGAATATATATCTCTGAATCTGTATACAGAAACATTCAAAATAAAAAAGGGATTAACGCTGAATTTGTCAAAGAGGAAACCTTAAAGAATGTAAAACATCCAGTAAGGATTTATGAGGTTGAAGTAGAGAAGGGGGTAAAGCAAACAGTACTTCATGAAGAAAAGAAACACAGCAAACGTTCCTATTATATCATAGGTGGCATATTGGTATTGATTGTTGCAGTAATATTGATCTGGTTCTTATATCCACGACCGCAACCTATTGTTGAAGATGTAGAAATAGACAAATCCATCGCTGTCAGAACGTTTTGGAATGAAAGTGCCGAAGAAGGCAATGAATACTTTGTGAATGGAATGGTAGAGGATATTAGAAATAATTTAGCCAAAATCTCTGATCTGCGGGTCATATCAAGAGGATCAATGGAAAAATACAGAGAAACCGATCTATCAACAAAAGAAATTGCCAATGAATTGGATGTCAATTACATTTTAGAAGGGACAGTACAGAAACTTGGTAACCAGTTAAAAATTCATGCTCAACTGATTCTTGCAAATGATGATGATCATATATGGGAGGATACGTATGAAAGAGATATATCTGATGCAAAAGAGATTTTTAAAGTCCAAAGTGAGATTGCACAGGAAGTGGCATCAGAAGTAAAGGTTGTAATTGCACCTGTGGAAAAAGAACTCATTGAGAAAACACCTACTACCAACCTTGCATTGTATGATATTTATTTGAAGGCAAGAGAAAAGTATAACGAGTCTTCTATTGATGAGGCTGTCTTACTTTATCAAACAGCACTTGAAATAGATTCTACTTTTGCTCTAGCCTATACAGGTCTTGCATGGGCATACTGGACAAAGCATTATTGGGACGAATATTTTGAAGAAGATTTTCTTGATTCAGCCTTGGTTCTGGCTAATGTTGCTCTGTCTTATGATGATCAGTTGGAAGAGGCATATAATGTAAGAGGTAAATACTATCAACAAAACGGTGAGATTGAAAAAGCAATCAATGATTTTGAAAAGGCATTATCTATTAATCCGAATTATGCTGATGCATTAAGAAGTTTAGGAGGTGTTTATCACTATAACAATATGGTGAAGGCAATTTCATCTTTACATAAAGCAGCAAGCATTGAAAGAAGTACTGACCTTCCTGATATTTATATTAGTCTAGGTAGGTATTATAGGAATGTCGGACTTCTTGAGAAATCAAGATACTATTATCAAAAAAAGTTTGATTTAGATAATGATTCGATTAGTTACTTGAATAATTTGGCTCGTTTGGAATTTAGTAAAGGAAATTATGAAATGGCAATTGAATTATTTGAAAAAGCTGAGAGAATTGATTCAACACGTGTGTCTACTTTATGGCTCGCTGGTTCCCATGTCATGCTTGATCATATAGAAGAATCATATAAATATATGTCAAGATTTTCAGAATCAAGTAGAGGCATAACTACTCCTATATATTTTTATGGATACGTATCTTGGCAATTGGATAGGAAGGAAGAAGCCAATAATTATTTCAATGAACAGATACGGAATAGTCAGGAAAGTATCAGACTTACAAGACCGTATAGTTTGAAGAATGCTTATTATCATCTGGCAGTTACATATTTCTTTTTGGGTGAAAAAGAAAAGGGATACCAATATTTAGAAAGATTTAGTAACGAAAGCCTTATTAGGTTTCGTACGATAGCACGTATTAAATATAACCCCATGTTAAAAAATGTAAGGGAAGAGCCAAGATTCAAAGCAATTATGAAAAAAATAGAAGAAAAAAACCAAAAAGAACGTGATAGGGTATTAGCATGGATGGAAGAAGAAGGGATTGCTTTGAAATAACGTCATGACAGAAGACCGAAGACATATCGCAGTCATGTTCACCGACATTTGTGGGTACACAAATATTATGGGCAGTAATGAGGACAAGGCATTCGATATGCTCAAACGCAATCACACCATCCATGCTACCCTGATCAAAAAACACAATGGTACATTGATCAAAGAAGTCGGAGACGGAACATTGTGTTCATTCCCTCTCGCCTCTGATGCTGTTCGTTGTGCAATGGACATCCAGAGAGAAGCAAAGAGTCAGAACATACCATTGAAAATTGGCATCCATGAAGGAGAAATGGTGATGGCAGGTGCTGATGTTTTGGGTGATAGTGTGAATGTTGCTTCAAGGTTGGAGGAAATGTCAGAAGAAGGGTGTATCACCATTTCAGGAACAGTATATAAGGATATAAAAAATAAAACGGATATCACCACAAAATTCATTGGTGATAAGAAATTAAAGGGTGTTGATGATCCTGTGAAGGTTTATGAAGTGTTGTGTGAAGAGGAACAAAAACCTGTTGATGATAAACCAGTAAAGTCTAGGAGCAAGTACGCATATTTCATTCTTGGTGGTTGTTTAGTAGTTACAACTGTTGTTGTTCTATTATGGCAATTCATACCATCAAGTGAAACCATCGAATCCACACCTGATATCATAGTTGAAGAGATTGACAAATCAATCGCTGTACTTCCCTTTAAGAATTTAAGTCCTGATGCAGATAACCAATACTTTGCAGATGGTGTTGCAGAAGGTATTCTAAACCACTTGAGCAAGATAAAAGACCTACGGGTTGCTTCACGTACATCTGTTGAAAAGTATCGTGAAGGTTCTATTCAATCACCCGAAATTGGCAAAGAACTAAACGTAACTTATTTACTTGAGGCAAGCGTATTCAAATCTGAAGATAAGATCAGGGTTACCGCACAATTAATTAATGCCATAAACGATGAACATATCTGGTCAGAGCAATATGACAGGGAACTGGAAGATGTCTTTGAAGTAATGTCTGATATATCACAGGAAGTGGCATCTGAAGTTAAAGTTGTAATAGCACCTGATGTTAAAGAACGAATTGAATCAATACCAACTGAAAATCTTGAAGCGTATGATCTTTATCTTAAAGGATTGGAATATCAATATAAAGGCGGGGAATCCAATTTAAACATTGCTATTCTTTTATATCAGCAAGCAATTGAACTTGATCCTCAATTTGCTCTCGTCTATGTCTCGTTGGGTTTAACATATCATAGCCAAACTTATTGGTCTGATTATTTTGAAGAATATTGGGGTGATACACTTTTATATTTTGCAGATAAAGCATTATCAATAAATCCTGATCTGGCAGAAGGATATTGGCTTCGTGGATTTTATTATCAGGTGAAAGGTGACCTTGATAAAAGTATAATCCAGTTAGAAAAAGCAATTGAACTATATCCGAATTATGGAAATGCTTTCAGTTATTTAGGATTGAACTATTTAAAGAAAGGTCAGTATATTATTGCCCTAATGAATTTAAAAAAGGCAAAATTACTTCAGATAGGCAATCCAGATTATTATCGTGTATTGGGCGATCTTTTTAACGCAAATCATGGTATTTGTGATTATGAAAAAACAGAAATTGTCGGAAAAGAAATGATAAATAATGATTCTTTGTCAGGATATGGTTACTTAAATTGGTTATATCAAACCACTGGGGAATGGGAAAAGTTAAAAATATGTATTGATAATATATGTGCTATAGATAGTAGCCAATATTGCTGGCGACTTTTAGGAAAATATTATTTATATATTGGAGATTTCATAAAAGCACTGAAATATTATGAAAGATACAATGAAAGGATTATGGAAAGTGGTGATCTTAATTTAAATGATCAATTTGAATTTGGATATATACTTTACAACCTTGGCAGAAAAAAAGAAGCGAAAGAATATTTTAATAAACAAATTGAATATTGTTTAGAAAGCATACGACTTAAAAGACGATATGCTACTGATGGTGGGGCATACTATGATCTTTCTGTTTCATATGCATTTTTAGGCGAAAAAGAAAAAGCATATCAAAGATTACATGAATTAGAAAGAGAAGGATTTAGAGGTGATATATTGTGGTATAGTCAAAATGACCCAATGTTAAAAAGCCTCTGGAACGATGAAGAATTTAAACAGATCATCCAGCGACAGGAAAAGAAATATGCTGATATAAGAGCAGAAATAGATCGGTTGGAAGAACAAGGGTTATTATAACTACGGAACTGTTGATAATGCTTTTTTAATATCTAATTAATAATGCCAGAAGA
>JBHOSY010000184.1:0-8465 GCA_042584165.1 Bacteroidota bacterium | reverse complement strand
TGAAATTTGCATTCCACAGGTTACCTCCACCGGAGGAGGTTCGAGTGTTAAGAAATGATTTGGTAAATCATTTTAACGAGATGCCAGGTAGCGAAGTGGGCAGGGAAGCCAAGGGTGAGTCTAAAATATTAAAGTTGTTCAAACCATGTCTGTAACTAGATTCTAGATTTAAATATCACTTTAGGTTTCGGGAAGGTATTGATGCAGGTCACGTTCTATTTGTAATTTGCATTTTGTATTTTGCGTCAATAAATCAACTTTTTAAAACTGGTATTATGAATCCACGATTTTTCAACCTGGCAAACGCCGCCTTACTGATGGTTTTCCTGTGCTTTATACTATCCTGTAACCAGAAACCTGTTTACAAATATGATTTTAACAACCTGAATCACAGAACCTGGATCGATAAAGAATTCTGGGCAATCCCGATAGAAGACTGGCAGGTGAAAGGAGGCCGGATGGAGTGTATAGGTGAACGCACCAATATGAGGATGAATATATTGACAGAGGTCCTGACAGGTCAAGGGATACTGAACTTGTCTGTTAAGGCTGGCTTACTTGAGAAAAAAGATAAGGAAGGATCGGCAGGTTTCAGAATTGGTCTTCAGGATGAAACCGATAATGACATTCGATCACTTTGTTATTTCGGAGATGGCATTGAAGCAGGGATCCATACCACCGGATATGCCTTTATCGACCGGGAAAAAGCAGAATTTCCTTCAGCTTTTGATTTCAGTTCCTTCACAATGAAAATAACAACTGAGAATGTTGATAATGGTTTTAAACTGAAACTAAATGTAAATGACGATAATGGAAATGGCATAGAGGTAATTAAATCCGGGATTGAAGATATCAGAGGGCTGGTATCGATTGTTAATTCTTTTGGAAATGACAAAAACTCAGAAGAAGGTGCGACATTCTGGTTCGATAACCTCACAATAGGTGGATCGATGGTTCATCATCATAAAGAGAATAGTTTTGGCCCGATCTTATGGTCGATGTACACCCTGAGCAAAGGGACAATGAAGATGACAGCCCAAATGCCTCCCATCGGTGATAACGACGAGCAATTTGTTCAGCTGCAGATAAAAGAGGGAGAAAATTGGAGCACAAAAGGGAATGCTAAAATTGAAAAAAATGCGAGAATAGCTGTCTTTAAAGTTACAGACTGGGATGACTCAAAAGATCATCAATACAGGTTGGTATATAAACAAAGATTTAAGGATGGCAGTACAGAAGATAACTATTATGAAGGAAGGATCCGACAAGATCCCGTTGATAATCCACTGGTTATGGGGGGGATGACCTGTCAGTATCATTATGGATTTCCTTACAGGCCTCTCACTGAAAACCTGGTAAAACAGGATCCTGATATTCTCTACTTTTCAGGTGACCAGCTTTATGAAGGGAACGGTGGGTATGGTATAATCCGGTTTCCTGCTGAGAAAGCGATCCTGAGCTACCTGGGAAAATGGTATATGTTCGGATGGGCATTCGGCGACCTGATGCGTGACAGACCAACTATTTGTATTCATGATGACCATGAAGTTTTCCAGGGTAACTTGTGGGGGAACGGAGGCAAAAAGTTGAGCCTTGAAGCATGGAATATGGGCCAGGATTGTCTAAGTGGATTTGTTGAACCTGCTGACATGGTGCATGTTGTGATGCGCACCAATAGTGCCCATTTGCCTGACCCATATGATCCAACCCCAATGCAACAGGATATTCCAGTTTATTATACAGACTTGATATACGGTCGGGTAAGTTTTGCTATTGTTGGTGACCGGGTATTTAAAAGCGGTCCTGAGATTGTATCCTTCTGGGAAGGGCGTAAAGATCATATCAAATTTCCTTTGAAGGATCCTTCAAAATTGGAACGGCCTGATCTGGAACTTCTTGGTAACCGGCAAATGGAATTCCTGGAACACTGGGTGCGTGACTGGAAAAACGCTGATATGAAGGTTTTACTAAGCCAGACAATTTTTACCAATTCGGCCACACACCATGGTGGTGAAAAGACATTTCTGTATGGGGATATGGATTCAGGTGGCTGGCCCAAATTTCAAAGAGACGAAGCATTACGCCTGGTACGGAAGGGATTTGCCTATCATATTTGTGGTGACCAGCATCTACCTAGCCTAATTCAATATGGCATCGATGACTTCCAGGATGCTGGCTGGGTATTCTGTACGCCCGCAATTACCACCGGGTACCAACGGCGATTCCACCCTGATCGCCTTGGTTGGCCTGTCATGAACCGCCCTGAGCATGATTTAGACAATACTGGTTATTATACCGACATTTTTGGAAATAAAAATTACATATTCGCTGTAGGAAACCCGGAAGATGAAACCAGTGATCCAAACCGGTACAAAAAAGCACAAAAATGCTCCTCTGGATATGGTTTGATAGTTTTCGATACCGATAACCGCACAATTACTTCAGAAGCTTATCATTTTCTCGCCGATCTTGATAATCCATCTGCTGACAACCAATTTCCCGGCTGGCCCCTGTCAGTCAGTCAGTTTGATAATTATGGAAGAAAAGAAGCTGGGTATTTACCCACTTTAAATATTGTTGGATTGGAGGATGCGGTTATTGAGGTTACCAATCAATCAACTGGTTCACTTGAGTATATTGTCAGGATCAAGGGAACTGAATTTATTCCAAAAGTGTTTTATAAAGGTGTATACACTGTTAGAATTGGAGATCCTGAATCCAACAAATGGGAGACCATCGAAGGATTAAAAGGGGTTACAGGTTCAAACGAGGAAATACTGAATGTGAAATTTGAATAATTTATAATATATAATCCAAATTAATTATGCACGAAAAAAGTATCGAATTGTTAAATAAGGCAGTAGCTGACGAGCTATATGCCGTGAACCAGTATATGTATTTTCATTTTCACTGTGATGATCAAAGCTACGATTTATTGGCAAAACTATTCAAGCGGACTGCAATCGAGGAGATGGGGCATGTTGAAGCCCTTGCTGAAAGAATACTTTTCCTGAAGGGGGAAGTTGAGATGCAAGTTACTGATGATGTAAAGAAGATTCACGATGTGAAAAAGATGTTAAAACAGGCTGCTGATATGGAAGCCAGCAGTGTTAAGGATTACAATGTCTGGGCCAATGAATGTTCAGCCAATGCTGATGCGATTTCTAAACAGGTTTTCGAAGGCCTGGTTGCTGATGAAGAAAGGCATTTCGATCAGTATGATACCGAAATGGAAAATATCGAGAGATTTGGAGAAAGCTACCTGGCTTTGCAATCTATGGAACGCAGTAAGACCATCTCTGGACTTCCGGGCGGCGGAGAATAGGATTTATATATCAATTTGAATTTTGTAGAGACGTATGGCCATACGTCCCTACATGGTTGATAACTTTTTTATTGCCTCCTTCAACTGGTTTAACCCTTTCTCAATATAGGCTCGTGGACATGCTACATTCATTCGCTGGAATCCATCACCCCCTGGTCCGAACCATGGACCATCATGCAATCCCAATCCTGCGTCGTGTATTAAAAATCTTTTCAGTTCTTCAGGATCCATTTCCAATTCACGGAAATTCAACCATACGAGATATGTCCCTTCAGGTTTGATCATTTTAATTTTTGAGATGTGATCCTCCAGGTATCTCTCGATGAAGCTAATATTGCCTTCAAGATAACCCACTAACTGTTTCAGCCATTCCTCCCCTTCTGAATATGCAGTCTTCAGTGCTTCCAGGCCTAAGGTATTCCCAAAACCAAGATGATAATCATTGAGCATGTTTTCATAGTCGGTAAATAACTGTTTGTTTGAAATTACCATAAAAGCTGTTGACATCCCGGCTAGGTTAAATGTCTTACTGGGCGCCATAGCAGTAAGAGTGATTTCTGCAATCTCAGCAGAGAGTGATGCAATGGGTATATGCTTCCTTCCCCAGAGCGTTAGGTCAGAATGTATTTCATCCGAGAATATGAGCACATCATTATCAAGGCAAATTCTACCTAGTTCTTTAAGTTCTTCCGTATTCCATACAGATCCGCCAGGATTGTGAGGATTACACAGGATTAACATCTTAACCCTGCTATCAATTTTTGCTTTCAGATCTTTAAAATCAAAATAATACCTGCCATTCCTGAGTTGAAGTTGATTAAATACTAATTGCCTACCATGGTTCTCTACACATTCATAAAACGGGAAATAGACGGGAGGTTGAACAATGATCTTATCCCCGGGTTTTGTAAAAGCTTTAACAGAAAGAACAATTGCAGGTACAACACCCGGGCTGAAACTGATCCAGGCCTTTTTTATATCCCAGCTATACCTTTTTTTCAACCAATTGATAATGGATTCATTATAACCTTTTGGCTTCAACGGGTACCCAAAATTCTCATGTTCAAGCCGTTTCTTAAGAGCTTTAATCACAAAATCCGGTGTCCTGAAATCCATATCGGCTACCCAGAAAGGAAGTACATCTTTGTTCCCAAACCATGTCTTTCGAAGATCGTACTTTACACAATCTGTATTTTCACGGGGATATAACTCGTCAAAATTATATTTCATGTTTATTAGATGTTCATTGAAAATCAAATATCATCTTTCAGCGGCAACAATCAAATAACTTTACATCCTTGTTAGTCAATACTGGCTGTACAATATTGTATACAAATAACAATATATTGTATAAAATAAACTTTATTTGACTACCTCCTTTAAGATCTCCTGCTACACTATTTATTAGATTGATTTTTAGGTACATTTATACATACCAATTCAACCCAATCAGTCAATATTCAGATTCGTTAAGCAGATGTGTAAAATAGAAAAGTGCAGAGAATTTGTAAGACTAAACTATTTATTATGTACATGGTAATTGGATATGGGCTGGTAATTCTTGCAGGAATAATTACAATGTCATTACTATTTCTGAGAAAGGATTCAATGAAGGACAGAATGAGAAAGAAGCTGCATCATTATATGTATGATTGAAAGCCTTCTTCTATATTAATCTGTTTCTATTAACTGCTCCTTGTAGGAACCTTATTTTTGTCTTAGTATTAATTTTGAGTTTCTTTGCAAGAACTCAATTTAATGGAAAGAAGAGATAATATATTCCTGTTAATTCTATTATTACTTTCAGCATCAAAGTTGCTGTCCTGTACCGGGGGTGAATCAAAAAAACTGTCCCAATTGGATTCATTGAATACAGGTATCATTCCTGCTACGATTGCATTTGGTTCCTGTTCTCACGAGTACGATGACAACCAGTTATGGGAAGAAGTAATGACACATGATCCAGATATATGGATCTGGATGGGAGACAACATCTATGGAGATTCATACTACATGAACGTGCTGTCTGAAAAATACGAACGTCAGAAAATGAGGGATAGCTACCAGAAGTTGTTAAACAGTCGTGTAAATATCATTGGCACCTGGGATGATCATGATTATGGAATAAATGATGGGGGAAGATATTATTACATGAAAAAGGAAAGCAAGGAGTTGATGCTTGAATTTCTTGATGTTCCGCTTGATCATCCGGTCAGACAAAGAGAAGGTGTCTATCAATCCTACACATTTGGGAAAGATGATAAACAAGTAAAAGTAATACTCCTGGATACCCGTAATTTCAGAGATTCGCTGAACATAGATTTTCCAGAAAATAAACGCACCTATGTCGGAAATCCTGATGGAGATATTCTGGGGGAAGAACAATGGAAATGGCTGGCAAATGAATTGACCGAAAGTAATGCAGTTATCCATATTATTGGTTCTAGTATTCAGGTGCTGTCTGAAGAACACCGCTGGGAAAAATGGTCAAATTTTCCAAAATCAAGGGAAAGATTGTTTCAACTTCTAGTCAGTAAAAAACCAGTACGTACTTTGTTTCTGAGTGGTGACAGACATATTGCAGAGATTTCCCGGATAGAAATTCCCGGGTACCCCTATCCTCTCTATGATTTCACATCAAGTGGTCTTACACATACCTGGGATAATGCAAGTATTGAACCGAATAAGCATCGCGTAAGTGACTTTATAATTGCTAAGAATTTTGGACTGATCAACATTGATTGGAAACCGGAAGGGCCTGAAGTGTTACTTCAGATAAAGGGAGGTAATAATGTATTGCTGGAGGAGTATTGGTTAGAATGGTAAATACTTATTGTAGGGATACCATCTCTATCTGGATAAATTCAGATAGAGATAGAATCCCTTAAATTATTTATTGATTATTCGAAACCACAGTACTATTCAGGAAACTGAAATCCTGCCAGGTATTCTGGAATATCGGGCTGACTTTTACTATCGGTGTTTGCTCACTGTTATTGATCAACAATGATTTTCTGTTCACCTCACCCATTAAGTGATGTGCCAGGATTCCATAAGATACTTCTCCCCTTGTCTCCTGAAATTTCTTCAGCAAATAATAGGTGAACATACCATGTCCTTTTTCATTGTATCCAAAGGCAGTCTGATTACCTGCTGTTGCTGAAAAGACGATCAGATTACCCAGAACAAAAGGTGATTTAGGCCTGATCCTTACTCCCCTTGCAGCTACTAATCCCTGATTTCTTGCTCCTCCACTGAAACAGGCATCAAGAAATACAGTTACCCTGCGTGTTTCATATACTGATAACTGATTATAAACATCTTCCAATTTCACGGCATAAGTGAGATCACTGCCTGATACATCTACAGGAATCAGATAGGGCTCCTTCGTTTCTTCATCCGGTAAACCATGGCCAGCATAGTAGAATATCAGTTCAGCTTCACCTTCATATGCTTTAGCAAGAGAAACCATCCTGCCTATAGCCTGGTTCATCTGTCCCACCGTGGCATTGACAAGTAGCGTGATATTCTCCCTTGGGAGCCCAAAAGTCTTATTTAAGTATGCAGCAAACGTTCTTGCATCTGCTTCGGCATATTCAACGTTGATTTCACCATCACTTCCTACCTGATATGAGCTGTAATCTTCATTACCAATCACCAGGGCGAATACATTGTTTTGTACCAGATTATTTTCAGGAATATCCTGATCAACATCAGCAGGACCCTGAACTTTAACTACAGGTTGATTGTGGAGTTCAAGATCAGTTATATCAGGAAGATCGATGAGTACAGGTCCAAATTCTGGTTCTGTAAACCACCTGCCTTTAACCATACCATGTACATTGGCATTATATGTATAAGATTTATCATCCAATTGTGCGTTTATCTCCATCAGAAGAAACTGATTATCAGCAATAGAAAAAACAGGAGCAAGTAAGGAAACACGCTCCCAGTTATCCCTGAAGACCAGTGCCTCTTCAATAGGTACAGGCAACATTGAAAGGTAAACGCCCGGAATATTCAACATGAAGAATTCCCCATCGGCGTTATAATTACCCAACTCCGCAAGATCAAGGTTAACATGATGTGATGCCACTTCCTGGATACAATCTAGCATAATCTTATCAATAGCTGTTTCTCTGTTTTCATCAGAAACCCTCAGTACATATTCCTGGGATTTCTCGAATTCACCCTTCAACTGCCATTGATAAATTCGTCTCATCACTAGCTTTTCAACTTCATCTTCCAGTGATGAAGTACGTCCAATTTCTGCAAGCTCTTCATATTCCGGATCGATGGTCCATGAACCATCCCTGTTTATCAATCCATATTCATCATCAGACATAACTACGGCGAAGCCTTCATTAAATGAAGCCGCATATTCAAATTTTGGTTGGATCTGCCAATCTCCACGTTTATCGATGTATCCCCATTGTTTACCTTTTTTCACAGGCGCTATCCCCTGATTGAATCGGAAACCGTCATTATATTGTAATGGAATAACCTGGTCACCTCGGTGGTTGATGTATCCATAACGTCTTTTTTCACTTACTAAAGCCAATCCATCAGAGAATGAATATGCTTCGTCAAAATCACATTTGATCATCCAGTTTCCTGAAAAATCAATATAACCGCTATGCCCATCCTTTTTCACGAAGGCTAATCCTTCACTGAATGGTAAAGCTTTTTCATAACTTTGATCAAACACATATCTTCCTGTTTTGTCGATGTACCTGTAACCCTCATCATAATAGACAACTGCCAATCCACCTGAAAACATACTGACAGAATGATAGCGGGCCTCAATGATCCATTCTCCTGATTTATCAATAAATCCCCATTTTCCGTAAGCTTTTACACAGGCAGTCCCCTCTGAAAACGATTTTGCTTCTGAGAATCGAGGCTCAACTACCCATACACCCTGACTGTTAATGTAACCCCATTTCCCAAAATAGTTCACTGCCGCCAATCCTTCACTGAAAGGGAAGGCATCATCATATTTTGATGGAATGATCCATTGATTGTCTTTGTTGATATATCCCCATTCACCAAACGACTTTGCCGGAAGCAGCAAGTCATCGGACTGGGCTGATATATCAAAATAAACAAAAGCAAGGATCAGTAATGAATATATCTTTTT
>JBHOSY010000183.1:0-8493 GCA_042584165.1 Bacteroidota bacterium | reverse complement strand
TTGCTATTTCTAATTCTGTCGATTTGCTGGGCACATATGCGATTCCATCATGGATGATCCACCGGGCAATAATTTTTCGTTCTCCCTCGCTCAGTATCTCTCTGCCCTTATCATATCCAATACTTACAGGGTCGGATAAAAGGCACTGGTTCAGGGTTGTAATAACTTGATTATCAGTCATACAGTGAATACTTGTGCCAAGGCAAACCGCGATGTCGCTGAAAAAAAACCAGGCTTTTTTGGCTGACAGAGAATCTCTCTTTAGTTGAAATCCCGCAACACCTATGGTTCCATCTGAAGCACCTCCTGCAAATGCAGATGTTCCTCTACGCTTGGGTTCACCGGGGATATGTGTTTTCATTTCAACGGTTGTACCAGGTATATGCTGCCAGTCCCAAACAGGGAAAATATTTTTATATTCATTACCATGCCTCATTATGGTGGTTGCTCCCTCTGCCAGGTAATGGCTGAGGAGCCCTTCGTCGCAGCCGGAAAGTCCGTCAGTATTAACGGTTCGTTTCGAATACATCTTTGCCGACATATACCAGCCAGGACGATGGTGAACCATGATATCACTACGGAAAAAATGTTTATTACCTGTTAATGGATCGGCGGGTTTACCGAGTGTACGGGTATACAGAGCCTTGAACTCGTTTTCACGACCGGTGGGTAGAGTAAGCATATACTTTGCTGCTTCGCTAAGGTATCGGGCATTCTCACCAGGACGAGTCAGTTCACGTCCTTCTGCTGCAAAGTCAGATACAGGGCCCAGGGCAAACCATTGTGAGCCGTCCAGGATAAGGTTGCTCAGCAGGGTAATCTTTTCAGGCTTATATTCGAAGACTGTTCCAGCAGTCAGTGAAGCGAGTTGTGCATTTTCTTCTGCAAAGCCCACACCATACCCGTGGTTATACAGGCAGGGACCATGTTGGTGAAAACTGAAATCAGCCTGTATCCCTTCACCTTCACTGAGTTTGATCTCTGAGGCGATGAGATCGAACGCCTTCATCAGAAGTTTTTCATCCTTTTGCAGGATCGCCCGGCGAGCAGTGATTTCTGCCTGCCAGACCAGGTTCTGACCAGTAGTTCCCAGAATTGCGCGTTCCAACACTTTTATTCCCTGTTTTCGCTGATAATCAGTCAGGTTTTCATCCAGCATCAGGAGTATCCACCCTATCATCCTTGGTGCTCCAATACTATCCCACCACCATGGCCGACGAGGATCAAGATGAAACCAATAATCGAGTGCACTATTTATTTGTTCATAAAGTTCTTTATCATGATATAATGGGGATGATGGTGAATACCATGCCTGTGTAAGTGTAACCAGCCTTCTCAGATGCCCGGCCGGCAGCCATGAAGTGGTTGATGTATCAGCATAGTTTATGTCCAGCCAACTTCCATCAGTTCCTAATCCTGATCGCATCTGATGAACACGTAAGGGATCAGGTGAATCCAGGTAGGGTACCAGCATCCGTGAACGGACTATTTTCATATCATTTACAGACCTGAGTGTATCAATGGATATAGCATCATACGTTATTGTATTCAATATCAGTACAATAATTATTTGTAAGCCTGATTTAGCAACCCTGATTTTATTTTTTTCTTTCATTTTTTTCTTGAACTTTTAACAATGTTAATTCATAAAAATTTAATATAAAATCATTACCACACTAGGCAGGTGAGAAAAAACGAAACAAAAAAGAATCAAGGCCAAACGAAGCTCCCACCCTGCTTGTAAAAATGCCCCCCTGCAAGCTGACCCCTTCCTAAAAATGTCCACACGCTGTCGCCGAAGCTTTAGCGTAGGAACCCGGACATTTTCTTAACGGTCGGTCCCCTCGTCGTTTGGTCAGGCCATCGCTCTGTGACGTAATGGGAAAATTCAATGCATAGAATTCAACCGCGGAGCGGTTACGTGATTTTAGGTATTTGGAGGCATTAAAAAAGAACCTTGGAGAGGTTCTATAAATAAAATAAAGGTGTTTGAAGAATTATTCCAATATATAATTCATAGATACAATTTCGTTACCCTCATGAGTTATTTTTTTTAAGGTTTTATCAGCTGAAAAATATTCTACAAAAGTTATTGTCTCCGGGTAATCGCTTAATTCATCATTATTCTCTTCTCTGTAAAATATCCGATAAACATTCGTATATCTTTTCTTTACTATTAACACTACCTTATATATTTCATCATCGATTCCCATAATTTCTCCCGTAATTCTGATTGGAATTTCATCAAAAGTATTTTTAACTTCTTTTGGTTCAGTCTCATTAATATCAAAGGTTAATTCCACAGTTCTTATGGTCACACTATTAACTTTCAATTGTGCAAAGGAAAGACTGGCTGAAATGATTAGAAGAAAAGATATCAGTAGTTTTTTCATGATATGTAAAATTGTGAATAATTCAATATAGTATAGCTACTTTTCTAAATAATATTATTTACTATACCTGTTCGCTTCGCTTCCTGGTCTTTCTCAAGAGGTTGTATTACATTAGCTATAATATGACCACCGAACCATGAACCATGGAGTTGTTCCATTTTCCTCTTAGGGTAGTTATATGATTTGATGGTACAAAGTTCAATACTACATCACCTCATTTTCATTCATCCACTGTAGAAGACGGTTTTCAAGTTCAGTCTGAATGTTCTCATATGACACAACGCCATAGAGATTATTTAATTCTCCAGGATCGGTTTTGAGGTTAAATAGCTCATGTCGGGTTCCATTGTCCAGGGATTGCCCGTTTTCATCATGATAAAGAATGAGTTTCCAGTCATTGGTCCTGATCATGCGCATAAAAGGTATCTCACCGTTGTTACCATTGTATATCATATCGTAGGTGTCGAAATAGGCAGTACGCCGGTTAACATCTGTTTTGTTTTGTAACAATGACAAAAGGCTATTTCCGTCGATTTGCAGATCCCTGGTGGTTATTCCGGTTATTTCAGTTAGTGTTGGCAAAATGTCAATGGTTGATACGAATGAATCGTTAGTGGTTCCGGGTTGTACTACACCCGGCCAACGAATGATGAAAGGGACAAGTATGGAGTCATCGAACATGTTTGGACGTCTGCCACGGTCCCGGCTCACCCGTCCTTGTTCATCAAAGTGCAGGATGGAAGCGTTCCCCTTTCCAAGCAAACCATGCTGCCCAACCATAAAACCATTATCTCCAATGAAAATGGTGATAGTTTTGTCAGCCAGTTCCAGATTGTCAAGTTCCTCAAGTACCTTCCCTATGTTTCGGTCTACACAGGACACACATGCATAATATTGACGCATCAATTCTTCGAGCTTTTCTTCGGTTATAGATTTTTCCGGAAAGTGAGACACATCGGAGACACTCAGTGACTGACCATCATAGTGGCTTCGGTCTTCACCTGTAACGGCATCCCATGGGGTATGTGGTAGATAAGTGTTTAATAAAAGGAAAAAAGGTTTATCACGGTATGTTTGAATGAATTCGATAGCGCAATCAGCCAGGATATCTGTATGCAGTGTATCTCTACGGAATCGATCTACTTCCTCACCGTTGATCAGGAATGGGAGCTCCCATGCCATAAGATTGGTCTTTCCTTGTGACAGGTAGCGATACGCCTCAGCATGATCAAAGCCGAAAAGTTCCGGGTAGTATTTTTCCCCATAACCAAGATGCCACTTGCCAACGAGTCCGGTCACATAACCAGCCTCCTTCAGCAATGAGGCAATTGTTGGAGTACCAGCTGGAAGGCCATTGTCTACATAGACCGGATTTCCGAAAGGAATGTAATCCGGGATATTAACCCTGTGACTGTAAAGGCCGGTTAACAACATAGCCCGGGAAGGGGAACAGACAGGTTTGGTGAAACCCTGGGTAAAGAGTAAACCTTCCGAGGCAAGCCTATCCATATTGGGGGTGTGAACCTCCTCGTTACCATATGCACCTACCGCCCACTGGGCATGATCATCCGTATAAATGAGTAAAACATTTGGTTGATGATTCCGAGTTTCAGATTCTTTTTTACATCCTGAAATCATTACACAAATAATGAGAATGGAGAAAATGGTATGAATGACTGCCTGTTTCATGATCCAGGGATATTGTTATGTAATTTAAAAGATTTACTCTAAAAAACCTTTTACTTCCATCTCAACGTTGCCTGAAATGTAGTGAAAGGGACGTTGAGGCTTAATATATCCAAACTGTTTTACCTCAAAGGCGCAGAGAAAAGGAATTACTTGAATGTATTCTGTCTCACGATACAGTGAATTATTTACCTTATTATGTATATGATAATAGCCCCAAAGGGGCCGAATTCAATTGTCTCGGGTGAAGCCCGAGGCTTAATAACCGATTGGCCCAATCCAGCACCAAAGGTGCGAAATAAGATGTTAAGGATATATATTTAACGGCAGAGGCACTAAGGCGCATAGATAAGATTCTTAAAGTCAACTGCTATATGATGAAAGAGAAGTTGCGGCTTAATAAATATAAGAAACTCATGTAGTTTGCAATTTCTTTTTTTTAGATTTAATAGACAGGTAATAATGAGCCTCATTACTGCCTATTTTAACACTAAACAATAAGAACCATGAACTTTATTCAGAATCACCCACGCTTCCTTTTGTATCTCAGTATTTTTTTGTGTTTATCCTGTAAACCTGAAAAAGTCGATTATGGTCCGGATATATATGTCGATGACCCCGGTTTTAAGGTAGTTGGTTATCTGCCCGCCGGTGATTTTGATGAAATTGACCAGATCGAGCTGGAGAGACTCACCTACCTGGATCTGGCTTTTGCCAATCCTGATGCCGAAGGGAATCTCATTTTCAGCAGTGGCACTGATATAGGACCTGTTGTTAAAAAGGGTCACAACGCCGGGCTCAAGGTATTGGTGTCTCTTGCAGGTGGTGGCAGGCCCGATCCGAAAGACTGGAAAAGAGTGCTGCGACCATCCAACCGTTCAGCCTTTATTTCCAACATCGTGAAGTTTGTGGAGGAGAATAACCTGGATGGGGTAGATGTGGATATTGAAGGGAACCTGTTACCTGATATAGGTAAATTGTATACACCCTTTGTTCTTGAGTTACGAGATGCATTGCATGCCAAAGGAAAAACCATTACGACCGCACTTGGCGCAGCTAATTTACATCCGGGAGTTACCCAGGAAAGCCTTGAAGCTTATGATTTCATTAATATCATGGTATATGATAAGACCGGACCCTGGAGACCTGAAAAACCCGGACAGCATTCCCCGTATTCTTATGCCGAAGATGCCTACAAATTCTGGTCTACGGAGAAAAAGATTCCAACAGATCGACTGGTATTGGGCATGCCATTTTATGGGCATAACTTTGATCCGCCCGGATCCAAACGATTTGGCACAATCGTCGAGGAAAATATTTCTGATGCATATATCGATCAGGTTGACCAGGTATATTACAATGGGATTCCCACAATTGTGAAAAAGACAGAACTTGCCAAAGAAAAATTCGGAGGCGTGATGTTCTGGCAACTGGCCCAGGATAAGTATAGCGAAGACCTTTCCCTGTTGCGAGCAGTGGATCAGACATTGAAAGCAGGTGATTGTAAGGTTTCTGTTTTCTTTAAAGATGAAGACGGCGATGGTTTCGGAGATCTGGCAAAACCATTTCATGCCTGTGAAGCACCGGAAGGATATGTATCTAACAGCGATGATGTTGATGATTCCGATGCTGCATCACATCCCTGATTTCTTCCACTGTTTTTTTGCCTGCCCTTGAAGCATTGATTAATGTGTATTATCCTGAAATAGGTTTACAGATCAGGGCAGTGAAAGCCCTAACAGGGCGAAATATATATACCTCGGGCTTAGCCCGAGGTTATTTGAAAGATATTCCCAATCAAGCGCCAAGGGTGCGCCTGCCTGACGGTAGGCAGGAGATAAAAGACTATTTAAAGCAGGATAGAACCGACATAATATCAGATTATATTTATTGATTCAAGTTTATGGTATCGGTCTTTGATTTTGGTTTTTATACCTCACCCTCAGTCCCTCTCCATGAGGAGAAGGAAGCTACTGCAGAAATTCCAGCAAGTATTGCATCAAATAAATTACTGCAAAGTGGTTGTATTATAGTTTATTTGCCCCCGACCCCTAAAGGGGAGTTTGGGTAGAATATCAAATTTAGGGTTTGCACTAATTTCAATCCCGGAGGGATTTCAGATTAATTCACCACCTGGAGCTCCAGTATACAACCAGTGCGATGGATGTAAATTTGCCAAACGAAGCATCAATACCCACAGCCACTTCCCTGTCAATATAGAATATTGCACCTGCCCCATATGCAAATGTTACATCCCCTTCAATAGTTTTATAATACTTCCCTCTATAACCGATTGTCTGGTCCGGGTCATAGCAGTTTCTATATTTTGTTTCAAAACTTGCCCCAACATTAATGTATAACGCGGATTGCCCCATGCCAAAATTATTTCCCAGTTTTAACAGGAACACATCGTGATAACTTCCTTCTTTAACATGGTGATCTGAAAAACAATCCCAGCTTATCTGGTTTTCTTCTCCCCAGGTGGTCCGTTTTAACTGACAGTGTGCAGACATCCCAAAATATGCTTCTCTTCCTCCTCCAACATGACAGGAAATGGCATTTCCCAATCCCATCCCCATATCATATACTGTATAGGTACTTCCAGCATATTTATAATAATCCTGTGATTTGACCGGGGATGAAAGGAATAACATTAGCACAGCTGAGCTGGTAATTAGAATTAAATGTTTCATGAGGATGTGGTTTTTTATTTTTCTCTTATCATACCTTAATTGATCAATTGCTGATTAGTAACCCGGTTTGTGGGGAAATTCATTAACTAAATAATCAGCCCATATAATATTAACCCCAACGGCGTGAAACATATCATTGTATCCAATTCAACACCAGTGGGGTTACATCATAATAGCTAAAATATTATTCCGGAATCCAGAACCCAGGAAGGGTTCCATTTTCTTTGTAAGGGACAATAAGCGTATTATAATTAATGCCCAAGGTGCGCCTGCCTGCCGGTAAGCAGGAAATAATAAACCCCAATGGTAAAAACTATCGAACGGTTTTATAATGATTCCCTGATACTTTTATCTCTTCTCCTCTTTAACATTTTATTATCTTTATAAGTATAAGATTATAGATACTTGTACAAGATGTAAAGGCTCCGGCTGAAAGCTTATATATAGATCTATAGACTGAAACGTAAACCGATGACAAAAACTGTAGTTATATTGCTGATCATTGCCCTGATGGCCCTGGCCTACTGGATCGGATTTGAAAGCGGTAAAAGTTACCAACGAAGAAAATGGTTTAAAAGAAAATAAGAAAAAGAATTTAAAGCCCGGGGATTTGAATTCACAACCTCATTCTAGCGCCAAGGTTACGCCTGCCTGACGGTAGGCAGGAGATAAAACACTATTTAAAGCAGGATAGAACCGACATAGTATCAGATTATATTTATTGATTCAAGTTTATGGTATCGTTCTTTGGTTTTGGTTTCCATCCCTCATCCTCACTCCCTTTCAAAGCGCTAACTAATCAATAAACTAAAAGTAACAGTATAGAATAGCATCTACTCACAGGTTGGTTTTGGTGGACTTAATTTGATAAATTGTATTAAAATATGAGACAAATGAAACGAAGACAATTTATCGCCACATCAGGATGCGGAGTTGTAACTTCCTTCCTGCATCCTTCCCTTGTTTCAATGATACAGGGAAATGAGCATTTTCAAAATATAAGTGCATTGAATACGAAACTGAATGTGAAGTTCATTGTTCACCGAACACTGCATGAAAAAGCCTGGGAAGGATCATGCAGGTGGGGTAATCTGGAGAATTTAACCTTTGAAGCAGAAAAAACTCGTCTGGACAGTGCTTACAATGATTTTAAAGGGGATATAAACAGCATGCAATTATTTCCGGAAATGAATATACTGGAACCTGCAAAGATCCATACCTATTGGGAAGCAGGGAATCCCCACATGATAAATCCGGATGATCAGTTGGATAAGCTTGTACCTAATGCCAGCATAACCGATGTATACGTACTGATAAATGGAGGACCGGCACTGAATATTGCCCAACGATTTAATAAGCCGGTTATTATTGCAAACACACCCGGTTGGGGTGTTGGTTACTGTGCCAGTTTGAGAAATAACGGATATGAGGGATATTTTGCTCAGAATGATGAGGTGTTAAAAGATCTTTTGAATACGATGTTTGTTCGGAAAGCAATTGCCAATACAAAATTTTTAATGATTACGCCTGTTCCGACTAACACACCGGAATTTGATTCAACGGTACCGAAAGAATTACAAATTCTTCAGGAAAAGTATGGTATCAATTATCAATATATAGATTATGATACCTTTTTTAATGAGATGGATAAAGTGGAAAATGACAGGAAATCATTGAAAGAAGGGGAAGCAATAGTGGACAATCTCTTAAAAAATGCAAAA
>JBHOSY010000182.1:0-8628 GCA_042584165.1 Bacteroidota bacterium | reverse complement strand
ATGTTGAAAACATTTCAGATGATTTCCTTGAAGACCCGTTTTTGGAAAAACTTGAAAATAATTCTGAAACCCGAACAAAATTTATAGAAACAATACAAACATTCTCAAACAGCAATATCCTCAGAATAGAACATGGACAATATGTACTTGGTAATATAACTACTTTAAACAATGGTAAAAGAATCGTAGTTCACATTATGAATTATGATGATATTGCATGTGAGAATGTAACGGTGAAATTAAAATTAAAAGAATTGAATACAACAATAGCTCGAAATCGGGTTGAAGCTTTCTCCCCTGACTTCACCGGTGAAATTATTTCTGAGATTATAACTAAGGGAAATTCGCTGGAGTTTCAAATTCCGAAACTGGAAACTTATTCAATTATTATTGTCAATCTATAAATCGGTAAAATCATTAATCAGGAAAGTTTTCTTACATAACAATGACACCGAAAATTAGATGTATTAAATGGTACATTTTATTGCTAATTCTGACATCCAGATCATATGTTATCGGACAAGTATGGATAATTGATGATGGGGAGAAGATCAAGCGTGATTCCACATCATTAAGATTTGAACAAGGTATTGATAACCCCATATGGGCTCCTGGGAAACCTGTTCATTTGTTTGCTTTAAAAAATGAAACAGTCGCCTTCCAGGTAGTGATCGAAGCAGAGGATCTGGAATTAACTTCTGTAACGGTTGATCTGGATATGCTTTATGGACCTGAAGGTGCGGTTTTACATAATACGTCAACAGATCCTTCACAATTTGTTGGACGTCATATTGAATGTTTTGTTGAACATTATTTTCATATTGACAGACAATCCGGAGGTCCCTGGGAAAACACACTCTGGTGGGATTCCGGAGATTCAGGACCAGTAGATGGTGTCTGGACAGGTTGGATGCCGGATGCTTTGATCCCCATTGAAGTAGCACCCGATTGGTGTCCATATCCATTACAGATCGATAAAGGACAAAATGGGGTTATATGGATAGATATAACAATTCCTCAAGATCAACCTCCCGGGCTCTACAAAGGCAGGATACTTGTAAAAAACGGCAATACGCAACTTGAGGAGCTGGATATTGAACTTGAAGTTCATAATGCCACCTTGCCCGACTGGCCGCTGAAAACAATGTTCTTTTATGAATACAGTGAACTTGCAAAAAGAATTGGTGATAGTAGTTACGATATTGTGGATGGTGCAGAATTACACCTCTGGCAGCTCTTTCATCGCCATCGCATCACCCCATTTTATACTGTGTTAGACACAAATGACTTAAACCGAATCCTGAACAAACTTAATGGATCAGCCTTTACTCGGACCAAAGGTTACCAAGGACCTGCTGAAGGCCGAGGTGATGATGTATTAAGCCTGGGTACCTATGGTGGTTATGGCCAGCCAAGTACCGGGAATCTGGCCAGAGTGGAAGCAATTGCAGATATACTGTCCGAAGAGGGACTTTTAACAACAACCGATGTATTTGTTTATGCGATCGATGAAGATTGTGAGAGTACTTATGGACAGGAATGGATTGATCTTCTGGAATCTTCTGATAATACTAATATTAATTATGTTAGGGTTGGTTGGACATGCAGTAATCATCCTGCTTCTCAACCTGTAGATATTGTCATGATGGGTGCATCACGTTATGATCAAGACAAAGTAGCAATTGCCAAGGATCTGGGAAAAACCACCTGGATTTATAATGGTTGGCAACCTTGTTCAGGTGCGTTTGCAACCGACCTTGATGCCGTATCACCAAGAGTAAACGGATGGATTCAAGCTTATTACAAAATTAAACGTTGGTTTTATTGGGAAACAACATTCTGGTACGACTGGAATAATGGAGGTCTGGGTCCCTATGATCCATTTATCGAATCTGAAACATTTCACAATAGTTGGGCAGAATATGGGAATGGTGATGGTGTACTTGTGTATCCGGGAAAACAGGTTGATCAGTTCACCGAGCACTCCATTGGTCTGGATGGAGTAATTGCTTCGATTCGACTAAAGAACATCAGACGGGGTATTCAGGATGCAGGTTACTACCAGCTAGCTGCCCGGAATGACTACCGAAAAGCAAATGCTATCATGGAAGAATTAGTCGATCCGGTTTTATCAAATGCGACTGAAGGAGATGCCCCGGCATGGGGTAATTCCGGCAATAAATTTTTCGCCCTTCGTGATTCCCTTGCCCAACTTATCATTCATGGAACTCCAACTGGATTTGAAGGGAAAGAAGATCCTGGCGCTAAGTATGAATCATTTGAAATAGAAAATATTTATCCAAACCCATTTAATAAATCAACAACCATAACTTATCATATTCCAAAACTTAGTTATGTACGAATTACAATCTATAATATATGGGGTAAGAAATCGAATACTCTGGTCAATCAAAAACTACAGGAAGGCAACTACGAAGTTGTTTGGGACGCTTTCAATCAACCACCAGGAATATATTTTTGTTGTATGGAAACCAGTAATTCTAAAAGTACAAAAAAGATAATTATAGCTCATTAGATAGAGGCACCAACCTGGCTCTAAGGTCAGGATCCTTCATATCCTTATCCAGGGGAAACATAGGCCTGTTGATCCTTTTGTAACCAAGACGTTCCAGGTCCTGGTCTACACCGCCTGGGGTCAGTGCCATGATCCAGTCTGCACGCATGTTGAAAAGTTCAGGCACCAAATATCCGATTTTTACTACAACAATATCAGTTTCCCGTGGATTTAATCCCAGCCTGGCAAAATCTCTTTCTCTGTGGTAAGGCTTTCGTTTCTTTGTAACAATAACGTGCACACTACCAACCATCACAACTACTTCAGTTTCTGCATACCTGTCTCCATGTTCAATAGCTTCTACCATTCCGGACAACCTGATGGGAGGAGCATAACGAGCGTCAACCGCTGCACCAGCATATGCATCGATTTTCCCACCTATACCGACTTCTATGGCCTTTTCAACAAATTCAGGTCCCGGTATAGAAGCATAAATAAGAGAAGGCCCATTAGTAGTTTTAAATTCCGGACGTTCCAGTATCTCCGTCAAAGTCCAGGTTACATCTCCGGCTCCCCCGGCTGTAGGGTTATCTCCCATATCACTAATGATAAAAGGTCGCATTTTACTTGCAACAGCCATATCCAGGCACTCATCCAGGGTTGCTGTGGGAGCAACGAACACGAATTCATTTCTTACATCCCAAAAACTGTTGGCCAGTTCTTCAGCAGTACTGGTTACTTTTTCTTTGTCATCACCTGTGACCATTACAACAGCATGATTTCGCGGTTCATCGGCCCATGCATATCCAACCCATATTGCTGCGTCGACAATTCCTTCCTGATTGGCTGCCGGTGCAACTTTTGCGTACAAGCTCTTTGCCGGTTCTATCCTTGTACTGGTTTTTTCTCCCGGTAACAATATAGGCACCGGGATCCATGCTTTGAATGCAGGTTTCCCTTTGCCAGTTTCAAGCCTCTCCAACAGGTTATCTACAGCTCTCTTTTTAGATTCGAGAGCATCTTCATGGGGTGCCATACGGTAACACGTGATCAGGTCAGAGTTTTGTGCCAGTCTCCAGGAAACGTTTCCGTGAAGATCCATCGATGTGGAAATAATAGTTTCCTTACCAACCACTTCACGAACTCTGACAATGAAATCACCTTCCGGGTCATCCAGACCGACAACACTCATGGCCCCATGGATATCAAAAAAGAGGCCTTCATAAGGCCCGCTCTCTGTAAGCATGTCAAGGGCTTTTGTCACCAGTGATTCGTAGGTTTCCCGGGTCACCGTTCCACCAGGCAATGCATGGCCACGCAATGTAGGGATCCAGTCAGCCCGCTTTCTATTCATGGAATCAGGAGATAAAAATGGATAATAGGAGAAAACATCATCGCCGATTCTGGCATAAAATGCATCTTCAAAAGTAAGAGCAGGAGAAAATGTACTTGATTCTATGGCTAATCCCGTAATGGCTATGCGGGGAAGTGTTTTTTTGTCATTTTTCTGATCCTGAATAGATTGCTTACATCCGAATACGACTAATAATGACAACAAACTGATGGTTATTATTTTCATACTTAAAGATCTGTTTCTGATTGGATAAAAATAGTCAATCGTTTCATAGGGTCACTTATTTTCGCCGGAAATGATTCTCAGGATTCCTGAGGCTGTCAGACTGGCATTTCGAATATGTTCTATCCTTTTCATCTATTAAAATAGATTTATATAGTAAAATATGGTATCGATTTCTATTTCCTTTTAATATGGGCAAACATACCGTCCCTGAATTGCGGTACTTTTAAATCAACCGGAAATGATTCGATGATCTCAGTATCCAGATCCTCGCCCGTTCGGATATCGATCCATTTAATCTGGTATTTCCCTGATTTGAATTTGGTAGAAATCATAATAGTGGGGCGAACAGGATCAAATATATCGGTAGAATCATGATTCATCAGGTAAAGAAGCATTTCATCATTACTCCCGCAGGCAAAGACTTTAATATTTGGTTGATCCGATTCTATTTCTTCATTCACATTTCTGCTGTTGAACTCCGGCCAGTTAATTGTTTTACAAAAATCACTGTAACACTTTACCCAATCCAGCTCCTTTTCGGAAAGATCAGGCCATCTTTCTTTCGAGGATCTGATGGATATCCAGGAATGAAGATTTCCTGCAGCGCCTACCGCCATCGGAGCCCATAAAAAGTGAAGGAAGCCTCGTTCGAGGGCATATTCAGACCCATTTTCATAATCCATCCGTCCTTCCCCACAATAAACTGGATCACCATGTTCAAGGGCCTGTTTTATTCGATCAGCTAGCACGAGCATCATCAATTCCGGATCATTTCCTTCAGGGTTGTAGTTGTAGACTCTCACAGATCCACAATCCATCTCCCCTTTTGGATCTTTCCCGGTATTGTATTGAAAAGTGACAATACGATCTGATTCATCTCGTTTCTTAACGAAGTCATACATTCCTTTCTTCCAGGCATCGGTTTTTTTACCATCGTTTACCAGATCCCACATGATGATTCCATCTTCATCATTCCAACGATCAACGAAATAAGCGAAACGATTTTTCATTGCATTCCAGGAAGACTCATGGAGTGTGTCTTTTAAATCGTCAGCATTAGTTGTTGTGCCCAAGTCACTGTTTTCTTTATTATAGATCTGTTCAGATCCGTTCCAACCCCACTCTCCATCCTGTTCCCTGATACAATTGTCATTCCAGAAACATACATTCAGATATATACCATATTTCTTACCACACTGAATAATATGATCCAGTATATGCATTTGTTTTTCATCAAAACGGCCAACCTCAATCTCAGGGTCCGCACCAATCCCAACCCAGAAGCGCACATAATTAATGCCATATTTGGACCATATATTCATGAGAGAATCGATTGATGAATCATTTTCAAGGTATAAAAACTTGTTAAGGCCAATCGGGATATAAGGTGTACCATCATTAAAAATGAAATACCTGCCGTTATCATCCACACGTAGAATGCCGCAGTCCTTACTCTCTACTCCGGATTGCCGTCTTGATGATTTATCAGAAGAACAGGAATTAATTAATGATATGGAGATAACCAGAAAACATGCTGGAATTATCAATTTGTAATCGTTCATTAGAAAATTATTCAGGATAATTAATTGCATTTAAAATCATCTGCGAGAAATTCGGATTATGAAATTCCAGGGAAGAATGGCCCGGCATAAAGTAAAAGATATCTCCCTTTCCCGAGGATTTATACCAGGATGCTCGATCCTGCATGAACAACTGGTCATTCCTTATATCATAGAATTTCAAACCCATCAGGATTACCTTGTCATCTCCGGGGATAAACTTATGATTAAGGTATACCTCTGAGTCAGGTAATGAAATGGTTGGATATGCTGTTGCATGCAGTCCAGGATTGGAAGGTATATAGTAGATCTTTTCCCCCCATTCAACCTGATTGGTGGTTACAAAGTGTTCGGGATTTAAGTTTACCAGCGTAAATGTTACACCTTCTCGCCAGGCATACCCGGCTCCCGGCAGTTCCGGATCGTTCGATTTGTCAGTTCCATCCAGTTGGATTCCCAGAAAAGGGAAAAAGTCAGGATTCTTAGCTTTGCCACTACTGATTGAATGATGCAACACAATTAATCGTCCCCCGTTTTTGGTAAATTCAATTACTTTCTTTTCAGTGGTTTCAAAAAGCTTAAAATGTAAATACAGTATCACAACATTATATTTCGAAATCTTCCCAGGCAGATGGTCCTGGTCAACAATATCTATTTTCACACCTTCATCATTTTCATGCAAAAAGGTAGACAGCACTTCCATTTGTTCAAGCTCATCCTGGATAATTAAAACTTTGGCACCACCAACATCATGTAAATTGATTAGAACTCGAGATACTCCAGGATTGACCAACAAGACGTAGAGAAAAAAAATAATTAAATACTTCATAGTTAGATTAAAAAATAATTTGAATGAATTCTGTTTTATAATTTCAACGAGTTATTCGATAATAAGCAATATACAATTTTTATTGCACCCTATTTTCGTGTTTTCTCCCAAAAGGATGTCTTCGGCATTAGTGACTGGGTGTCTTGACACCTACGCTGAAGCTACACCGAAAGCACGAGGCTTCGGAGCAGTGGCTAGGGAGAATGCCACCAAGTTGTACAGGTGCACAGAATCAAAGATATTTTTACTTTAGACTTATAAATTATCGTTTTATTCATATTTTTCTTATATCAAACTCATGTTATGTATTACTATTTTTTGCAGACCAATAATTTCTAAATATACCAATGATGTTTTCAGGGCTGGATATCACACTTTTTGTTGCTTTTTATCTATTGGTGGTGGGCTTCAGTTTCTGGAAAAGCCGTGGAAGCAAGGATAGTGCTGGATACTTCCTGGGCCGTAGAACATTACCATGGTGGCTGATAGGCATATCCATTGTCGCTGCAAATCTTTCAACTGAACAGTTTGTTGGAATGGCCGGACAGGCTGCCGGGAATGTTGGCTTTGCAGTTAGCTCCTGGCAACTGTTAAGTTCTGCAGGTGTAGTTATTATCGCCCTTGTGTTTTTTCCAAGGCTATTGAAAACCGGTATTTATACCATGCCTGAGTATTTGGAGTATCGCTATAATGCTGCAGCCAGGGCAATCATGTCAATATTAATCGTAATTATATATGCTTTGGTGACCACAGCGGCAGTACTTTATTCAGGTGGGACTGCGCTGGAAACGATCTTTGGGATCAAATTGTCCACTTCGGTAATAGTCATCGCAATGGTTGCAGTAGTTTATGTGGTTTGGGGAGGACTATTAGCTGCCGTCTGGGCAGATCTCTTCCAGGGTACTGCCCTCCTGGTGGGAGGATTAATAACAGCTTACATCGGTATTAAAGCCTGTGGGGGCTTACCAAATTTCCTGGAGGTAAATTCAGATAAAATGCACCTGATCCTGCCCGGAGATCATCCTGAACTACCATGGCATGTGCTAATTGGAGGTATCTGGATACCCATTTTCTACTATAGTGGATTTAACCAGTTTATTATGCAACGCTCACTTGGCGCGAGGTCCCTTAAACAAGCCCAATTGGGAATTATATTTGCAGGTACCTTATGGTTACTGGTTCCAATCGCAGTTGTACTTCCCGGGATTATTGCTCACCAACTGTACGGAAGTGGCATTGAACGAATTGACCAGGCTTATCCCATGGTTGTTAGAGAGCTTATTCCAGCAGGATTAAGGGGATTGATATTTGCCGCCCTGATGGGAGCTGTAATCAGCAGTGTGGCAGCCATGCTGAATGCTGGATCTACTATTTTTACCATGGACATCTGGAAACGGCATATAAGGCGAAATTCAAGTGAAGCCAACCTGGTACTGACAGGCAGGATAACCACCGTTGTTTTTCTACTGATCGCCTGCTATGTTTCTCTGACCGGACTACTGGCAGGTGGGGTATTTGCATTTATCCAGGAATTTCAGGGATATATATCTCCAGGGATCCTGGCTGCATTCGTTTTTGGATTTGCTGTGAAAAAAGCACCTCCCAGTGCAGGTGTAGTTGCATTGATTGCAAGTGCTCCAATTTATGGATTCCTACAATGGCAATGGGGAGGTGTACCGTATCTTCACCGGATGCTGGTCACCTTCATCCTATTGATATTGATTATGGGAATTATAACCGTAATTAAGCCACTAAAGGAATCCCGATCGCTTCCAGTACGTGAGGATATGGATATGAGTAAATCTCCGATTGTGGTCATTTTAGGATTGCTATTGATATTAGCTGTCGCCATTTTTTATATCCTGTTTCCTTAAATTATTCTCATGGCTTAGCTTCCCTTTTTAGATTGCGGAATTTCGAGTTCGTAATGCGGATTGAATGAGATTCGGTTTTTGAAAATGATTCCGAATTGAACCAGTAACTGGTATCTAGTAACTAGGAACCGATACCGAAAATTTCGGATTTTGGAATTTGGATTGCGGATTGATTGAGATTCGATTTTATAAATATGATTCTTAACCAAACGAGTATCTAGTCAATCCTGAAAATCATCATAAAGCCTTGGATATCAACACATTAATGTGGA
>JBHOSY010000181.1:0-8646 GCA_042584165.1 Bacteroidota bacterium | reverse complement strand
TTCCTGAACACACGGCCGGGAGATAATGTTCTGATGGGAGGTTTTTGATTTTCCATTACCCTTATTTGAACAGAGGATGTGTGCGTTCTGAGAGCGATATCTGGATTCTTTTCAATAAAAAAAGTATCCTGCATTTCCCTTGCCGGATGATTTTCCGGGAAGTTGAGAGCGGTGAAGTTATGCCAATCGTCTTCGATCTCAGGACCTTCAGATATATTGAATCCTATACGTTCGAAAATCTCGTTAATCCTTTGTCGAACAGCAGTTATAGGATGAACTGATCCCAGAGTATTTTGAGTTGGTGGCAAAGAGAGATCAAGCCCATCAGCTAATGCTTCAGAATCATCCGATTTATCAAAAGATTTAAGCAGCTCATGGAACTTATCATGAGCAAGGGATTTTACCTCATTCAGGGTTTGTCCCATTTGGCGTTTTTCTTCATTTGGGACAGACTTGAAATCAGTAAAAAGCTCATTGAATACTCCTTTTCGACTGATAAACTTAAGCCGATAATGCTCAAGGTCTTCTTTGGTCTTGACAACTGCTTCGGTTATTTCATTTTTTAAGGATTCTAGCTTTTCCTTCATTCTCAGTGATTTCTTATTAATTACAAAGATATCTTACTCCATGTCCAAATTATATTATCATTCCAGCACCTATCGTCTCATTGGTGAACTCATCAACAATAATAAGACTTCCTGTTAAACGGTTTTTCTTATATGAATCATAGAATAATGGCGTCATAGTCCTGATCTGGATTCTACCAATGTCGTTTAATCCTATTTCCAGATCATCCTCTATCCTATGCAGGTTATTGATATTTACTTTGTATTGAACATTTTTAACGACACACCGGGTTTCCCTGGTAGTATGTTTTAGTGCATACTTCCCTCCCGGGACCAGTTTTTTCTCATTCAGCCAGCAAACCATGAGATCAATGTCCTGACCTACTTCTGGCTGATTATTTGGCTTTACGATCATATCGCCACGACTTATGTCGATGTCATCTTCAAGTGTAATAGCCACTGTCATGGGAGGATAAGCTTCAATAAGTTCTGTTTCAAATGTTTCCACTGATTTTACCTTAGAATTAAATCCTGAAGGCAGGGCTACAACCTCATCACCTGCTTTGAATATTCCACCGTCAATCCTGCCGCCATAACCCCTGAAATCATGATATTTTTTAGAAATAGGACGGATCACATGCTGGACAGGGAAACGTGCATCCACAAAATTATGATCGCTTGCAATATGAACATTTTCAAGGGTATAAAGAAGTGTAGACCCCTTATACCATGGCATATTATCCATGGGCTCAACAACGTTATCACCAACAAGGGCGCTTATCGGAATATATCTGATATCCGGTACTTCCAGTTTGGTACTAAAATCCTCGAAATCTTTTTTGATCTTTTGAAATACCTCTTCAGAGTAATCAACAAGATCCATTTTATTAATGCATATGATCATATGCTTTATTTGAAGAAGCGATGCGATAAAAGCATGTCGGCAAGTCTGTTCATAAACACCATTACGTGCATCAACCAGAATAATGGCCAGGTTGGCTGTGGAAGCACCAGTTACCATATTTCGAGTATACTGGATATGGCCAGGTGTATCTGCAATGATAAACTTGCGTTTTGGTGTTGCGAAATACCGATACGCAACGTCGATAGTGATCCCCTGTTCTCTTTCTGCTTTCAAACCATCAGTCAATAAGGCTAGGTTCACATGTGCATCACCAAGACGTTTACTGGCTCGCTGTACTGCATCCATTTGGTCCTCGAAAATAGATTTAGTGTCATAAAACAATCTACCAATCAATGTACTTTTCCCATCGTCTACGCTCCCTGCCGTAGTAAATCTCAGCAGGTCCATATTCAAGTACTTATCCGAAGAAAAATCTTGTGTATCAGTCATTTTTAATTTCTTATCAACTTAAATTAATACTCTTTGTGGGCTCTGTGGTTCCTTTGTGAACCTTTGTGCAATTATTAAGTTTTCATTAATTGTAGCGCAAAGAAATACAAAGGGAACCTGAAGATTAACAAAGTAGTAATTTCAAGGTTTTAAAAATATCCCTCACGTTTTCGCTCTTCCATTGCAGACTCTGATCTCATATCATCCGCTCTTCCCCCTCTTTCGGTTACTCTGGCGGCTGCTACTTCAGTAATGATATCCTCAACTTTATTAGCCATTGATTCAACTGCTCCTGTGCAGGTAGCATCACCCACTGTTCTGAACCGGACAATTTTTTTCTCAGGTTTTTCACCATCCATCACAGTAATATAAGGTGTGACTGCTAATAAAACACCGTTACGATCGATCACTTCACGCTCATGTGTGAAATATATGGAAGGGATATCGGTTTTCTCTCTGGCAATATATTGCCACACGTCCATCTCGGTCCAGTTGCTTAACGGAAATACCCGGAAATGCTCACCCATGTTCTTCCTTCCATTGAAAAGGTTCCATAATTCAGGCCGCTGGTTTTTTGGATCCCATTGCCCAAATTCATCCCGATGGGAGAAAAACCTTTCCTTCGCTCTTGCTTTTTCTTCATCCCGGCGCCCCCCTCCGAATGCAACGTCAAATTGATTTTTATCCATGGCATCCAACAGGGTTATTGATTGTATCCAGTTACGCGAAGGATTAGGGCCCTTCTCATCCTGTGCTTTTCCCTCATTAATGCTATCCTGAACCTTTGCAACAACGAGCTCCACACCCAGGCTTTTAACAAGGTTGTCACGGAACTCCAATGTTTCATCAAAGTTATGACCGGTATCTATATGCATCAGCGGAAATGGGATCTTGGCTGGCCAGAAAGCTTTCTGAGCCAATCGTACCATCACGATCGAATCCTTTCCGCCTGAAAACAGTAGTACTGGCCTCTGGAATTGTGATGCCACTTCCCGAAAGATAAATATGGCTTCAGCTTCCAGTTGTTCAAGATGTGTTAAATTATAATGATTCATATAATCAATCCTGTTTGATTTCTTTCAATACATAATCCACCAGTTTTTGATGACTGGCTTCAATTGGTTCTTCTGCTGACCTGATCTCCAGATCAGGATTTAGTGGGACTTCAAATGGAGAATCAATCCCGGTAAAGTTTATAATTTCTCCCCTTCTCGCTTTGGCATATAATCCTTTTGTATCACGCTGTTCACACACATCCAGGGGGCAGTCAATATATACTTCTCTGTATAAATCTTCTCCAATAATGCTCCTTGCCATCGACTGGATATAATGCGTGGGACTGATAAAAGAACATATAGTTATAACACCACAACCCCCAAACAATTTGGCCACCTCTGCTGTTCGCCGTATATTCTCTTCCCTGTCTTCCTCTGAAAATCCAAGGTTATTATTTACACCTGTTCGTAAATTGTCTCCATCCAGCAGTATGGTAAGGTACCCTGCTTCATGTAAGCTATTCTCTAATCCTCTGGCAAGTGAACTTTTCCCTGATCCGGAAAGACCTATGATCCATATTACCCTGGCTTTTTGGTTAAGCATAGTTTCTTTATCTTCCTTTTTCAGGGCCAGATCGAATATCGGATAAATGTGCTTCATCAAAAGTAAATTTTGCGCAAAGTTAATATTTATTGAACAGTTATACCTTATTGACATGCTGCTTTATTAGATTTGCTCAAATTTTTCCACCATGAGACAGAAAATTGATATCAACAAGCTAATTGATATTTCTATTGAAGCAGGTAATGCTATAATGAATATTTACAATGATGAATCTCAATTTAACATCGTAGATTATAAAACAGATGACTCACCCTTAACCCTGGCAGACAAAATATCACATGAAGTAATAACGGATCGACTTATCACGCTATATCCGGACATTCCGATCCTATCTGAAGAAGGGAGCAATATTTCATATAACATAAGAAATGGTTGGCCTGTGTTTTGGCTGGTGGATCCTTTGGATGGGACAAAGGAGTTTATCAAACGAAATGGTGAATTTACTGTGAATATTGCTTTAATTGAAAAGAATCACCCTACCCTGGGTATCATATATGTGCCAGATAAAAAATGGCTTTACTATGGAGAAAAGGGCTTGGGTGCCTGGAAAACGGACGAGAATAGCATACATTATGAATTAAAGGTTCAAAAAAAGATATCGAATAATACGGCTGTAAGAAGTCGAAGTCATGGATCACCAGAAGAAGAGGAATTATATATAAAACATAAAGTTTCAAAATTTATATCCGTAGGAAGTTCCTTAAAATTTTGCATGGTTGCCGAGGGAAAAGCTGACATATATTATCGTCATGGCCCCACCATGGAATGGGACACTGCAGCTGGGCAGGCTATTGTTGAAGCAGCAGGAGGGAAGGTGATGAAAGGACAGGGATTAGAACGGTTTTCCTATAATAAAGAAAGCTTGTTGAATGATAGTTTTCTTGTATCTTCTTGAAATCAACTTATTGTTTAGCAAACAAGACAAATTAATTAATATTAAAGTGATATTATGATCCAACGGGGTGAAATATAATAATCCTGGGTGTAACCTAGGAATTATATAAAAGGAGCTAAACTAGCGCTAAGGGTGCGAAATAAAGAATCAGCTATCCTTTAATTATTGATTATCCTCACTTTATCTCTTTTCCATGGCTAATTATCCAAAATGATACTAGCTTTACCCTTCCAAAATTTTCAGCAATCAGATGATCAACAATCTTCATAACAAGAAAAAGAAAATATGCGTTATTGGCCTGGGATATGTTGGGCTACCGGTCGCTCTGGAACTGGCCCGTAAGTTTAAGGTGATTGGTTTCGATATAAAACCCGAACGGATCGAGATGCTGAAGAACCGGATCGACCCAAGCCGTGAACTGGAACCGGAAGAGTTTGATGGTTGTGACATTACCTGCACCCATCAGGTTGATGACATCAAAGAGGCCTCCTTCTATATCGTTGCGGTACCTACACCCATCTATAAGCATAAAAAACCTAATTTAAGACCTTTGCTGTCTGCCTGTAAAACAGTGGGAAAGGTGCTTGACAAAGGAGATTACGTGGTATTTGAATCCACAGTGTATCCTGGATGTACCGAGGAAGATTGTGTCCCGGTACTGGAAAAGAAAAGCAGCCTTTCATGGATCACTGATTTTAAGGTTGGCTATTCACCGGAACGGATCAATCCGGGAGATAAAGAGCATACACTGAAAAGAATCAAAAAAGTAGTCTCAGGATGTGATGACGAATCTCTGGAAGTGGTAGCTGAAGTATATGACGCAATAATTGAGGCCGGGGTTCACAAAGCACCTTCCATTAAAGTTGCCGAAGCAGCAAAGATCATTGAAAATACCCAACGCGATATCAACATTGCCCTGATGAATGAGTTGTCGATCATCTTCAATAAAATGGGTATCAATACCTATGATGTGCTTGAAGCGGCAGGAACCAAGTGGAATTTCCTGAAATTCACACCTGGCCTTGTTGGAGGACACTGCATTGGTGTAGATCCGTATTACCTGACTTGGAAGTCTGATGAGGTTGGATATCATTCAGCAGTCATCCTTTCCGGAAGGGATATTAATGACAGAATGGGCTTCCGGATTGCTCATGGAGTGATCCAGCATCTTATTAAGAAAGAAGTACTGTTAAATAAAGCATGTGTATTGATCCTGGGTGCTACCTTCAAAGAAAATGTGAGCGATATACGGAATTCGAAAGTTGTTGATATAATCAGCGAACTGAAAAAGCACTTTGTGAATGTGGAAGTCATGGATCCTCATGCTGATTCAGAGGAGATAAAAAAGGAATACGGATATGACCTTGTCCCCCAGATTAATGGCAAATATGATGCAGTTATTCTGGCCGTAAACCATGATGAGTATGCCAGACTATGTGAAAAAGAATTCCAGAAGTGGCTTGTTCCAGAGGGATTGATATATGATGTTAAGGGAATTCTTCGGGGGAAAATCAAAGAACTCAGTTACATGAGTTTATAATTTTTTTTAAACTCTGAAGGGCATATTTGATGTTGTTGCTGGGTACTCGGTTGCTGAGTGCTGGGCCCAACGCTACCCTTAATCCCTGAAGGGGAATCCAGCCCGCAATCATAATCCACATCATAAATCAGACTTCGTCCGCCAAAGCTTCCAATGAAGGCGGGCTTCATTCACTATTCTTCAGACTTTGACCATCCGACATTATTATTCTCACCCCGCAATCTGGCTCCTTCGTTAAAAATGTTCACTGAACATTTTTAACGAAGGAGCCAGATTCATAATTCACTATGCATGTATCTGATTATTGCACTTCTCACGGATTATAAATTATATTTTCGGACAGTTACTTAAATGAGCTATAAATAACGAGCTATCAGTTACATAAACTATCTTTTCAATTCAATTTTTTCCTGAATTCCAAGAAATTTTTTCCACCAGGGTCTCATTTGTTGAACTATAAAAAACTCTGTCCTGAGTAGATTATCCCAGTTCGTAAATTCATTTTGTTGAATTCTTGTTTCGTTCTGTTTAATTCTGGCTTCATTCTGGTTGATTCGCTCAGCGTCTTGTATTATCAGTTTTCCAGGTATTTATTATGTTTCCGCATTCCCCACTCCACACACCGCAATCTTCTCCTCCATGTCTTCAGTGCCTTCCCTACCGGCCCTTTATTGTCAGTCTCCTGTTTCCTCTTCAAACTATATGGCAATTCAAAGGAATAATTAACACCCAACTGAAATCCGAAATTATCATAGATATCCCCTGTATCATACCCAATACGGAAAATCCCGCTTGTTCTATTATTAACTGTCCACTCGGTTTCGATTAAAAAGTAGAACTGATCCAGTGGAGGATCGAATTCATAATTAAAGTCCGGTTCTTCTTTACTTGCCCAGTTATGCCGGCCTTTATTGGCACCAGCAAACGTTCCATGATTTCTAGTGTATGTTCCTAATATTCTATAGTTAAATGTCTTATATCCACCTTTAATTCCAAAGTGATGACCAATAATTCGATTATTAACGATATTCCCATAAGTATCAGACAGATCCGGCATGAATTTCCTCGCCCTAGCCTGGGTATAGAAGAGAGGTGTTCCAATGATCATATCATGGTATGTCCATCCAGACTTATATAAGTAGTTGTTGTAATAATCATCTCTTCCCCCAAATGGATATCCATAATTAGCTGCAGGAGTAGGATATTTTTCTGTTGGATCAGGAATTCCTGGTCGGGTCTGAGTGGTTGTATGCATAAACTCATATAATATCCCACTAACTATTTGAATATCTTTAAATTCAATGCCCATCCCCCATAGTCGATCCGGATCTTCAAAGATCACAGTCAGGCCAGTTTCATCATCCCATGGTTTCTGATGATAAAAATGGATATTTAAAGGATCAAATTTTATATCAATTCCAACGTCATAAACGCCAAGATGATTCCCTAATGCATTAACCGCTTCACCTCCTGATCCACCACCTTCTCCGAAAAACACTTTTATATAATCTTTAAATGTATATGGTAATTGCCCGCGATCAGGATGTATCCCCGCCCATTGTGCAAAATGCACAAAACCACCGGATACTGAAACTGGTAAAGGTTCTCCTATTCTTACATACATCCATTTTTCATGAAGCCATGGAGATTCCACATATCGGTCTTTTTCAAACCAGCCATGTAACAGGTAACCTTTTATTTCAAGGTATCCTTTTGTTCCCGGAATAGCCCAGTATTCCGGAATTCCTGCTCCAACAACAGGCAATGGTCTGGCATTGTGTGACATTGCCATGGATCCGGAAGCTAAATCAGGATAAAATATGCCAACAGTACGATTTTGTTTTCCTAACCTGAATTCCAGTACATCAATGTTTGATTTAAAATAAAGTTCCTGCAGGAAACTTTTATAATCACCAGGTTTTAATATATAATTTGCTCCGGTTACTATTATCCATTTGTCTGTTATGGAATATGGGATACTAATTCCCCCATATAGTAGCAATTGAGATTTGCTATCTTTTACAATACCACCTTGATTATGTAAAAGCCAATGGGATTGAAATTCGTTCTTAGTAGATTGGAACCATGAAATCCCGGTATTTATAGATATTGTATCCTGCCCAGGTACTTGGATTGAAATACAAATTAGTATTAATATAAATATACAATATAACCTTCCGCCTCTCATCCAACCTTATGATTTCTGTTAATTATAATGAATAGCTGCAAAAATATTGAATAATCATGAAATCAGTTCCAACCATTTATCTGTTTTTTGGAAGGATAAGTTTCACAGTTTCTGATTTCAAAGTTACAGGCTTCTCTCAATATGCATTTTCATCACCTCTAAGTAATAATCCAACTGTAAGGAGAATAATTTTCAAATCGAATAGGAGAGACCAATTTTCAACGTAGAACTTCTCATGGCTGATACTGTGTTTGTTTCTCCTCGATATCCTTTTGCTTGCGCCAAACCAGTAATTCCTGGTTTTACCGTATGTCGGAGCGTATATTTCTCTATTTGTGGTTTATATTCTTCATTAAGTTTTAATGGATGAGGCCTTGGTCCTATCACAGACATATCCCCCAAAAAAACATTAAAAAATTGAGGCACTTCATCTATCGATGTTTTTCTAAGTATTTGCCCGATTTTGGTTATACGAGAATCATT
>JBHOSY010000180.1:0-8688 GCA_042584165.1 Bacteroidota bacterium | reverse complement strand
ATTATATATATGAATAATACAATTAAGTAGTTTATAAAAATGCAAATAAATCATGCAAGGAAGTGCAATATTTATAAATAATATGATTTACGCTGGGAATATTGCAAACTGATGCAAGCAAGAATGCAAATATTTACAAAAAGTGTAAATATTTTGACATATTTTATATCCAGGGATTCAGTGGTTAAATTTGCCACGGAATAGATAAAACAAACGTATTCTAAAAAAAATATAAACTAAACGATAACTAAAAAGAGATTTTACTATGGCGTATTTAAGATTCAGAGCAATAGAGGCTTTATCAAGTAATGAACCAGTGGCAATCGAACCACCGGCAAGTAAGATCTCTGATTACTTTGGCATGAATGTTTTTGGTCTGGATAAGATGAAGGAGACACTTTCACCGGACGTATATAAAAAAGTGCAATATTTTATACGAAAAGGAAAGAAGATTGATCCGGAAACAGCGGATGCTGTTGCAGCAGCTGTTAAAACCTGGGCAATGGCAAAGGGATGTACAAGTTATACACACTGGTTCCAGCCTTTGACAGGCTCAACAGCTGAAAAGCATGATTCATTTTTTGATGGAGCTGATAAAATCGAAAAATTCAAAGGATCAGCGCTGGTTCAACAGGAACCCGATGCCTCATCTTTTCCAAGTGGAGGTATTAGAAGTACTTTCGAAGCACGCGGTTATACTGCATGGGATCCAAGTTCTCCTATTTTCATTTGGAGTACAACGCTTTGTATCCCTACTATTTTTGTTTCGTTTACTGGAGAGGCGCTGGATTATAAAGCACCTTTATTGAAGGCTGTTGAAGCTGTGGATAAAGCTGCTACCAATATATGTAAATTGTTCGACAGGAATGTGAATCAGGTAACGGCATCACTTGGTTGTGAACAGGAGTATTTTGTAATTGACAGGGGCTTATTTAATGCGAGGCCTGACCTTGTGATGACCGGACGGACGGTATTTGGGCACGACCCGGCAAGGGGACAACAACTGGACGACCATTATTTCGGATCTATTGCTCCAAGGATCTATGATTTTATGCGGGATTTTGAGATTGAATGTCATAAGTTGGGCATTCCTGTTAGTACACGCCATAATGAAGTGGCTCCAAGTCAGTACGAGGTCGCACCACTTTATGAAGAGATCAACGTAGCGACAGACCATAATCAATTGATGATGGATGTTATGCAGAAAGTAAGCGAAAAGCATAAACTCAAGGTCCTATTCCATGAAAAGCCTTTCGCCGAATTGAATGGAACAGGAAAACATAACAACTGGTCACTAATAACAAATACAGGGGTAAACCTATTTCAACCCATCAGCAGTGCTAGGGAGAATCTTCAGTTCTTAACATTCCTGGTTTGTACAATTAAAGCTGTTTATGAATATGCTGATTTGTTACGTGCAAGTATCGCTTCAGCAGGGAATGACCATCGACTTGGTGCTAATGAAGCACCACCGGCCATCATGTCTGTTTTTATTGGAGATCAGTTATCCAGTGTTCTGGATGAATTGGAGAAAAGTGGCAGTATTCGGATACAGAAGGGTGATAATATGTATATGAAGCTCGGGATTGATAAAATTCCGGAAATTTTACTTGATAATACAGATCGTAACAGAACTTCTCCCTTTGCCTTTACAGGAAATAAATTTGAGTTCCGTGCTGTTGGTGGTAGCGCTAATGTTGCCGCACCGATGACAATTTTGAACCTGATTGTTGCAGATCAACTAACAAAACTCAGAAAGGATGTTGATACAAGAATGAAAAAAGGGCAGGATAAAAGAATGGCAATCGTGAGTGTACTTCGCGATTATATAAAATCATCCAAAAAGGTCCGTTTCGAAGGAGATAATTATTCACAGGATTGGATTAACGAAGCTGAAAAACGGGGATTATCAAATATTCTTAACACTCCAAGAGCGCTGAAAGTATATGAGGATCCAAAGAATATAAACCTGTTTACCAGGCACAATGTATTGGCTGAAAATGAGATTGAAGCACGTACTGAAACAATGCTGGAGATCTATATCATGAAAGTCCAGATTGAATCCCGTGTGATGGGAGACTTGGCTTTGAACCACATTCTTCCTACCGCAGTAGTATATCAAAATAAGTTGATTGAAAATGCCAACGGCTTAAAAGGTCTTGGACTTGATAATAGCGCTGTATTACGGACCATTGAAAAGCTCTCAGAACATATTGAAGCAGTGAAGTTTGGTACACTCGAAATGATTGATGAAAGACGTCGAATCAACAAAATTGATGATACCTACAGAAAGGCACTTGAATATTGTGATAATATCAAGGAGAAATATTTTGATAAGATCCGATATAGTGTTGATAAACTTGAATTATTTATCGACGATGATGACTGGCCATTGGTTAAGTACAGAGAAATGCTTTTCATGAGATAAAATTAGTTTCTTAAAGTGAAGGGCGGTATCCGGGAGATATCGCCTTTTTTTATGCGAATGGTTAAAATAATTACATGTGCCACTTTTTCGCACTGTTTTTGAGAATATTTGTTTTTTCAGTGTCATTAAGATTAAGGGATCCCGGGCAGTTGAAATCCACGATTGATAAGATTTTTCTTCAGTTTTTTTACATTCCAGAGTTTTAAGTGCCATTGATTCAGAATTATATTTCCAAAATCGTTTAAATTGCGGGTTGTTCCCAAACCTAAAAAATTTGTAGTATGAATAAGTTATTTTTTATTTTAATCGCCTTATTTTTTCTTTCAGGTTGTAACAATGACGTAAAAGAAAATGAATGGATATCCTTGTTTGATGGTGAGAGCCTGGATGGATGGACACCCGGAGAGCATGATAAATCATTTTTCATTGAAGATGGAGCCATAGTAAGTCATGGTGAACGATCACATCTCTTTTATTCAGGGAAGGTAAATGATCATGATTTTAAGAATTTTGATTTTAAATGCGAGGTAAAGGTCACCCCGGGATCAAACTCCGGTTTATACTTTCACACGGCATTTCATGATGATGGCTGGCCACCACAGGGATATGAAGTCCAGATTAATAATGTACATAATAAACTGCCTGATCCCCCTTCCATTATGACAGGATCTCTAAATAGTGTTAGGAATAAGTATCTCACCTTTGTAAAAGATAATGAGTGGTTCCCTATACGCATGATTGTGAAAGGGAAAAGAATACAGGTTTGGGTAAACGATAAACTCGTAATAGATTATCAGGAACCCCAGGTACCGTTCAGACCAGAGAGTAACCAAGGTCGCGTATTAAGTTCAGGAACATTTGCACTGCAATCTCACAGCCCGGCCAGTAAAGTATTCTTCCGCAATATCATGGTGATGGGTTTTTCGGATGATGACACTTTTAAAGAACCACTTCCTGATGTAGATGAAGTGTTTGTAAAAAAAATCACTGAACTCCATTCGATTGGATTTCCTTTAATGGACCTGCATGTACATCTGAAAGGGGGTTTGAGCATGAATGAAGCCCTCAAACATTCCAGATTATTTGGGATGGATTATGGTGTGGCTGTCAATTGTGGGGTTGATTTCCCTATTGATACAGATGAGAAACTTTTCGATTACATAGCCTCTGTGAGGCAGGAACCGGCATTCAATGCCATGCAGGCAGAAGGCCGGGAATGGGTTGGGATTTTCTCTGATGATGCAGTCAAGACATTTGATTATGTTTTTACTGATGCTATGACCTATACAGATCCCCTTACCGGCAAGCGTGTTCAATCCTGGAAACCAGAACAGGTCAATATACCGGATAAGCAGCAGTTCATGGAATTCCTATCGAATTACATCGTACAGATTATGAATGAAGAGCCCATTGATGTATATGTTAATGCAACCTATCTCCCTGAAGTGATTGCCAACGAATACGATGAACTATGGACCCGGGAACGTATGGAGCGTGTAATTGATGCAGCTGTGGCAAATGATATAGCTATTGAGATTAGTGCAAGATTGAAAATGCCCAATTTTGAGTTTATTAAGCTCGCAAAGGAAAAAGGTGTGAAATTTACATTCGGAACTAACAATATTGACAATAACCTGGGCCATCTCGAGTATTGCCTGCAGGTTTTGGAGGAATGTGGCCTGACACCTGCTGATATGTGGGTGCCAAAAACTAAGGTTGATTAATCGTAATATATTTTAAAGACATTTAATCTTTAATCGATATGAGAAGGATTCTCAATCCAGGATCAAGTATTTTTTCTTATGTTTGATCCCTTTTGCGGCACAAGCATTCAAATCAGACAGTGTCATATACAAGATCATCAACCAGGTAGAATTAAAATTGTTTATATATAGTCCAGATCAAAAATCAGGTGAGGATTTATACCCTGCTGTAATATTTTTCTTTGGAGGGGGATGGGTTAATGGAAATGTTGGACAATTTGCTCCCAATTGTAAGCATCTGTCAAACAAAGGCGTAATTGGAATAACAGCCCAATACAGGATTAAATCAAAGCATAATACGACGCCACAGGATGCCATGGAAGATGCAAAATCAGCTATAAGATGGGTCCGGGAACATGCGGAAGAATATAGGATTGATCCATCGAGAATCGCCGCAGGAGGTGGATCAGCAGGAGGACATCTTGCCGCATGTACGGGATTGGTACCGGGATTTGAAAATGATCAGGAGAATTTACAGGTATCTTCGCGGCCGGATGCTATGATATTATTTAATCCAGTGGTTAAGATACCACCATTTTCAGAACGTTTTGGTGGAGATGAAAATGGAATGAAAGCCTCTCCATACAATTTCGTAAGTGAAAATGCACCTCCATGTATCATTTTTCATGGAACCCACGATACCCTGGTTGATAAGGATGATATCCTGGAATTCCAGAATAAAATGAAGTTGAATGGCAATTACTGCGAGGTAGTATTATTTGGTGACCAGGGACATGCTTTTTTTAATACGAACCGTAGTAATGGACGATACTACAAAATGACAGTAGTCTTAATGGATGTTTTTCTAGCCGAACAGGGATATTTGATGAAATAAAAGGCTGTTGTCGTGTTTTTTGGATATATAAGAAGCACATTCAGTTCAACCTGAATTTAAGATATTTGATCTTTTCTCCCTCATCAAGGGACATTCTTTCATACCTGGTTTCAAGGTTATGATGATCCTTTAAAAATCCGGATCCATACAAGTCATATGTGTAATGGATATCAGATATATATTTGAAATTCTTTATCGTTTCAAGGGAATATTCAAACAGATCAGTATTATCTGTTTTCAGGTGTATCCAGCTCCCGGATTTTAAAATATTTCTATACATATCCAGGAATCGTGGATGTGTGAGTCTTCTGTGTTCATCACTATCTTTTGGTCTTGGATCCGGGTGTATTATCCATATTTCATCAACTTCATTAATATCAAACAGCATTTCCAGATTTTGGATATGAACTCTTAAAAAGGCAGCATTTTTAAGTTCTTCTTCTTCAGCAGTTTTACTTCCTGTCCAGATCCTCGCACCCTTTATATCAACACCTACAAAATTCTTTTCCGGTATCTTCCTGGCGAACCCGACAGTATACTCTCCCTGGCCACAGGCAAGTTCCAGAACAATAGGATTTTCATTCTGAAATTGGATTTCACGCCAATTGCCTTTTATCGTTTCAAATGAGTTTTTCCCGGGTTGAACTACATTTGATCTCCGGTCATTATCCAGGAATTTAAGAAGTTTACTTCTACCCATCCTTATAATTCATCAATTTCTGCAACTACAAATGTACTTCCCCCTATAAAGATCAGATCATTATCAGTTGCGTGTTTTTTCGCTTCCGCTGTTGCAGAACTTACACTGGGATATGAATTTCCAACTAATCCGATACTTTCAGCAGTAGTTTTAAGTTTTTCAACTTTTAATGCCCGCGGGATTTGAGCCTCACAAAAATAATAAAGTGCGTCTTTTGGCAGTAAATTCAGAAGCTTTCCGGTATCCTTATCATTTACCATACCCCACACGATGTGTTTTTTATCTGATTGTGTATTTTCAAGTTGATTCATTATTGCCCTTATTCCATCCTCGTTGTGAGCGACATCACAAACTATTAATGGCTTACCTCGGGAAAGGATTTGCCATCTGCCTTTTAATCCTGTCAACCTGGTAATATTTCCTAATCCTTCAATAATATTTTCATGAGTGATCGCAAACTCACAATCAGAAAGTTTTTTCAAGGTAACGAGTACCCCGGGAAGATTTTTCTGTTGATAGTCACCTTTCAGATCAAGTCTTATTATCGATGGATAAAATGTGTCACCTGATATTAATTCGAATTCACAATTTTCCAATCGGTTGATTGACAACTCTTCCTCGGCAAATATAATTGGGGATTTAAGTTCCTCTGCCTTATTTATAAAAACGTCAGCTACCTGATTCTGAGTAGTACATATTATCACAGGAATACCATTTTTAATAATACCGGCCTTTTCGAAGGCAATTTCAGGCAAAGAGTCACCCAGCATTTCCTGATGATCCATTCCGATATTTGTGATTAAGGATACTGCTGGAACAATTACATTAGTTGAATCCAGCCGACCACCCAAACCTGTCTCTATAATTGCTAAATCCACCTCCTGTTTGGCGAAATAGTAAAATGCCATCACAACTGTTACCTCAAAAAAGGAAGGATTGATCCTGGAAATTATATTTTGATTCTGATCTACAAAATCAGCGACTTCATGTTCAGGGATGGATTGACCATTGATACATATTCGTTCAGTAAAATCCTTTATATGCGGGGAAGTATATAATCCTACCCTGTATCCTGCGCTTTGAAGAACAGCTGAGATCATATGAGCTGAACTGCCTTTTCCATTAGTACCGGCAATATGAATTGATTTGAAGTCATTTTGAGGATTATCCAGATTACGGCATAAGGCAAGTGTGTTTGAAAGGTTTTTTTTGAAAGCAGTTTTACCGATCCGCTGGTACATCGGTAACTTGCTGTATAAAAAATCTAGAGATTCGCGGTAATTCACTCCGCAAAGAAATCTATTTGACCTTAATAATAAAAGTGATCCGACCTGTAGATATTGATGCAGGGACTGTGTTTGCAGATGTTGGGCTGAAAGTCAGGGATTCTACTTCTTCCCTGTAAACTTTTTCAACATTTGGACTGACAGTTTTTTCCAGGGTTCTTACACCAATTACTTCTCCCTGATCATCAACTTTAATCTCAAATACGATTCGCCCATATTCATCTGACGTGTCCTGGGGTTCGGGAGCATAGTCCCAGATCCATCCTGCAAGATCGAGTGAAGCACCTCCACCTCCGCCCGGAGTCCCATATAAAGCACGTGCATCTAATTCGCCTGTTTCACTGCCTTCATCACCCAGAACATCAGCATTGTCTCCATGACTGGTACTTTCATTTTGTGTATTTTCCTGTGTGGAAGGTGATTCAGTGGCAGATTGTTCAACAGGTGGGGCCGGTACTGGTTTTACTTCAGTTTCCTCCGTTACCTCTTCCTTAATATCTTCAACCGGCTGTTCCTTAGAAGGTTCGATTACATCCGGTGAGTCTTCCATCTGGCTGTCATCGATCGATTCCTCGATTTCTGTCTCAACCTCCTCGATTGGTACTTCAGTTTCCTGAACTGCTTCTTCAGTTTCTTTTATTTCAGTCTCATCAATGACTTCTTCCTCTGATATTGGCTCATTGTCTGATTGATCTACCACTTCATTAGCAGATTCCTGAATAGGTTGAATTTCGCCAGATCCTCCTTCATCTAATCCGAAGTTCAACTCAATTCCATATTCAGGAATAGGTGGATATGGTTCCTTCCATGCAAGTATGAACAGGAATATAACAACCAGTATAGCATGAATACCAATGGATATACCAAGGCTAATTCTTTTCCGCCTTATGTCTTCCTGATTGTCCATTTTAATTTGGCTTGGTTGCTATTGATACTTTAGCCTTAAGTGATGTTGCAATACTGGCAACCTCCACGAGATTTTCTGTTGGCACAGATTTGTCAATATGTAAAACGACTACACCTTCCTGTCCTTTTAAAGCAGCTTTCAAATCGTCCGGAAGCCTTCTGATCGTAGTACGTTGTTCATTAACAAAATATTTACGGTCAGCAGTTATGGTTACGCTGACCTTTTGCATTACAATCGGCGAACTCTTACTGCTGGGCAGGTTAACAGGCATACCTGAAGGCGTGACAAATGAGGCTGTCAACATAAAGAAGATCAATAACAGAAATATAATATCTGTCATAGATGACATACTGAATGTTGCCTGGATTTTTTGATTTGATTTCAGGTCCATGTTAACGTGGTTCCTGTAGTAGATCAAGGAAATTGATCGATGTATTTTCCATCTGGTACACCAGTTTTTGTACCCTGGTGACAAGATAATTATAACCGATGTAAGCAAGGATCCCCACAAACAGACCACTTGCAGTGGTTATCATGGCTTCATAGATACCAGTTGATAATAATTTTGGACTCACTGTACCTTCTTCTTGTGCAATGGAGATAAATGCATTAATCATGCCAGTTACGGTTCCAAGGAATCCAATCATTGGGGCAGCTCCGGCTGTAGTAGCCAGAAGTGGCAGGTTTTTTTCCAGTTTATAGATTTCAATTCTACCTACATTTTCGATAGCAGCTTCTATATCCTTCAACGGATTCCCAAGTCTTGAAA
>JBHOSY010000179.1:0-8713 GCA_042584165.1 Bacteroidota bacterium | reverse complement strand
GCTGGATTAAAAAAGAGAAATTTCCACACACCTGAGGTCACGATTGATGAAATAATTAAACTTGACGAAGTACGCCGTAAAACGCAAACTGATTCTGATGCCGTTTTAAGTGAGCTCAACATTATTTCAAAAAGCATCGGGGAATTGCTGAAAGCAGGGAAAAAAGAGGAAGCCGAAACTGCAAAATCAAAAACATCCAACCTTAAAATAAAAAGCAAAGAACTGGGTGAAAAGCTCAGCAGATCCGAAGAATACCTGAAACAGGCATTGTATAACATCCCGAATATACCACATGAAAGTGTTCCTACCGGTAACTTAAGTGAAGACAATGAGATCATATTCGAACAGGGCACACTTCCTGTATTACCTGAAAATGCATTACCTCATTGGGACCTGATTGAAAAATATGATATCATAGATTTTGAACTGGGTAACAAAATTACCGGTGCAGGTTTCCCCGTTTATAAAGGGAAGGGTGCCAAATTACAGCGTGCTTTAGTAAGTTTTTTTCTTAACGAGGGTGAAAAAGCGGGTTATAACGAGATCCAACCCCCAGTACTTATAAACCAGGCTTCCGGATACGGGACAGGTCAGCTTCCCGATAAAGAGGGTCAGATGTACGCAACAGTTGAAGACCAGCTATACCTGATACCAACTGCAGAAGTTCCCATCACAAACCTTTACAGAAATGTTATCCTGAAACCAGAAGATCTTCCTATCCGGAATATCGGCTATACCCTGTGTTTTAGACGAGAGGCTGGATCATGGGGCTCACATGTTCGTGGACTGAATCGACTTCACCAATTTGATAAGGTAGAAATTGTGCAAATCACCAAACCTGAAGAATCGTACAAAACACTCGATGCAATGTGCGATTATGTGAAAGAAATATTAACCAAACTTGAATTGCCTTTCAGGATGTTGAAACTCTGTGGAGGTGATCTTGGCTTTACTTCTGCAATGACCTATGATATGGAAGTATATTCTGCAGCACAAAAGAAATGGCTTGAGGTTAGTTCTATCAGTAACTTCTTGACATATCAGGCCAACAGGTTGCGACTCCGTTACAAAGATGAGAATGGTAAGAATCAACTTTTACATACCCTTAATGGGAGTGCTCTAGCGTTACCTCGAATTGTGGCGGCAATACTTGAAAACAATCAGGGTCCTGAGGGTATCAGAATACCCAGAGCTCTCATACCTTACACAGGATTTGAAAAGATATAGCCACTGTACGTACATATAATTAATGAATTCGACTTCTATTACGTTACTTTTCACAGAACACTATCTTCCTCCGATTTTTAGAATATTGGGATTTTAATAATTAAATCATGCAAAAGGATATAATTATAAGAAGAGGAGCTAGAGAAGATCTCCCCCAGGTTTTTGACCTGATAATGGAACTGGCGGAATATGAGAAGGCTCCTCATGAGGTTGAAAACTCAATTGAGCAAATGACGGAGGATGGTTTCGGTGAACAGCCGGTGTTTGGATTTATTGTTGCACTTCTAAATAAACAGATAATTGGATTATCCCTTTACTATTATCGATATTCTACCTGGAAAGGCAAACTATTATACCTTGAAGATCTTATCGTAACAGAGAAATACAGGAATAATGGAATTGGCAAAAGACTCCTGGATGAAACGGTTAAAGAAGCTTTAAAACTGAATTGTACCGGATTGCAATGGCAGGTTCTTGACTGGAACAAATCCGCCATAGAATTCTACAGGAAACTTGGTGCTTCATTTGATGGAGAATGGGTAAATTGTCGCCTTTCCCGGGAACAACTTTTGAATTATAATTTCTCTTCCTGAAGAACCGTCCTGAATGCAACATGTTTATGATGGAACCGCTGTTGATGTTCAGCAGCAAGTAATGGAGCTTCGTCTTTAAGAAATTTCTCAATGTCCTGAATTGTATCAGTAAAAAACTGAACGGAATATGTTGCATCATCACTATTCGGATCTTCGATCAAGCGGTACAGTTTTACCGATGAAAAAAGACCGGTTGCCATAACTTTTGGAATATAAACACCCCTGATCCAATCCTTCCATGAAATTTCCACATCATGTTCAATACTTACGGTAAGATTATATAAAAACATTTATAAATTACTTATGATTTACGAGTTAATATTTCTTTCACAAATACCATTAATCGCATGATCTTATATCAAAGATTGTAATATGTTTTGTTCTGATAACTGATATTTATGTGATTTTCTTCAGGTATCAAACAAATTTTCATTTTTTCAATTATGATGTATGGAATATATAACTTTAATTAAACATTTGTAGATTACTTTGTGTTATGTAATTACATGCGTTCTAATGTGATATCAAACAGTGGCGACATATTCAATTAAAGATCTTGAACAATTATCTGGAATAAAAGCTCATACTCTTCGAATATGGGAGCAGAGATACAATTTCATCAATCCAAAACGTACTGATACTAATATCAGGTATTATGATGACAATGATCTCAAACTTGTACTCAATATTTCCTTGCTCAAAGATAACGGACACAAGATCAGTAAGATCTCCAAAATGCAGTACAAAGAATTGAGGGATGAAGTTGTTAAGATTACTGATAAAAAACTCAGTTATCCTGAACAAATCCATGAATTAACCCTTGCAATGATTGAATGTGATGAAGATCGGTTTGAGAAGATCCTTAATACAAATTTTTTACAGCACGGATTTGAGGGTACCATGCTCCATATTTTATCGCCATTCCTGGTAAAAATTGGAATTCTGTGGCAAACTGGAACCATTGCACCCTCCCAGGAACATTTTGTTTCAAATCTCATCAGGCAAAAAATCATTGTTGCCCTGGATGGTCAGGCTGTATTCGGTACTGATTTCAATAAGAAATTTCTTCTGTTCCTGCCCGATGGTGAAATGCATGAGCTAACCCTGTTATTTTCTTCTTATATAATTAAATCCAGAAAAAACAAAGTAATTTACCTTGGTCAATGTATGCCATTAAATGAGGTAGAATCTGTATATCGTCAACATAAACCTGATTATCTTTTCACAATTATGACTTGTCATCCTACTAAAAATGAAGTTCAGGGATATATTGATCAGTTATTGCAAAAATTTCCTGAATCCCATCTATTAATTACAGGACGCCAGGTAATCGGGCAGGAGATTATTATCAACAATAAGGTTACAATAATGAACAAATTGCAGGACCTTATCGATTTCGTTGAGGAAAAACAGGACATCGAGGAGGAAATGATCTCACTATAGCAGCATAATTATCTCCGGATATACCAGTCTAATATTCGTGAGTTATACCAAATTCTTCATTTCCAGTCTTGGTTTTTTGACAAATCAAATAGTCGCATAGCCGACAAATGTTAAATTATGGTTAAACATTTATGTTAACTATGTATATTTGTTGTCAGGCAAATAATTGTGATATATGCTCTATAATTCGCTTTATTCTATTATTTTTATTTATTTTTAATTAGTCTAAATACTCAAATTATTCAAAACGCCTAATGTTGTTTAATTTATTTATATATTTGTTAAACAATAAATTTGTTTTTTGTTCAACAAACTTTACATTTGCTTGAACAAATAAATTAAACTGGAATGACAGCTCTTGAATTCACATATTCACTTAAAACCATATCAAAATCATTAAAGCCATTTGCTCTTAAATTGACAAAGGATGACGAGGATGCCAAGGATTTACTTCAGGAAACTATTCTAAAAGCATTCTCAAACATGGAGAAATTTAAAGATGGCACTAACCTGAAAGCATGGTTATTTACTATCATGAAGAATACCTTTATTACAAATTACCAGCGAATGGTTAGAAGAAACACATTCATTGATACCACTGAAAATCTTCATTATATTAATTCATCGGATAATATTGCTGAAAATTTGGCCTACAACAGTTTTGCGATGAAAGACATTAAAAAAGCTATGGAGAAGCTGGATGAAGCTTATAAAGTCCCATTTCTCATGCACTTCCGTGGTTTCAAATACCATGAGATTGCGGAAAAGCTGGATATACCCATTGGAACTGTGAAAAACAGGATACATATAGCAAGGAAAGATCTAAAGACCCGATTAAAGATATACGCTGATAATTATGCTTGAATCCCACTATATGAATTGGTTTTTATGACTATCTAAACTATGCTTGATCCTAAAATCCATACTTTAGATTGTAATTTATCCAAGCTAATGACCCTTCACTAAAATAATATACGTGGAGGTTTTTTATTTTTATTGTACTTTTAAGTTTCATTGAATTTTTTAATAAACTGGCTGTATGCGAAGATTTAGACTTTTAATACTTGCAATAATTTTTCTTAATTGTACACCAACAGATAAAACCATGGAAAGAATTACGCAATCCGATTTCGGGAAAACCAGGGAAGGCACACCTGTAGACTTATATACACTTAGAAATACAAATGAGATGGAGGTGTGTATTACAAACTATGGAGGAATTATAACCGCCATCAGCGTGCCTGATAGGAATGGCAAGATCGATGATGTAACACTTGGATTCAATACTCTTGAGGAATACCTGGAAAGACACCCTTACTTTGGAGCCATTGTTGGTAGATTCGGGAACAGGATTGCAGGTGGCCGATTCACACTGGATGGCAAGGAGTATACACTTGTCACCAATAATGGTCCCAATCATCTGCACGGAGGGATTATTGGTTTTGATAAAAAAGTGTGGGACGCAGAAAAGATAATAAGTGATGATCATGTTGGTATAAAGTTGTTTTATATCAGCCCGGATGCAGAGGAAGGGTATCCCGGGGATCTTTCAGTAACAGTCACCTATACCCTATCCGAAGAAAATGAACTGCGGATTGATTACCATGCAACGACTGATCAGAAAACTGTTCTGAATCTAACTAACCATGCATATTTTAATCTGAAAGGTGAAGGTCAGGGAGATATTCTGGATCACATCATGACCTTCAACGCTGACAACTATGTTCCAACTGATAGCTTTTCCATCCCACTTGGGAATATTGAACCGGTTGAAGGAACACCTTTCGATTTCAGAGAATCGCATAAAGTTGGTGAGCGAATCGAGGCTGATCACGTTCAAATTAAAAATGGGACTGGTTATGATCATTCGTACGTAGTAAACGGGGTGATTGGAACACTTAGGCCATGTGCAACGGTATATGAACCAACAAGCGGACGTCTGATGGAGGTAGAAACTTCACAGCCAGGAGTACAGTTTTACACAGGTAATTTCCTTAATGGATCATTAATTGGGAAATCAGGTAAAGCCTATCACCAACGCAGTGGTCTTTGTTTGGAAACACAATGTTTACCGGATTCACCGAATCAACCACAATTTCCATCTGCAGAACTTGCCCCTGGAGAAGAGTTCACAAGCACAACAGTTTATAAATTCACGACTAGGTAAATAGAATTATCAGGAATCCTGTTTAACATGATATTCCTGTATGTGCAGGGATGTACACATACCTTTCAAAACACAGGGGTATGAATAAATGACATTTCGTATGGCCCTTTCCACTGGAATAGCCATTCTCCTAATCTATCAGGATCCTATCACCTTTATATGCTACCTTAAGGCTAGTAACATTTGTGCTTCCAGCGTCAGCGATGCCTGAGAAGCCGGGTTGTTTACCTCCAACAAAAAGTTCGAATTCTCCCGGTTCCAGATAATATCTGCCATCAGTATTGATTTCTGCAAATTGTTTTGCTGACAGTCTAAACTCGATGATTGCTTCTTCCCCGGGATTCAGCATGATTTTCGAGAATCCTTCAAGAGAAATGTTCGGTACCGGGACTGTTGCCTCCAGATCTTTCATGTATAGTTGGGCAACCTCACTTCCAATCATATTGCCCGTATTACGGACCTTCGTTTTTACTATAATATCCTTTTCAGGTGTCACGTCAGTTGAAGAAACATTTAAATCCTCAAATATAAATGAGGTATAACTCATACCATGTCCGAATGGGAAAAGCGGTTCGCCATTAAAGTACTTGTAAGTTCGTCCTTCCATGTTATAGTTTTCGAACTCAGGAATATCAGTGATCTTTTTATAGAATGTTACCGGCAATTTTCCTGAAGGCGAATAGTCTCCAAAAAGTACATCTGCAATTGCCTGGCCACCAAATTCACCAGGATACCATGCATAAAGTATGCCTTCAACATTATTAACTGCCCATAAGTCTGAAACAGCACTCCCACCCATTAGAACCAGAACAGTTGGTTTGTTAAGGGCTTTAATTTTCTGAATAAGATTAGATTGGGTTTCAGGTAACTTTATGTCAGTTCTGTCACCTCCTGAGAAACCCTCAACATGTATCGGCATTTCCTCCCCTTCAAGGAAGGGAGACAGACCCATCACAAGTACAATAAGATCCGATTCATTAGCCAGATCGATGGCTTCCCTTTCGTAATTTATTCCAGGAATACTCCATAACAGATGAACCTGAGGATCATTGCCAAAATTATAATACTCGATCTTAACTGAATATAGCGCTCCTGCTTTCAAGTTTACATCAATTGTTTTTTGAGTCGGATGATGCTCATTCCTGAATTCAATTACCAATGAATCTTCAAAATAGAACCTTGCACCATTACATGCATTAATCCCAATTGAATAATTTCCTGTAACAGGGGCTTTAATGTAACCTTTATAAAAACCTGAAAATATGTCAGCCATTTCCCCAGAGACAGGTGTTTTATCATTCCAGAAAAAGTCAATTTCTTCTTCTTCTCTAGTAATTACAGGATCTCCTTCAAAATCCATATTATCAAAATAACGTGCATCTATCCCATTCGTTGAGCCATCTGAATCAATAAAAAGATATTCCTTGCCTACAGGCTTTAACAATGGAACTCCATTTGTTAATAGACATCCAGGAGTATAATTGACTTCTGCACCGAATTCTTCGAGCTCCTTTACTATTCCCTTAAACGGGGTGATAATTTTATCAGTGGACCCATGATAATTACCCAGCATGACCCGGTAATCGTTGGCTACTGGTCCAATAATCGCCACTTTCTTATTGCCTTTCTTCAACGGAAGAATGCCATTATTCTTCAGTAATACGATAGATTCTCTGGATGCCTTTAACGCCAGATCAAGATTTTCCTGTTTTCGTACTTCACTATATGGAATTTTTGAATAGGGTATAGATTCAGCATCATCAAACATCCCCAGCTTGAATCTGGCTTCCATAAGCCTTCTAAGTGGAATCTCGATTTCATCCTCCGTGATAAGTCCTTCTTCCACTGCCTGAACAAGATGAGGAGATGTCATGCCACAATTAAGATCCGTACCGGTTTTAAAGGCCAGGGCAGCAGCTTCCGCAGCGCTATTACTTACATAATGTCCATTATCTCTATAAAAATCATGGATAGCCCAGCAATCAGACACAACATATCCTGGCCAATTCCACTCTTCTCTTAGAATACTGTTCAATAAAAGATTACTTCCACAACAAACCTCGTTGCGTACCCTGTTATAGGCACACATTATTGATGCAACATTGGCTTCTTTAACAGTTGCTTCAAATGCAGGCAGATAAGTTTCCCGTAAATCAATTTCGCTCACTTCAATATTGACACTGTGTCTTGTGGATTCAGGACCACTGTGAACTGCAAAGTGTTTGGCAGTACCAACCAGTTTTAAATACTTCTCATCATTTCCCTGCAACCCTTTAATGAATGGAACTGCCAGCTGTCCAGACAAATAGGGGTCTTCCCCATAGGTTTCCTGTCCTCTCCCCCATCTGGGATCTCGAAATATATTGATATTTGGAGTCCAGAATGTCAAACCATAATATATTGATCTTTTACCCAATCGGGCGAATTCATGGTGTTTAGCCCTGGCTTCATTCGAAATGACATTACCGATATCATACATCAATTCCTGGTTCCAGCTTGCTGCCAAACCGATTGCCTGTGGAAAAACGGTTGCCAGCCCAGCCCTTCCAACACCATGCAGGCATTCATTCCACCAGTTATATTTCGGAATATTCAGTCGCTCGATGGCCGGAGCGTCGTAATTGAGCTGACCAACTTTCTCTTCAAGCGTCATTCTGTCAATCAGGTCATCTATCCGTTCATTTAGTGATAAATTCTCATCCTGGTAAGGAAAGGCACCTTTCTTATCGGCAGGTTGGCAACAGCAAAACAGAATTACTGATAGTAATATTAGTGTAATATTTTTCATAAGAAGAAGAATTTTAACCAGTATCTATATGGTATGCGTCGGGAAAAAGATCACTGCAATGGCAAAAGCGATTACAGATATTACCAACCCATACATAAAGATTGTATAGGAAATTCTCAGCAATCTGTACTTTTTGCCAAGTACTTTCCCCAAAAAATAAATATCACGGATCATACTCCCATAAAGCCAGTCCCTGTCTTCCAGTAATTGTCGCATACCCCATTCATAATCGGATAAAGGCATTCTATGGAAGTTCCCAAAGAATAGAAGATTTGTCCTCCTTTTTTCAATATCTTCCTTGGTAAATAAACCTCTGGTCAGGTTTGGTCTGGTGGCAAGAATAGCAAAGATAATTGTGAGGGTACAAACAACGCTAAGAATAATAGCCGGAAGAATGAGACTCGGATATTCTTCAAATCGGCGAAAAAGTACCGAGAACAAAATAGACATCATGATTGAATTTACTGAGATCATAATGTTGGCTTTGTTATCAGC
>JBHOSY010000178.1:0-8798 GCA_042584165.1 Bacteroidota bacterium | reverse complement strand
CATTCTGCCCATTTGGTGCAAAAGCGGCCGTTACCGAAGCCATAACCACTGGATTAACGCAAATGCTTGGAGGGACTTTCCCAATTGAAAATATTACCATATATGATCTAGGCCATGCAATTATACCAGGCAGAGCCAATGCTATTTTTCAGGGGTATCGACCGGTAATTGCAAATGAGAATGGTATATATAAAAGCACTGGCTCGGGGATGCCCGTATTACATTGGATTAATAGAAGGGTGGATACAGAGATCCCTGAAGATGCACCTGGTTTTATAGCTGCACCTGATTTCCCAACTGAATACCAGGCACCGCAGAGAATCGTTCCGGCCGTTTATGAGAATGATTTCATGATCAATGTGGCAGTTGCCAAAGACCACCGTTCGGCAGGTATAACCGGCGTAATGAAGAATACCTACGGTTGTACTGATAACTGTTATGCAACACACGGCGATGAATGGATGAATCCCGATACTCCTTTTGCCGGAACCCGGATTTGTGGTTCTACATTTTATAAAAATATAGAAAAACATTCTCCCAGCATTCTAAATGTTCTGGATGCATTGGCAGGATTATATGACGGAGGACCACTGGCAGGCAGGGTATTCGAAGGCAATATCATTGCAGTAAGCAAGGACCCGGTAGCTATCGACACATATCTTCTGAATATGATAAACAAAGCCCGTATCAAGAATAACTATCCTGTTTTGAGTAGTGAGGATGGAAGGGCTGAGGATGGACATCCCAACGCTTCTTTCTTAGGCATTGCAGAAAAAGTACATGAGCTGGGAAATAAGTCAATGGACAGACTCCATGCAATTAATCAAACTAATCAGATGATTGAAACTGTTTTACCATCCCTGGAAAAACCACAATCAAGGATTGGTAACGTAAATGTGTCGGGCAATGGGCTTCAATTGGATGTATTCATGGACAAATCAGGAAGAGACCACAGAATCGAATCATTTATTCAGGACGAAAAAGGACTCATTGTCCGAAATCTCAAATCCACAACTACCCAGACATCGAAAGCTGAAATTTACTGGGACTTAAAAAACGAAGAAAAGCAAACACTCGAAAAAGGGTTGTATTCCTGGTTTGTTAAACTGGATGGTATAATTCATACAAGGACAATCGATACAACATAGCTAATTACTGCTCTGATTCAATGCTTTCTATGTAATCTGGTTCCCGGTTTTCCCTTCCAGCATTGTAAGTCAATGCATCTCCCAGTTCTGACTGCATAGTTAATGTAATATGCTTCATATGGAATTTAAGACCATTTTCTCCATGGAGTATAATCTTTGTGGTTCCTTGTATAAAAATATGACTCAAAAATTGACTCACACTAAATTCAATAAAAATCTATAACTCTATTTCTAATGGAATTAACCACGCTTGTTTCGTATCTTGGACATATTATCCTTATAATGTTATCAGTCATTTACTTGTTTTTAATAAACCACCTTTCAACATGAAACGACTTTTTAAAATTCAATCAATATCCATTTCTATTCTCTTCAGTCTTACTGTTTCAGCACAAACAACCGAATGGCCTGTGTTAAAACACTATGATCAGGAACACTTGTCAAAAATTGCTTTACCCGTAGGTGGGATTGGTACAGGTACTATTTCGCTTGGTGGTATCGGGGACCTTCGTGACTGGGAGATTGTGAACAGACCAGCCAAGGGATTTTGCGGTACCCCCCAGGGAAACCGGGCACCTTTCTTTGCCATCAATGTGATTCAGGAGAATCAGAAATCAAAAACTCTGGCCCTGATGGGACCGATCGATATCAGCCATTACGAGGAAAAACAAGGAGAAAGCGTGAATAATCATGGCCTGCCAAGATTTCGTAATTGTTCGTTCGATACAGCCTATCCTTTTGGCCAGGTGAACCTGGATGATCCCGACATACCTGTAAAAGTAAAAGTAAAGGCATATAATCCCTTAATTCCAGCTAATGCAGATGACAGTGGTATTCCTGTCATGATCCTTAAATATGAAGTATCCAATACGAGTAATGTAAATCTGGATGTATCCGTATGCGGATCGTTCGAAAACTTTATAGGATTTGATGGATCTGAAGTTGAGAAAGACTGGAAAGGCAATTATAATCCCATCGGAGCACAACGAAACAGAAACATATTCCAGGTTGACGGCAATCTTAAAGGCCTTTTTATGTATTCCCACGAACTGGATTCACTTGATGAACAGTGGGGTACAATGGCTATTAGTACATCCAATAAGGATGATGTAACTTACAGGACATCACAATCCACCCTTGGCTGGAACAACGATATTCTTGAACTATGGGATGATTTCAGTGATGATGGCAGACTAAAGGATAAACCTTTCAGCGGAAGTAATACACCCAGGGGATCACTTGCTGTAAAACAGACAATAGAGCCCGGTAAAATAGGAACGTTTAATTTTTATATCACCTGGCACTTCCCAAATCGTGTTGCATGGGCTAATGCCCGGGTAGGAAATTATTATACAACCCAATATGAAAATGCATGGGATGTGGCAGTTAAAACCAATAAAAAACTTCCTGAACTGGAAAGAAAAACCATAGCGTTTGTTAGTGCCTTCCTGGGCAGTGATTTACCGGATGTTGTTAAAGAATCCGCTTTATTCAATATGAGTACATTACGTACACAAACCTGTTTCAGAACACCGGATGGCCTGTTTTTTGGATGGGAAGGATGTAATGATGTCTCCGGATGTTGTGAGGGATCTTGCACGCATGTATGGAATTATGAGCAGACAACTCCATTTATTTTCGGGGATCTGGCGATGAATATGCGCTTAGTTGAATTTGAGCATTCTACAAATAACAAAGGGTTGATGAGTTTCAGGACCTATCTTCCAATTGAAAGGGCTCAAGTAAAGAATCAAGCAGCAGCAGATGGTCAGTTGGGCACCATCATGAAAATGTACCGTGACTGGCAGTTATCCGGAGACGATGATTTGTTGAAAAAACTTTGGCCAGACGTTAAAAATGCAACTTCCTTTTGCTGGGTTGAAGGAGGTTGGGATGCTGACCAGGATGGAGTGATGGAAGGATGCCAGCATAATACCATGGATGTTGAATATTTCGGTCCGAATCCCCAGATGCAGATCTGGTACCTCGGCGCACTCCGGGCTGCCGAAGAAATGGCAAAACACATTGGAGACCGCAAATTTGCAAAAAAATGCAACAGCCTGTTCCTGGCAGGTAGCGAGTGGACGGACAAAAATCTATTTAACGGTGAATACTATATCCAGATCATTCAACCTCCGGAAGACGGCAGCTTAATTGCGAAGGGGCTAACCATAGGAATGGGGACCAGAGATTATTCCAATCCCGCATTCCAACTGGGGAATGGCTGTCTGGTAGATCAACTGGTCGGCCAATATATGGCCCATATCTGTGATCTTGGGTACCTGGTTGATCAGGGCCATGTGAAAACGACACTGAAAAGTATTATGAGATATAATTACAAAACATCCATGCATGGCCATTTCAATAATATGCGATCTTACGTACTTGGGAATGAATCAGCGTTGTTGATGGCCAGTTTCCCTTATGACCGGCCAGATGCACCTTTCCCCTATTTCTCTGAAGCGATGACTGGATTTGAGTATACGGCTGCTGTGGGGATGATCTATGAAGGATTGACAGATGAAGCCATGAAGGTAATTAAAAGTGTCAGAGATCGATATGACGGTAAAAAGCGAAGCCCATTTGATGAAGCAGAATGTGGTCATCATTATGCGAGAGCCATGGCCGCCTATGCTGAAGTGCTCGCACTCACTGGATTTCATTATTCTGCAGTAGACCAAATCATGAAATTCAAACCTATCGAAGGGACCTATTTCTGGGCAAACGGCTACACATATGGTACTATTCATCAGGAAAAAACCAATGAGGGATTTCAGGTGAAGATTAAGGTTCTGGGTGAACCACTTAAGCTTAAAAATTATGAGATAAGAGACTTTGGTATCTATAAATCTAAGAAGACGCTAATAGTTGCTTCTGAAGGTCTTCTGGAAATTAAAATTACCAGGTGAGAATAAAATTATTCAGGGTAAATCGTTGTATGAATAGCATTCAATAAACTGATACTGTCTGCTTCTGGTCCCACATCCTGGCCAAGCTCCCAGATCATGACCCCACCATAAGCATTATCCAGGACATATTGCGTTTTGCGAGCCATCGTCTCAATTCCATTGTAGTAGATATTATCTACCTGATCTTTATTGGGCGCCTCCGGATACTCATTCACAATATTAGCATATGTAACACCTTCTCCTCCGCCAATATCAAAATCACGTCCATAAAATGGCACACCAAGCATAACTTTTTCTTTCGGAAATTCCCTGTAATTCACCCAGTACGCCAGCCCAAGTGCCCCTACGTCATCTCCTGAACCAATGGATTGCTCGAATGATGAATGAGGTCCCGGTCCTGACCAGGGCCCAGAGAAATCATAGCACATGACCATGATGTAATCTGAGTAAACAGCTACATCATCATAAAAATGACGACCACCCCAATTTGATCCTCCGACATCTACTGATATCTCCAAATCGAAAGGCTCAAGCTCAGCCTTGAGATCTTTAAGTATGGTTACCACTCCATTACTTTCAGCGGGGATTACAGTATTGGTAGCCGATCCCGTCCAGTATTCCCAGTCCAGATCCACACCATCCAGACAATTTGCAAAGACATATTCTCTTACTTCATTTACAAATCTTGTCCTAACTGTTTCATTGGTTGCTATGATTGGGAAATTCTCTCCCTGGCCCCCTCCACCGACAGAAACATATACCTCTACTCCATTTTCATGTGCAGTCTCGACCATTGTGCTCATTTGAGTTAGATCACTTGTGTTTAGGGTTCCATTAGCATATGGATTGGCAAAAGCATATATAATGCGCGTAATTTTATCCCACTGGATGTTTTCAACAGGCAGAACATCATGCCTGTAAGATGGATAAAAACCCACGACCTGGGTTGTGTATGTTTTGGGGGTAAATGACTCCGTACAAACAGGTTCTTTCAGGTAGTTAATGACTACATCCGTGGTATCAATCTGATCCGGATCCACACTATCGTCTTCGCATGAAAACATGAAAACGCTGAATATAATCAATAGGCTGCTGGCTAATAAAAAGAATTGTTCTTTCCTCATTCTCGCTACTTTTTCCGCTCCAAAAATGTTTCTTTTTTTTATTAATTCATAGTGAATCGTTTCTGGTTGCATGGTGCTGGGTGCTTGTAATTATACACGAAAGACATAGAGCAGGCACGACTGGCATTATAATCCAGGGTTTAGAACCCAGATTCAAGGATTAAATCCTCTGTGGCCTCCGTGTCTTCTTCGTGGATTCCGTGTCCTGCTTTATTCCAAATCCAAGTTCACCGCCAATACCTCTCCGTTGTTCAGACGACTTTCCTCAGCCATGAAACCCATCAGATGACTTTCCATGCTGGCTTCGATATTTGATGTCAACAGAGATTCGTCATGCTGAATAACAGCCTGTATAAAGTCATGAACCAGTCCATGATCACCTCCTCCATGAGCAGATTTAAATTCTATATGTTTGCTGGCATCCCATTTCTCTTCTTTGCCTGATAAAAAGTCTGAGATTACAAGTTCATTCATATCTCCAGCAAGATCTCCCTTCGTTCCAAATATCCTTGTCCGCCGTCCTCCATAACTGGTAAGAGCTTCCATGGAAAATGCTACCGTTATCTCTTCATCAAATTCCATATTCATCACCTGGTGATCCACAACATCATTATCGGACCTGTAAACACATTTCCCATATGGCCCATTTTTAAGGGCTTGCAATATCGTTCCATCTTCATTATCAGGAATTGCCAGGTGCCAGAGCCATGTTTTGTTTTCCAGGTATATTCTTAAAGCTGAATATGGACAACTGCTTTCTGCGGCACATCCATCCGAACAGCGAGCCGTGCTACCGGTAGGAGCTGCATCTTCCCTGAAATGCTTTAATGAACCAAAGGATGTTACTCGCTTACAGGATTTGCCAATAACCCATCGCAGGATATCCGTATCATGACATGACTTGGATATGATCATGGGTGTGGATTCTTTCGAATTCCGCCAGTTTCCCCTGACGAACGAGTGTGACATGTGAATATGTTCAACAGGTTCCAGGTGCTGTACACTCACAATATCACCAAGTACCCCGGATTCGATAACCTCCTTCATTTTCCTGAAATAGGAAGTATATCGGAGCACATGACATATGGCAACAATTCTATCATGTTTTTTCGACTGCTTATATATATCAACACATTGCTGCCAGGTTTGGGCCATGGCTTTCTCTAAAAGCAAGTCATATCCAACCTCCATAGCCTGCAAAGCGGGCCTATAATGCAGATGATCAGGCATGGTGATGATGGCTACATCAGCGAATTTTGGAATATCCAATGCATGCTCCCATGTTACCCACTGATACTTCCTGTTAATCTTAAACCGTTCTGCAATTCTTTCACGACGGAAGGGAATTGGTTCTGCAACCCCGATGATATTCAACTCATCAGGATATTTTTCAGCATAGGCTGCATAAACATGACCCCGTCCCCCGGCACCGAGGATAATAGCGGTAAGTGGCTTCCCTGGTTTTTTATATCGCGGATCTTTTTTTAGATCTAATACCATAGATTCCTGATTACCACTCCATGCCGGTTGGGATATTGCTGCCCCAAATGCAGCAGTTCCAATAGTTTTTAACAGGTCACGGCGTTTCCAGTATTTAGTTTTCATATTTACAGCAGATTAAATATGGGTATTATTCAAGGATTATTTTGTAAACAAAAAAGTCTATTCCTGCATCATTTGAAGTGCATTTCCAGTTTCCCTCAGGATCCACAACACCTGATGGTGCGGAACTCCTGATATCAACAGGAGCTGAATTATCGGCAGTCACAATCCAAACATTTCCTGAATTAGCCCTCATCCTCAGGTTTGAGCTATGAAAATCCCAGTTAACATTCGACCATTCATTACTGCTTCGCCCTCCATTTACCGCATGAAAAATAATTTGTGCTCCCATGGCCGACAACTTTTGTGTTAAATGATCATCTGGTAATGTGGTACATTCCGGGTTGGCCCAGACATCATTACATATCAATCCACCAATGATTATACCTTCAAAATTAAAAGTCCTTAAGGGTGTTGTGGCAAACCTATTGATCTCACCTGCCTCAGGATCAAAATGATCTCCACATCTCAATATTTTGGAGTGAAATCCGAGGAATTCTCCCATTTTGTCATAAAATCGTATCTGGTTATAGCATTTACCATCATCCGGTTCAAAAAAACAAGTTCCCAAAGCAAGCCCGATGCCTGCTTTCTCTGCATAACTAAGCACCTCCTCCAATCCTTTTTTTACCTCATCCTGATTGAAACCGGTCCAGTAACCACTTAATGATCCTTCAGGGGTTAGCAGGATATCAGCATTTTCCTTACTGGCAAAATCAATGGCTTCTTTTATTGATGTAATATTCTCGGCAACACTTCTGGTTACTGCTAATTTGGCTCCTGCTACTATTACAGTTTTTTTGTTCATGGTTTGACTAAAGGTAATGTTCATAAAAACAAATAGTAAAAGAGCTGAAAATCCAATAAATCGTATGGATATGGGATAAAGGAATATTGAAAAATTCATATGATTGATTTTGATTAATAAAGATATTAAATGATTTAAAACTATTTAAATAAAAATAACCCAGAGTATAAAACCCTGGGCTACAATGATAATTCTTTTTAGCCCTGGGTTTTATACCTGGGGCTATCATAAGATTAACTACTTCCCGGAAACTACAACATCCTCAAATACAAGGCTTGGCAAATACCAACTGTTAAATGGATATGGATACGGATCATTCCCGGTTTCAACCAGCTTATTCCAGAAATCCAGGTGGTTAAAAGCAATATTCATCTCTGCAATGGCTTGTTCTTTTTCACCATTATTGAATAAATGCCCAATAATTCCAACTGATGCATCACCGGTAGTTGAGTTTGAATTTCCACCAATGAAATCAGAAATGAAAATACCCCGGTTAAGATCCTTCATGATCTCTATCACTGATCGGCTCCCAGGAGTTATAACCAGGTTAGATGGACCTCCGCTTGTTGGTTCCCATCCAAGTTTTCTGCTATAATACCAGTTAACATAGTAATCATTCAACTCACCTTCATTGATCATGGTGCGCTTGACAGCCTTCATCCCGTCATTATCATAATAACGGGTTCCAAAACCTTTTTCGATGAATGGATCATCAATCACATTCAGGAATTTGCTGCCAATCTTTTCTCCTTTTTTCTCAGCAAGGAAAGATCGTTTCCGCTGAACGTTTCCACCGCTCATGGCGTTGATCAATCCTCCCAGAACTCTATACACCCCACGATTCTCAATAATAATTGGCAACGTTTCCGTTGGAATTTTCTTGCCGCCCATTAAATCAAATGTTCTTCTGGCCGTCTCTTCACCTATCTTTCGTGCATCAGGCAGATCCTTTTTCATCCTGGCACGTACTTGATTATAGCCATTGGGTCTTCGGTCTCCTTCATCCTGAATTGTCATCTCCGCCCCGACTGAATAAATGGTTGTTTTCCTGTATCCTTCAAATCCATTACTTGTCACGAATACCTGCTCGTTAAAGCTATCAGAAGTCCCGGCTTCAACTGAAATCACCTTCTCTCCCCCACTGGCAATACATGAATCCTCAACCTCTTTCGCAAGATCATGCCTGGATGAAGGTGTGATTTGCTCA
>JBHOSY010000177.1:0-8888 GCA_042584165.1 Bacteroidota bacterium | reverse complement strand
TACCAATAAACTCCAAAATGAGCTATTCTATAAGAAAAATAATTTTCAAGGAAACTCTTCAGTATGTTACGAATGTCAGGGATACACTTGGAAAGTGTAGATCCGGATTTTCGGGTCAGCTTCTATTCCTATAGTATTCTACTTTTTCTTTCAGGGAAATGTCAACCACTTTATCGATTAACTTCTGTCTTGCAGTGTCATTAAGTGTTTTGTGGGTTTTTGCCAGTTTTATTTTCTCTTTAATCATATTTTTTGTCGATGCCCCGGTGATCAACACGCTAACAGGTAAACTCCAGACAAAATTCATCGCGTCCTTAAGGCTTATTCTTCCCGGCACAACAGGGTCATCGGTTTCCCACATTTGCTTTTCCAGTTCGTGCTTCTCAGCAAAAAACTGTCCGCCGCCAAGCGTTTTCATTGCGAGAATGCCATATTGTTGTTCGAAAGCCTCCGGAATGACCTGTTTCACAAAGCTGACATCATGCCCGGCATCTACAGGATTTACCGGCATCTGTACTGTCTCCAGAAATCCTTCAGATTTTAATCGGTTAAGAAGAAAAGCATGTGCCCGGGCATCAGTATGTCCAGTGAATCCTATATGACGGACTTTGCCGGATGCTTTTGCTTCCTGCATAAATTCAAAAACACCATTGTTGATCCTCCCTTCTGCATCTTCTTTCGATGTAATAGCGTGTGCCTGCCAAAGATCAATGTGATCTGTATTTAGTCTTTTCAAAGATCCTTCAAGATGTTCCCTTGCTGTTTTAGCATCCCTTGACAGTGTTTTGGTCATTAAAAAGATCTGATCCCTGTATTTAGGTGTAAGGAATTTTCCAAAACGTTCTTCACTGATATGGGGTCCATACCCTTCGGCAGTATCGAAGAAACGGATACCTCCTTCCATCGCAGCTTCAATGGTTTCTATTGCATCTTTTTCCGTTGTCCAGCCTATATGGTACCCACCCAATCCAAGCATGGTAACATTTTCACCTGTCTTACCCAGCTTTCTCTTTGGCAATATCTCTCCCCATTTATCTCTATAAGTCTTTGAAAGTCCCGGTAATGAGGGAAATGGTATCATGATTCCGGCTGTAAGGCCCGATAATTTGACTAAAAATTTTCGGCGATCTATCATATCTATCTAAATCAGGTTGAAGGATAAAATATTATAATAAACGAATGCCTTCTTTTAGGAATTTAAAGGTCAACAATAAATTACTCCCATCCAAAATACCAGATTTGGAAATATATAAGTGGATAATTGATAGACCTCTTTAAAAACTAAAATAAAAATATACCTTTCATATATTCTAATTCTATTCACAATCCGGAATTTAAAACGAGGTTAAAGGATAAGATTTGGGTCAGTTGAATTATCCTGATTGAAATTGAGTTGAAGTAATTCTATTATTCATTTGTCACTTTTATTTTCACATCCTTGAGAATAAATCCGCCGAAGCCATCGACCGCTTTATAGGAATATAAGGTATCACCGACGTTTTTCCTGGATGGTTTTCCTGTTAATATTCCGGAAAGACTGTCAATCGACAACCACGACGGGCTGACTATCAGACTATAATCCAGGTTCTTAACCGGGACACAACCATTCGTGCTTTTTACTTTGGAATTGAAATAATATTCTTTACCGACAACAACAATTTCTGGTGGATCATTCATCAACTCAAGCTTGCAATCCTTGATAGATGACAAAATGACATTCATGGTCATCTTTGAAACTTTATGTGTTCGGGTGTCCTGCTCCAGGTAGAAGTCATATTCCCCTTGTCCTAATTTCTTTACAGCAGCTTTCACATCCTCGATCCAGTAAGTGTGACGGGTTCCGGAAAAACAACAATCATCATATTCATTCAGAATCTGAATTTGGCGTCGATTTTCACCATAGGATCCAAGAACATATAATTCTTCGAAATTGGCAATACTGTATAATCCCTCCGGGTCGTACTCTATTAAATATCCCTGTTCTGCATCTCCAATGTCAGTGCCAACTCTCAGGTAAGTTGGGATCGAGCCTGCCACAGGAAAACTGTATCTAATACGCGGATCAATGGCTGCGTATAATGTGGTTGCCCAACCTCCGCCGGATAGCCCCATCAGATATATGTCTTCAAATTGATAATGTTTTTCAATATAATTTACTGAAGCCAGCATATCTTCAATAAAGAATGTATAAGGCCGTTCAAAGTAGTCGAACATCAGGTTATGACCTTTGGTGCCGGAAGGGAATCTGGTTTTCCCAACACCATGGTCTATTTCCATGGTGGGCCAATCACTAAAGGAAAGGGGCATTGTAAAAGTGATTACATCATAACCTTCTTTTAATAACCAGGGTACCACGAGCCCCGGTTCAACACCAGCGTTATTGGTTTTACTGTCTTCAGGTTGAAAACCGCCCGGCGTATGACCTGCATGATAGAAAAATACTTTGTTGATGCTTTTTACCGGACGGAAATGATAAACATTTGAAACAAATGAATAGGGCATAAATACCCTATAAAGATCGATCTGTTTTAGATTCCCAGCAGCATTATAGAGGGTCTGATAAGGTGTTTTTCCCTCTTCCGTGATAAAAACGATATCTGTTTCAACGCTGTCAACAAGTCTGTCAGCTGGCAAATTCTTAATGCCCCATATATGCTTAATGAGTCTTTCTCTTGCTGAGAGGACATCCTGCTCTGAACTGATGTTTATTTTACCGTTTTCTTTTTGTTCACTAAAGGAGTAATCCTTATCAAAAACCTTATTTCCCTTGTAATCCCATTTGATATAGGTGCCTGATACCTTTCCATCTTTATATGTAAACATTGTTCTTTTTTGCCCATTGAGGTACCACGATGTACAACTGCCGTCCAGGATACCCTGTTTATAATTGGCTTCATATGATTTTTGTTCGTTCTCATAAAAGCTGATCATTGGACCATCGTATTTGCCATCTTTGATTGACGATTTATTGCTTATTTTCCCGTTTTGATAGAATTGCTCACACCAACCCGTATAGGGCGTCTTCTCATCCCCATAATAAAATAAGTCGTTGTGAATTTTTATATCATTGATATTAATGATGCGCTCCGGGTTTTTATGAGTACACGAAATAATACACCATAATGCTGGAATTAGATATATTGTTTTTCTCATATTAATAAATTTGAGGGATGTTTTATTATCTGATGAAAACATTTAAAGGTGCTTTATTTCAGACGATTAGAATCTAAATACACCTCAATGTGGTCCTCTTTTTTAATTGGATTTTTTGCGCCACTCAGATCGTTCCCCAATAAGGTGATATGTTTGCTCCTATTACCACTTATATGCAAAAACGTTTCGATATCAACGGGTGCGATGCAAGATTGAATGAACATGTCTCTCACGTCCTTGCATTGTATGAGTGGTTCACTACCCATCACCCTGGCTTTGATCTTATGTAAGTCTAAACCGACAATGTCATCAAAAACGATAGCGGGTCTTTCCTCTGGATCTATGAAATCCAGTTCAACATCATTAAACGTCAAATTTTCAGCATGACGACAATAAAATCCATAGGCAGGCAACTTGCCAAACATTGTATATTCGGGATAGACTTCCGGGACTTCAGGTATTTCACGATTAACAAGATCCCGGGTACCACCACCCTGGAATGTCAGACGAATATTCTTCAATGTGATGTTCTCAGCAGGATGTTCAGGTAATCCGGTAATGGAGCAACCAATATTACCCACATTTGTTGCCTGTACGTTGTTGATGATCACGTCCGATAACTTACCCATCCCTGGTTTTGCCATATTTTCTTTGAAAGGACGGGCGCGATTACCCAACCTGATAAAAATAGCTGTGCCGACATTATTCATAGTAACATTTGATACTGAAACACGACTTAAAGTTCCGCCATCCACCAATTCTAAAGCGATACCCGCTAAGGGTGTATCATAAATGGCACAGTTATTTAATATAATATTCTGAAAACCGCCATTGGTTTCTGTCCCCAGTTTGAATGCATTACAAATGGAACTCAGTACACAATTTGTTACGGTAACGTTATCGCAGGGTTTATCCAGGGTGCTTTTCAGAACAATGGCATCGTCACCACTTATTATGTCACAATTTGAAATGCGTACATTTTTACAGCCATCGATGTCAATCCCGTCATTATTTTCATTGACACGGCTATTCACGGTAATGCCATCAATATTAACATTTTCACAGGCCAGAAAGTGCTGTACCCACATTGGGGAATTTATTATGGTTACATCTTTAATCAATACATTTTTACAACTAATAATACGAATCATGAAAGGCCGGACTTTATAGGGGCCTTTGAAAGAGCCGCCGTTACCATCCATCATACCCTGACCTGTAATGGCTATATGTTCTAACCCTTCTCCATAAATAAGACTTTTATCCGTGTATTCATCCGTATAGGAGCGAATCCTGGGCACTGTAACCGGATAATCATTTAATTTTTTACTACCCAGTAAAACTGCACCTGCATCCAGGTTCAATGTGATATGGGATTTAAGAAAAATGGTTCCTGAAAGATATTTGCCTGCCGGAAAATAGACGGTACCTCCGCCACTTCTGGCACATGCGTCGATTGCTGACTGAATGGATTTCGTGTTCAGTGTGGAACCATCTCCTTTGGCACCATAGTCTGTGATATTAAAAGACATCGGGAATGCAGAAGAAATGAGCGGAAGTGTAAAAAGAATGCAGAGTGTGAATATATGCCTGGTTCTTATGATGTTTTTAAACATAGTATTTCCTCCCTTGTGGTTTTAATTGAATAATTCAAAAAATTAGTCGTGAAGCTTTATATTTAACGTGTTTACGAAAATTTCCTTTGCAACATGATAGAAAAATTCCAGTCCGGCAACATCAGAGCTTTTCATTTTTTCAATACAGAATAAAATATCAACTTATTCCTGTCTAAAGTTAAACTTTTAAGTCAAAACTAAATGACAAAGAATTTCGATATTTCCCTTTCTGATTCACAGGCGACTGATGTTGTGCCCATTCAAACCAATGACTTCGATTTTGCAGAATACGTAGCATATACTGAAATGCTCAATGAAAAATGTGAAAGGTTTTGGAAAGCAGATTCCGGTGTATTGGTTTACAGGCGCATGCGTGTTGCAGAATGTTTTTCTTATGGCTGCAGGGATATGGAAAATTCATTGCATTTGCAATTGGGTGCTCTAAAAAAAAGCATGAAATACTTGGGGGATGTGCCTAATTTCCTGGAACCATGGTATGGAATAGGGACTATATCAAGTGCCTTTGGGGGTGAGTATATATGGCAGGAGCACCTTGCCCCGGCTTTAAAAATCAGCTTTTCATCTCTTCAGGAGGTGCTTGATTATGAGCCGACACCTGTGGCCAAAACCAATATTGGAAAGCACACCCTTGAAATGATCGATTTTTTCATGGATAAAACAAAAGGATTGCTTCCCATATCATTAACAGATTCCCAATCACCTCTGAATATGGTCGGTCAATTATGCCCGATAGACCATTTTCTTATTGAGATGTTAGTGGACCCTGAAAAAGCTCAGCAATTATTAGAAATCCTGGCGGATTTATCAATCGCATTCAATGAGGAGCAACTGAATCTAATTGGAAATGCCCTGGTTAGCCCCGGACACGGTTTTGCCTCTTCCAGGACCTGGAAAGGATTGGGGATGAGTGATGATAATGCAATCATGATATCCCCGGCACATTACACAGAAATAGTAGTTAATTCAGTGAAAAGAATCGGTGATAAACTGGGAGGGCCTGCTTTTCATTCCTGTGGTAATTGGGAACAATGGATTGATGATGTTTTAAATATCGATGGATTGATTATGGCTGATGGTGCCTTTTCCCTGGAAACCGATCCTGATGCCATCTCAACACCCGAAAGTTTTCACAAGTTTAAAAAAACGGGAGTTGTGCTTAATGCACGGATCGTAGGTGATTTCAATACAATAGAGGAAACGGTGAAAAGGATATGGACACCCGGGATGAAATTGGTTGTGGTTACCTATTGCCGAACACCGGAAGAACAGGCATCAGCATATCACCGTATTCATGAAATTTGTGTATGAGGAATTTAATGAACAGAAATATCGGTAATTATCGCTGGCGTATTTTGGTGCTTATCTTCTTTGCAACGACTATCAACTATATTGACAGACAGGTAATCGGTATATTAAAACCATTTATTGCGGATGATCTGGGATGGACAGAAGCCGGGTATGGTTACATAGTCACTGCCTTTCAGGTGGCATATGCAGTGGGGTTGCTTTTAGCCGGAAGGATATTAGATAAAATCGGAACAAAAACTGGATATACAATTGCAATTATTGCATGGAGTTTAGCCGGAATGGCCCATGCTGCCGCAAGATCTGTTTTTTCATTCAGTATAGCCCGGTTTTTCCTCGGTCTGGGTGAATCAGCAAATTTCCCCGCAGCCGTTAAATCCGTTGCCGAATGGTTCCCTAAGAAGGAAAGGGCACTGGCAGTGGGTTTTTTCAATTCCGGTTCAAGTATTGGAGCGATCACTGCACCTGTTATTGTAACCTCTATCACCATAATGTGGAGTTGGCAATGGGCTTTTTTAATAACCGGTGCTGCTGGTTTTATCTGGCTTATTTTCTGGTTGGTATTTTATAGAATACCTCAAAATCATTCCAGGCTATCCAAATCAGAGTACATTTATATTCATAGTGACCAGGAACAGGCCAATGGAAAAACCATGTTGTGGCGGGAAATTATTGTTTACAAACAAACCATTGCTATTTGCCTGTCACGATTTGTTACCGACTGGGTATGGTGGTTTTTCTTATTCTGGGGACCCGCCTTTTTAAATAAAAGCTTTGAGATTAATCTTGAAGAAATGGTCCTGCCATTAGTTATTATATATTCTACTGCTGGTGTTGGGGGTATTGCTATCGGATGGTTGTCCTCTTTCTTTATCAAATCAGGAAAAAGTATTGATTACTCAAGAAAAACATCGATCCTTATTTGTGCATTAATCGTGCTTCCTATCGTAGTAGCCCCGGAAATAAATAATCTATGGATAGTGACCGGATTAATTGCCCTGGCTACGGCTGCTCACCAGGGTTGGGCATCGAATATCTTTACGATTGTTTCTGATATATTTCCCAAGAAAGCTGTCGCCACCGTGGTTGGATTATCGGGATTTACCGGTGCCATAGGTGGAGCGATGGCAGCTTCCATTATTGGCTGGGTTCTGGAATTTACAAACAGTTATTTTATTATATTATCCATAGCCGGATTCTCTTATTTATTGGCATTATTGATCCTTAAAATGATGATCCCGAAAATTGAGCCGATAAAACTTGAGATGAAATGATTATGTGCCTGAACACCAGTATGTTACCATGATATAAGTAGGGTAAATCCTGGTCTTGAGAATAAATATAAATAAACAGTGAATAAATATTAAATCGAAAAATGATATAACAAAAACTTATTCTATCAATTATGAAACGTATTGAAACACTTTTACTTATCATATTTACAGTAAGCATAAATTCATTTTCGCAAAGCAATGATAAAATCACAAGGATGGAAGCCATCCATGATTTTCCTATACTCAAACGGGAGGGACAAGCTTCGAACAGAAAGTCTTATGGGCCATTTAATATTGAAGACAATATAAATGCCCTTGCCGGAGATGATTTAAATTTCACGTTTCATATGGCGTCAGCCGAAGGGGTGTTTCCCGGGAAGGCCGGAGTATATACTCTATGCCTGAATACCCTGACTGAAAGAGATGGAGAATGTGTGTATAATGTTTATGTGAATGATAAGCCGGTAGGTTTATTTCAGCAAAATCCACCCACCAATGAATTTCATGCCCCGGCAACACTTCAATGGACAGGTGTGGACATCCCATCCGAAGCAAAGATCCGTGTTGAATCAAATAACTGGTCCAACCTGAAAAGGCATGAACTGAATTTCTTTGAATATGCACGGGGTCGTTGGACCGGTGTGGATTTTATACCAGAAAAAAGTGGCGATAAGGCATCTCAACATAATTTGAATATCGGAATTTTTGAAGAATTTGGAGATGTTGGATCTGCTGATATACCAGCCAAAGCAAGTTATCATAAGATAGAGCAAGCTTTTTACCTGGCGGCTGCCGGGGAAGGTATCGGCAGGTACAGGGATGATTTCGGTTATCTGTGGAAAACATCGAACAGTGATTTTGAATTGGAAGCGCTCGTAACGTTAATAGGTTTAACCGAAGACAAAGATCGTAAAGCAGGTTTGATAATCAGGCAATCAACACAACCAGATGCCCCTTTCGTGGCCTGCGTCGTGCAGGGAGATGGCGATGTCTCTTTGCAGTATCGAAAAGGCCAGGGTGCTGACACCGGGGAAATCCTGTTTAACGTACATGGGGCTGAGATGATCCAGCTGGTGAAAAAGGGCAACACTTTTACGATGTCGGCATCCAAATTTGGCGATGACTATGAAAGGCAGTCGATTGAACTAACCGAATTTAAAGGTTCATTAAAGGCAGGATTTTTTGTTTGTTCAAATAGTGCAATAAACAGGGAGATAGTCCGTTTCAGCCATATTCGGTTTGTTGAGGATATACACTCAGAAGGAAAGTAGCGAGTAATACCAGTTTTATAAGAGTTTTGGTGGTTAAACAACGTATCTGTTTCGTTAAATCTGTTGCTGGGTGCTGGGTGCTTGTTGCCCGCGCGACCCCTGATCCCTGAAGCCTGCCTACCGGTAGGCAGGGAGAATCCAGCCCACAATCCAAAATCCGCATTCCGAATTCCGCAATCCAAAATCCGCAATCCAAAATTACTGTCATCCGACTAAAAGAAAAGTAACTTAGCAATGACTAAGAATAATAC
>JBHOSY010000176.1:0-8895 GCA_042584165.1 Bacteroidota bacterium | reverse complement strand
TAAAGCCCTTCAAACTAGATAGAAGAACTTCTTTCTGATTTTTGATATCGGTGTATTGTTTTTCTATTTCTTTCACCTTACCGATCATATCCTCCAGGACTTGCCTGGATTTTGTCTCAACACTTTCAATAATGTCTTTTGCTTTTGTTTTAGCCTCCGAAACTATCTTATCTGATTTAAACCCGGTTTCTTTCAAATGTAAATCCGCTTCCCGTGATGCTTGCTCAATAAGATTGGCTCCAGTATCTTCTGCCGTTTTCAAGGTCTTAAACAATGAAGGTATTATCAATCTGCCGGATGATAAAAACAATATTGTTGAGGAAGTGACAATTCAGGAAGACATTGCAGAGGAGTCAGTAGAAGTACTGGAGGAAAAAGTGGAGGAGCCTCCTGAACAAACGAAAGAGGAACCTATCAAGAAGAGCCAGGAAGAAGGATCTTTTTTTGATGAATTAGACTAGTTATGCAGGGAAAGATCACATTAGAGGGGATGGAGTTTTTTGCCCATCATGGGTATTATAAGGAGGAGCAGGTAATCGGGAACAAATTTGCTGTCGACATAAGTGTATTAACTGATGTTGAAGGTGCTGCTGAACATGATGAAATTCGTGAAACCGTAAATTACGAAGCATTATACCGGATTATCAGGAAAGAAATGAACCAACCCACTAAATTGCTTGAACATATTGGAAAAAGAATAATTGACGCCATTTTCAGGGAATTTCCAGTCATTTATAATATTGAGGTCAGTATAAGTAAGTATAATCCTCCTGTAGGAGGTATTTGTCAAAAGGCAACAGTTACCTTATCCGAAGGACGGAAAAATATCTGACATCCCAAATACGTTATCAATATGAGGGACCAATTATCCATTCATATATAAAACTGTATTCAACTGGTTCCCTATGTATGGTCAAATAAAAAAAATGGTTAGTTTTATCAAAGAATCACATTAAAGAGTTTTCCATGGATGCACTGATTGAATTTGCCAAATTGATAGTACCTGCATTACTGGTATTATATGCTGTCTACCTGACGTTAAAAAATATCCTTGAAAAGGAGGTGGAGAAAAAACATCTTGAACTGAAGTCAAAGAATATCGAAACCATTCTTCCAATGAGGATGCAGGCGTTTGAACGGCTTGCCCTGTTGTTAGAAAGATCGTCACCGAATAATCTAATTTTACGACTGAACAATCCAGCCTATTCAGCAACCGAATTTCAGGTGATTTTAGTGAGGGAAATTCGGGAAGAGTTCAATCATAACCTTTCACAACAGATATATATCAGTGAAGAGGGGTGGACATTGGTGAAAAAAGCTATTGAAGATGTTATCAATATAATCAACCAGGCGGCTGCGGAATTAAAGGAGGAAGCAAGAGGGGTAGATCTGACCAAGTCAATTTTTGATCATTTTTTTCGATATGAGGTTGACCCGATAAGTCATGCTTTATCACAACTTAAAAAGGAAGTTGCAGAGTTTTATTAGACCACTGAGGTACAGAGATGGAAGAAGGATACGAAAATAAAACAGCATTCAGGAAGACTTTGGAAGATGCAAAAGAGCTGATAAATGATCGTGATAAATTGGAGGACCTGATCTATGATGCTTATGTTAAGATCGGGAATATAAAGATCGGAAATACAAAACTTGCTCTTCTTTTTGAAAAGGTCGAATTATTTGTCCAGATGATCCGTGCATATGTAAAAGGGGAATACAGGGAACTCCCAATGCGATCCATAATACTTATTGCGGCCGGGCTATTGTACTTCATCAACCCTCTTGATTTTATACCGGATATAATCCCGATAACCGGTTACCTTGATGATCTTTCAATTATTGTTTGGATAGCACATAGTATTGATAAGGACATTAAGAAATTTGAAGAATTTCTTAATTCAAAAGTTATCCAGATAGACCCTGAGGGATCCTGAATTTACATAGACGCAATTATACAGTTCTGGCCCGGGAGATGTTTGAACCAATAGCTATTGCATAAAGAACCAGGTAAGATATTAACATCCGCTTCACTAATGATCCCGAAAATCAATGTATTTATCATTTTTTATAATTTTGAAAGACATAAAATATATCAAACAACAAAAGAATGATTGGAGTAATTCAAAGAGTTTCGGAATCCTCAGTTAAAATCAATGAAGAGATCAAAAGTCAGATAGGGAAAGGATTACTAATTCTGGTTGGTATCGAAAATGCAGATGAGGAGGAGGACATCCAATGGCTGGCAAAAAAGATCATCAATCTACGCGTATTCGATGATGATGAAGGAGTGATGAATGAAAGCATTATAGATCATAGTGGTGATATTCTTGTAATCAGTCAATTCACACTTCATGCATCAACCAGGAAAGGGAATCGCCCATCATATCTCAAAGCAGCCAAACCCGATATTGCAATTCCCCTGTATAACAGGTTCGTGGGAGTTCTTGGAGAATTGCTCGGAAAACCAGTGCATACAGGTGAATTTGGAGCAGATATGAAGGTCGGTCTTGTTAATGATGGTCCCGTAACAATTATCATAGACACAAAAGAAAAGAAATAATGACGATCCAGGATGCCCAGAAAGTAGTTGATCAGTGGATTAACACTACGGGAGTGCGATACTTCAATGAACTCACTAATATGGCCATGCTGACTGAAGAGGTTGGGGAAGTAGCCCGGATAATATCCAGAAAATATGGTGAGCAATCTTTCAAAGATTCTGATAAGGAGAAAGATCTTGCTGATGAATTGGCTGATGTAATGTTTGTCGTGATATGCCTCGCAAATCAAACAGGTGTTGATCTGACTGAAGCGTTAGAAAGGAATCTTGAGAAAAAGAATATCAGGGATGCAACCAGACATACCCAGAACAAGAAGTTGAAATAGTTATTATCGCGTCGTCACAAAGCTCCTTGCGAATCAGTAACCTTGATTAAGGAATAGTATACCTTTTGGTGTTCATCTATGCGGTAAACTCTCCATCTCTTAATTGAGGAACAACATCATATAAATCCCACTGCAAACAATATTCAATATCTTTCCTGAGATTCAATCCAATCAATCTTAGGGCATGTTCTCCTGTAAGTAGAGATTCATTCAATTTTTTTTTCAGCGTTTTAAAAGAAATCAGGGAAAGTTTTGAAGCATCGTCCACTGTCTGGTGTGTGGAAGATAGTTTGTCGATAAGCGCCCCGGCAAAGACTGTATCTTCAAGGTTAACCTGGCCTTCCCAGCCTGCGCAGACTATGATCACATCCTCTTTGCTTTTCTGAAGGTATCTGCCAACTGCAGAAATATTCAAAAATGAAGCGAGTATAAGTCTTTTTGCTATTCCTGATTTTTCAATGGCAACTGTGCCATTGGTGGTTGTGGCTACAACACGTTTTCCCACCAGGTTTTCGTTCATATACTCAAAAGGTGAGTTTCCTAATGTAAATCCATCGACCTTCATCCCACCTCTTTCAGCAGCACCGATATATCCTTTATCCTGCCATATCAGACATTCATCAACTGTTGAAACTGTTCGGATTGACAGAATACCACTTGCCAGGCCGGTTACAAAACAGGAGGTAGCGCGTAAGATGTCAACAATGACTGCTGTTTTGTCTTCAAACGAAAACTGGTGGGCAAGCTGTGGAGTTAAACAAACCTCAATCGATTTCATATCTTCCTATCCTTTGTAGATTGGAAGTTTTACTACTTCAGCTTTCAATTGACGACTCCTGATCCCAATAATGACTTCTGTCCCCGGAGCTTTGTATTCAGCGGCTACATATCCTAATCCAATCCCAATACCCATGGAAGGTGATTGGGTGCCTGAAGTTACAGAACCTATCTTTTCACCCGAGTTATTCAGGATATCATAACCATTTCTTGGAATACCTTTGTCAATCATCTTAAAACCAACTAAACGTTTCTGTATCCCTTCTTCCTTTTGTTTCACTATAAAATCTTTATTGATGAATTCTTTGGTGAACTTGGTTATCCAGCCTAATCCTGCTTCAATCGGGGAGGTAGTATCATCAATATCATTTCCGTATAGACAATATCCCATATCAAGCCTTAATGTATCTCTGGCACCTAATCCTATCGGTTTTATATTAAATTCCTTTCCAGCCTCGAAAATCATGTTCCAAATGTTCCTCGCAAATTCGTTATAAACATAAACTTCAAATCCACCAGCCCCTGTATATCCTGTGGCTGAAATGATAGCACCGTCCGTTATATCTCCAATATTTCCTTTTTTAAATGTATAATATTGCATGGAAGCAAGATCGCTGGCAGTAATTTTCTGTAGTACATTTATAGCGTCCGGCCCTTGAATAGCCAGGAGGGTAATTTTATCAGAGATGTTTTCCATCGAAGCATCATAAGAATTATTCTTGCTTATCCAGTTCCAGTCCTTCTCAATATTTGAAGCGTTTACAACCAGCATGAATTTCTCATCATCAAACCTGTACACCAGCAGGTCATCCACAATTCCTCCATCCTCGTTTGGTAAACACGAATATTGAACTTGCCCGTTAATTAATTTTGAGGCATCATTACTGGTAACATATTGTATCAAGTCTAAGGCTTCAGGACCCTCAATCATGAATTCACCCATATGAGATACATCAAAGACACCAACGCCATTTCTGACAGTCTGATGTTCTTCAATATCTGATGAATATCGGACAGGCATATTGTATCCGGCAAAAGGCACCATCCTGGCACCAAGCCCAATATGAACCTCAGTTAAGGCGGTTTGTTTAAGCTCCATTTTCAGGTATTAACGTGTCTGAACAAATCTACAAAATAATTGATAAGCTCTCAGTGGTTCGAATTTGATGATTTTTTTGGTATTTGGATATATATATAAAATTCACTCCAGCTATTTTGTTTATTTTATTTTTATAGTTTTGCTCACCTGTTATAATTCCAAATTTTATATTGAATGCAGGAGTTGAATGATATTTTATCAGTAATCGATGGCCAGATTGGCGGATCGCAATGGTTTGCTTTTTTCCTTCTAGGTACCGGCCTGTTTTTTACATTATACTTGAAATTTCCTCAGATCCGGTATTTCAAGCATGCGATCAAAGTAGTTAAGGGGAAATTCGACAGGAAAGATGACAAAGGTGATACATCTCATTTCCAGGCACTGGCTACAGCCTTATCAGGTACAGTCGGTACCGGGAACATTGCAGGTGTTGCTCTCGCCTTGCATCTGGGTGGCCCTGCCGCGTTGTTCTGGATGTTGATCACTGCTTCAGTGGGGATGACTACCAAGTTTGTTGAAGTAACACTTTCGCACAAATACAGGGAAACAGCCGAAGATGGGAGTATTGCAGGAGGCCCCATGTATTATATGAAGAACAGGCTGAATATGAAATGGCTTGCCATCATTTTTGCTATTGCCACCGTATTTTCATCTTTTGGTACAGGTAGCTTACCTCAAATCAACTCAATCGCAAATTCAGTGTATGCCACCTTTGCCATTGACAAAACAATCACCGGAGGAATATTAGCCATTTTATTAGGATTGGTGATTATTGGCGGTATTAAAAGAATAGCTAAAGTTACTTCCAGGCTTGTACCTACCATGGCGCTGATTTATTTTGTTGGAGCGCTAGCAGTTATCTTCTATAACTATGATAATATCATTCCTGCATTTGTTTCAATATTCTCAGATCTGTTCACAGGTACCGCTGCCATGGGAGGCTTCCTGGGAGCTACCTTTGCCTTCGCTTTTAACAGGGGTGTTAACAGGGGTTTGTTTTCTAATGAAGCTGGTCAGGGTTCAGCTCCAATTGCCCATGCGGCAGCAAGGGCACATGAACCTGTATCAGAAGGAATGGTGGCAATACTGGAACCTTTTATTGATACAATAATTATTTGTTTCCTGACAGGACTTGTCATCCTTTCCTCAGGCACATGGACTAATAAATACCAGAATGAGTTCCAGCAAACAGATCTTCAGATCATTTCAGGAATATATCATGAGGCGAATGATTCAGACCGGGAGAAAGTTGCCTTACATATTTCAGAACGTGAATTATTAGAAACCTTTTCAGGCAACTTACCGGTTGTGAACGGAATCATCACTGGGGATGTAACAGTAATACACGCCAGGTCATTTGCCGAGGAAGTGAAAGTATACAAAGGCTCTGAACTTTATTCAGGAGATCTGATTTTTCAAGATGGGGTTCTGGAAGATGATTCAGGAGAGATCAGGTTTGAAGGGAAATCGCTGTTACATAGTGCACCGCTGACAACAGAAGCTTTCACTTCAAGTTATTTTGGTAGCTATGGAAGGTATATCGTAACAATAGGATTATTGCTATTTGCGTTTTCTACAGCTATCTCATGGTCATATTATGGTGACCGGGCTATCACATTTCTGGTTGGTTCAAAATATGTAACTTATTACAGGATAGTATATGTGAGTGCCTTTTTCGTAGCTGCATTTACTGATACAACCATTATCTGGACCCTATCCGGAATAACCATTGCCGTAATGACAATCCCGAACCTGTTTGGCATATTGTTGCTCAGGAAAGAAATGAAAAGTACTGTGGTCAAGTACTGGAAAGATTTTAAAGAAGAACATCCTGAGGAAGAAGTAAAGATTAAGAAATTCTAGATGTTGATAAGATTTATTCCCTTGACTAAGATCTTCATTACCAAAATTAATCCACTGATAATCGTTTTACTTGTTATAGGGATAGCATGTAAATCTGATCATGAGGTTGCTCAATCGTACAATGAAAGTGAGTGGTGGCATTATCAGGGAGATCCGGCCAGGAACCAGTATTCCCCTCTGGATCAGATTAATTTAGAAAATGTTGATCAGCTTCAGGTCGCTTGGACGTACAGGACCGGGGGGCTCTCACCGGACATGATAACACAGATACAGTGTAATCCGCTGATTGTCAGGGGAGTGCTCTTTGGTACAACCTCTGATTTGGGCTGCTTTGCTTTAAATGCTGAAAGTGGTGAAGAGATATGGAGGTTTTCTCCCTCATCAATTATGGAGTTACCTTCCTCTACAGGGGTTATCAGAGGCCTGATGTACTGGGAGGATAAGACGAACAGCAGGATCTACTATGCAGCATCACACTACCTGTTCTGTTTGAATTCTCAAACAGGGAAACTTATCGATTCTTTCGGAGAAAATGGAGCAGTAGATATCAAAAAAGGATTGGGCCCGAATGCTGACCGGCATCATGTGATTGCAACCACCCCCGGGGTGATATATGAAGACAAGATCATCATGGGGTGTAGTGTTTCTGAGGCCCAGATAGCAGCGCCTGGATATATTGTAGCATATAATATTCACACTGGTGAAATAGAATGGACATTTCATACCATTCCTCACCCTGGTGAATATGGTCACTGGACCTGGCCCGAAGATGCCTGGAAAACAGTTGGTGGTGCGAATAGCTGGCCAGGTATGAGCCTGGATGAAGATCAGGGCATCGTTTATGTTCCAACAGGATCAGCTTCTTTTGATTTCTATGGTGGCAACCGGCATGGAATGAATCTGTTTGCCAACAGTATTATAGCCCTGAATGCAGAAAACGGGGAACGGATATGGCATTATCAGACTATCCATCATGACCTATGGGACCGGGACCTTCCTGCTCCACCAAACCTTGTTACATTAAAGCACAGGGGGAAAGATATTCTTGCACTTGCCCAGATCAGTAAGGGTGGTTTTATTTTTGTGTTTAACCGTATCACGGGAGAGCCATTATTCCCGATAGAAGAAATCCCGGTTCCGGGTTCCGATTTACGGGGGGAAGAAGCCTGGCCGACACAACCCATACCTGAAAAGCCCGAACCTTTCGCCCGGCAATTCTTAACAGAAGAAGATTTTAATGATTTTGATCCGGAAGTTAAAAAACAGGCACTGGAAAGATTTAAAACAATCAGACAGGGTGAATATTTCATACCCATGAGTGTTGAAGGGACCCTCATATTCCCGGGATTTGATGGTGGGGGAGAATGGGGAGGTGCTGCCGTGGATCCTGAAAAGGGTATCATGTATGTTAACTCAAATGAAATGCCATGGATCCACGAGATGGTGGATTTATTACCGGGTAGTGAAGCCATGATGGCATCTGCCGGGAAGCTCCTGTATCAACAGCATTGCGCAATTTGCCACAAACCGGATATGAAAGGGGATGGCAGGATCTATCCGGATATAACAGAAAGGCGTAAAAATTACACCCGACAGGATTTGAAAACCTATATCTCTACCGGAAGAGGTGTTATGCCGGCTTTTAATTTCCTTACAGATAAACAAAAAACAGACCTGGCGACATATGTTTTAAATCCTGAGGCTGATTCAGGCGAAAAGGTTGAATTATCAGAAGTTGATGAATTGGTAAAAGAAATTCCTTACAGTCACACAGGATATAACCGATGGGTTGATAATAATGGTAATCCTGTAATTACCCCACCCTGGGGAAGACTTCATGCCATTGATCTGAATACCGGTAAATATCTCTGGCAGGTTACCCTGGGAGAACTCGATTACCTGACAGAGAAAGGGATACCACCTACCGGAACAGAAAACTATGGTGGACCTGTGATCACTGCAGGAGATCTTTTGTTTATTGGCGCTACCAAAGACGAGAAATTCAGGGCATTCAACCGGAATACCGGGGAAGTTCTATGGGAGGCGAAATTACCTCATGGAGGCTACGCAACCCCGGCTGTATATGAAGTGGATGGCAAACAATATGTTGTAATAGCATGTGGAGGCGGAAAAATGGGAACACAGAGTGGTGATACATACATAGCATTTTCACTTCCCTGACATGAGTTCTTTACAAATCCATCAGATTAGCAAATAGTTAGTTATTGCTTAACAACTTGGACACAATAATAACTGATTATATGAATGGG
>JBHOSY010000175.1:0-9004 GCA_042584165.1 Bacteroidota bacterium | reverse complement strand
CAATCAAAAGGATTTCGGAAAGGTTGAGTTTGTATCTGAAAAGGTATCAGGTGCAAAGTCATGGAAGAAACGGAAATTGTTTGATGTGGTTAACAACATGCAGTCAGGCGATGTGTTGATCGTGCCTGAATTGTCAAGGTTAGGACGTTCTCTTGTTGAGGTATTGGACGTGTTAAAACAGTTAAGTGAAAAATTGGTGAGAGTGTTCAGTGTTAAAGAGAACTTCCAACTCAACGGTGACGACATGCCAAGTAAAGTGTTACGTACGCAGCTTGCTCTATTTGCTGAAATTGAACGCGACCTAATCAGCGCACGAACCAAAGAAGGTCAGGCAGCAGCACGAGCCAAAGGTCGGTTTGGTGGTCGTCCGCCAGGTCCAGGTAAATCAAGACTGGATCCTCACCGGGAAGAGATCATCCACCTGATCCAGAATGGTGCACAACGGTCGTTTATTGCCCGTCGGTTCAAGGTCACCCCAGCCACGTTGTTGAACTGGTTAAAGAGACATGACCTGAACGATTTGAAATCAAAACCATAGTACAATGAAACCAAAAGCATATCCATACATTGGATTCAGTGATAGGAAAGTTAAATAAAAAGTAAGGATTATCTCTGCCTACGGATCAGGAGTTTGAGGTTCGAGTCCTTTCAGGCTCACTGATAATCAATCACTTACGACTAATAATTGTAACTGTTTTTTTATTTGCACGCAATTTGCACGCATAATTGCGATTTTTTGCTGATTTGAGATTGTTGGATTCCAATTTCAAGTATTGTCAATCATACTCTTTTTAAGTCATAAAAAATTACGGTGTCTTGATTTCATCTTGTGATAATGGTAAATTGGTTTATTCTCTAAAGCCATGATGATGCGAAACGTTATACTATTATTGTGCATAATATTATTTTGTAAACCAGCTCACTCGTTTGCCGGTAATATTGAAATTATTGATTACCTGTATTCAAAACATGCATATCATCAGGCAATCGAATACATCCTGAAAGAACTTGAGCCAGGAAATAAACAATCTGTACCAGACCCTTTAGTTGAAGCACGGCTAAAATTAAAACTTGGGAATTGCTATTTCCACATAAATAAACTTAGAATAGCCAGAAAACATTATCAACAGGCACATGATTTATTAGGTAATCTCGATCAAAATGAACTAAAAGCCATCACCTCCTTTAATTTATCCATATTATTCTGGCAAATGCGACTTCAGACATCAGGTATAAAATATGGTCATATTGATTTCAATATTTTGCCAGAGCAATCTGAAGATTCATTATCTTATGTTTACTTAAAGCAGGGATTAAAATTTTATATAGATGATATAGAATCAGAATTGCAATCAGATAACCATGAGCATATTTGGAATCTCTTGCTATCATATGAGCTTCCTTTTCACAATCCCGATGAGTCGATCATACAGTTTGGAAATGCATTTAAAATCCTGTCGAATCAAGAATACAACAATCCTCACTCATATTATTTTGCAGGATTGAATCTGGCAAACTTCAATGCTTTAAAATCTTTCGAAGTATTGAAAAGATCAGGTGACGATAGTGATAATCTCTATAGAATAAATACTCTGACGTGTTTTCGAAAAATATTAAATACGGCCAAACAACATATGGGTATTAAATCACGACAGGTAGCAATTGGATATCTCGATCTTGCTATATATCAAGATTATACCTACCAAATATATAGTGAATGGGCTTCTCGCTTGTATTCCGGATCTTCTTCCAGTATACCAGTTGACTATGAGATGGCAATTAAAAAAACGAATACAAATAGTTTGGCAGCTCTCAATAATTACCAGAAAGCTATATGTTCAAGTTTAATGGATTTCAATGATACCTTGTTTTATCGTAATCCTGTTGAGTACTCACTTTCACCCTCTTCAATTCAGTCAAATTGTATTTCGTTCAATGAATTTCGCATCGCTTATATGGCTAAGATCAATCTATACAACAAGCTTACCTTTTATTTCTATCAGGATAATTGGAACTGGGATGAGTTCGTTAAAAAATTCCGGATTCGGAATATTACCTCAACCATTTCTGATGGTTTCAAATACACTGCATCGGGATATGCTTTTAAAGCTTTCAAGTATTATGATAAGTTTCTGGATGCATATGCTCAAAGTTTTAGTGATCAACAGGATAAGTTATTCTTTGTCCAGAAAGTGCATAAAGACCGAATACTTGCTGTTGACGCTGCTTTTAATTATCAGGCATATAATAATAGCGCCGTAAAAGGCGTATCTGCAGTTGGAATGAGAAGTACAATGGAATCCGGTAAAAGTGCCATGACAATCACTGTTAAAAATAATGTAAAGCGGTCCCCTATACTTGATGCATTTTACTATGCAGAAAAAACCAAGGCCTTGTTGCTGCTTCAGGAAATAAATGCTACTTCTGCTTTATTGGATATTAACTGGAATGAATCAGTCATATCGGACTATAATGGTTTTGTAGATCAGATCAATCATTTACAATTAAAACTATTTAAACGGCCAGATAATATGCTGAAGGATAGTTTGAAATTATACCAGGATAAGTTGGCAGCGTTTGAAGATTCGATGACAGATACAATCCCACAGTTTAGATCAATCAAATTTAATCCTCCAATCTCCAGCGCAAACCAAATTCAGTTGCAACTTGATGAAAATGAAGCTGTCATTGAATATTTGATTTCCCCACATAATTATTACCAGTTTATAATTACTAAAAACAATCTGAAACTCCGAACCAGGAAATTAACGACTGAGGAAGTCAATCAGCAAATTAAAGCCTTAAGGACTGGAATTGTATTTAAAGTAAATGATGTTATATCAGAATTTGCCTGGGAACTGGGGCGCAAACTCATTCCAAAAATTGATAAAGACATTACTTCGCTGATCATTATACCTGATGGCTATTTGAATACATTGCCTTTTGAGGTATTATTTACTGAAAAGATTAAAAATGAAGATATCGATGATCCCGGGAGTTATCCATATCTGGTTAAGAATTATGATATCAGTTATGCCTTTTCTGCTTCTTTATATCAATTAGGTAAGGATACTCCCAAGACGGTTAATAAAAATACCTATTTCATGGGCTATGCTCCCGTTTTCTCTGATGATATTCAAACTGGAAGTGTTTCAGATAATAGTAGAGCTGCTCTCCAGAATTTTGATGGGCTGGATTCCACAAACACCAGAGCCATATTAAATGGGAAGCGAATATCTGCTATCCCAAATACTGAAATAGAAGTTAATTTCCTGCACGATCTGTTTAACCAAAATGGATACAATACCATGAAATTCATAGGATTAGAGGCCAATGAATCATCTTTTAAAAATGAATCACTGAGAAAAAATATAAGTATCATTCATTTTGCCACACATGGCATTGTTAATGCCAGGAATCCTGAATCATCGGGGATCCTTTTCATGCCGTTAGAGAACGACCGGGAGGATGGGATCTTACATTCTCTTGAAATTAGAAATCTGAAATTGGATGTGAATCTGGTTACACTGTCAGCATGCGAGACAGGATTGGGTAAATTGATATCGGGAGAAGGAGTATTGGGACTGTCGCGATCTTTTACAATATCCGGTGCCAGAAATGTACTAGTTTCTTACTGGAAAGTATCCGATGCAAGTACGTCAGAATTAATGATGGAGTTTTATAAAAATATCCTTCAGGAAGGCATGAATTTCAGTTCGGCGCTAAGAAAAGCAAAGCTAAAGCTAATAGGATCAGGCAATTACACTGATCCATACTATTGGTCTCCATTTGTTTTGTTTAAATCATAATGTTACTTAAATTCAGGATTCAATCATTCTGAAACTAACCAATATATACATGAAATTTTTTAACCTATTGATCGCACTAACAGTGCTATCTGTCAACTATGCTGCTGCCCAGTTGCAGTTGGGGAAAAAGACAGCCGATCTGGACGCGAGTTATGTTTCTAATTATTTAGAAACAGAACCATCCATCGGAGTTGCATACAGTTTTGGGAAGACCGAGTATTTGGGCCAATTAAATTTGGCTGATCATGAGGTGGCTAAAATGCAGCTTAAAAGTGAGAATTTTAAAGACCTCACGGATTATTTTACAAAAGAAATAAAGGCTATTGATGGATTTGAGAATGCTAAATTCCTTGAAACTGACCTGGATCAAAATGTTCCGGATGGCGATAAAGAGAAATTACTGGCCTATATGGACCAGCATGAATTGGACCTTCTTTATATCATCGGAATAGGTTCATTTATGTCTGAAACAGAATCAGGTAAAAAAGACAAATTAACCTATACTCTGGATATCAATTCCCACTTTTATTTTAAAGGTTGTATCTCTGGAAATGATAAACCATTGAAAGCTTGCCGTGCAACACAGCATCTAAGTGGATATCTCAGTAATATTGGTGACCCTATATATCAGGTCATGAATTGGGGAACATTTGATTATGATAGAATCCAGCGGAATCTTTCTGCCTTTGCAGTTCTTAATCAAACGTTGCGCGAAAATGTGACCTCCATGAAAGAAAATATAAAGAAACCTGCTGATCCGGAATACTATGGAATTGTTCTTGGCATGCAAGATAACCTTGTCAAGATCAGTGTTAGAGGCTGGAAATCAAATTCCAAATTGTTAGGTACCCTTACTGTTAAGAAGTATAGTGTGGTAGATAAGGTCAAAGGGGATAACCCGGCTACTTTCTGGAGGGAAGATGACTATGATATCATAGTTGCTAATCTGAAAGCTGAAGAACAGGACGAGACCAGCTCTGTCTGTGAGATTATAGAGATGTCAAATGGCATAACTGTGGCTGATCTTAAGGGATTACCTGTTGTAATGACAGGATCATTTACGCCCGCTTACGGTGGCAATACTCCTGATATAAAATTTCCGAATAATCTGATCGGTAAAAGATTTACCCCTGAAGAATATAAGGAATATGAACTGACAGCTGCCAGTGGAAATGCGGGAATTGATAAATCCTATTATACTGATAAAGAGATATTACATCCACCAACTACATTAAATACAAGTGCAACTCCCAATATAATTCCGAAAAAGGAAAAAACATTACTGGCAAAAGTGAGAAGATTTGAATCCGAAGGGAATAAAATCGCCATTGCATATCAACCAGGTTTCGTTTTACTCAAGGATCCAAGCAAGACCCAGGAAGATCAGACAGCCACCACAAATCAGCAAGCAGGAATGACATCATATAGTACTCCGACTATTGATTGTGCATTTGAAGCAGGGGCTAAACCTCTTTCTGATAATTACCTATACCTGGGGAAAGAGCTTGAACAGACGTTTAATGAAGCTTTTGAAACAGACATATTTGAGGTGGTTGATGTAGATAAAATTCCTCAAAAGGAAGAAAAGGCATTTGGAGTGTCAAGCATGGTTGCAGACTATTTCAATACGCAGTACAAAATTGTTGTCAATTATACCATATCGGGTGAGTACAAGGTTCATAATGCGGGATCCAATACCATCATGATCAAGGATACTGAAGAAAACAAAGAAGCCAAAGAAGGAAAATATGATGCATTCCTTGAGTTAATTTCCGAGGTGCAGATTATTGAGCTTAACGATGAAAAGGGAAAAACTAAAAACATAGCGCTAAAACGCTTTATACATATTTCTGACCGATTTTTAACAGGTGAGTGTCCAACAAATATTGATGATCTTGAGAGTATTGTAGGAACATCCGCTGATCTGTACGATGATTACCTTGCTGTAAAAGAAAAAAATGTCGATAATATCATTAAGAAAGAGTTAAAATAGCAGGATTGTAAAAAAGGTTTCTACAGGACTACTTCAATTTCCTTGAAAGTATCGCCTCAATCCTATCACTAAGAATAACAATATGTCTTGCCTCCATATCTTTTGCAATTTGAATGGATGCAATACTTCGTGGATTTATGCCTTGTATACCATAAGGAGTAACAGATGCATCTGATGTAATCGAATCAATTGATACCAGTTCCGGATAATAATACATCATAAGTGAAGTTTCATTTACGCCTGCATGACCGGAATATCCAAGATCACCATTATCTCTGTATATAAAATATGGAATAATATGGATATCATATTTATCTTCCCATTGCTTAAAATGCCGTTCTACATATATTACAGAAGGCGCATGACCATGGACGACCACAACTTTAAAACCTGTTCTTGCCAAAAGTGAAAACTGGTTATCTAAAAGTGTGTGATAAACTGAGTCGGGAATCCAATAACAACTTCCGGTTTTGGGGCTGGGAGTACAATGAATAGAAATAAGAGAATCAATAGGTTTTCCAGTAAACCATGACGGTCCCATTGCAATTAAAGGCATCACAATGCCCCCTTTTTCACGAGCCATATAAGTAAAGAATCCTTTTGAATGTAGAGCATCTGTTCCAAGTGGTAAATGTTCTCCATGGTACTCAAGTGTTCCCAAGGGAAGATAGGCAACAGGTTTTTCAGCCAGCCGTTGCCTAAAAACCGATGGGGTGAGTTCTTCATATAATACAGATTCTTGTATTTCTGTTTTACATGAATTAAACAGCACAAATGATGATATCATTAAAAGGACTAATTTTATCATAGTTTTATTTTTTGTTTGAACTTAAGCAAAATTGATATTTTCTTTAGATAAAGCACCCAATTCTCGAACTTGTAATCCTTCAGCAAATAGTGGACTGATTTAGGAGAAAGGTTAAGAGATAGTTAATTACATTTCAAATCCTAAAATCAGTTTCGACGGCTCACGTGAATAAACAATTTTAAGATGTTCTAACAATCGTACACCTCAGAATGGTATACTATACAGGCCTTAGACTGATCATTGGATAGGCGTGGAGTAAATTGGCTTATTCATGACCTCTCAGTATTTTATACCATTTGCTATCCCAAGTAACTGGTGATCAGTTATTTAATGATTTTATTTTAATATAAATGATCAATAAGAATTTGATGCTTGGTTAGGTACCGTTGTGGAATTTAGGTACCGTTATGGAATATTTTATTTTACGATTTTAAGATTCAACTTTTGCTAATTCCTGACCGCATTTAGTACATGCTTTATTAGTCGTTTTATCATAGGCCTCTCCGCAATTAGGACATCGCATATCAAACACATCTTCACTTGAAGCCATTTCCCTCTTTTTAGCATCATAGGCTTTTGCTTTTTCTTCATCTATCATATTTTGAATATTCTTCAAAGACAATTCAGTTAAAATCTCTTTTAATAACTCGGATTGTTTCTCTTGATTTTCCACTATTTTATCAATCTTCCCGTACCACAATAAAATAACCCTGAAGAGGAAAAAGAGAGCAATAATAACTGCAACAACTACCCCCAAAATGTACAAACTTTCAACCAATTCAAATGTATCCATAGCTAAAAAATTTAGTGAACAAACAATTTACAAAACCTTCCTCAGAAAAAACATGATTATTCACCTGTCATGATATAAAAAACCCCGGCAGACCGGGGAGGCCATGAACCGGGGTTTATTCATTAATCTAATGCCCACTATCTATAACGAAGGTGAATAGATTAAAAGTTCCATGTCATATCCATAACAAGTTATAAAAACGAAACCCCGGCAGATCGGGCAACCTTACCGGGATTTCAGTTCACCATAATGTTAACCGTATGCCCATTCAAAGATATAAATATTAGGATTAGTAAAAAACCGAAAATCTGGAGAATATTACAGGTGTAAGATCATTTATTTTTTGCACCCGCCATGTGAATATCAGACTCAATTTTAGCAATATCGATTTCTGAAATTAAGCAAACGGTGTCAAATGATACATCTAACACCTCAAGGGCGTTGGATGTTTTTTTATCAGCGTTTTTTTGTGCAATAGCATACACGACACTGAAAATTAATTTTATCGCCTCAATATCACTTTTTAAGCCACCCCCCCGGATTCGTTTTTCAACCTCTTTAAATAGTTTATTGTTTGTTGAATATTCGTGTATAATATCAATTAAGTGTTGTTTGGTGTCTTGATAGTTTTCCATTTTATAAAAATCAAAAGAGGTGAATAATAACTGTAATTGAAGTTAGGGAAATCAATGGTGATTGTAAATACAATAAATAGATAAAAACAAACCCCAGCAGATCAGACGACCTTACCAGGGTGTAATTCTATGGATAGCAATTCACAAGATTATATATTAACTTCATAACAGATTCGGCAGGGTTGGCATACGAGATTCAACTTAGACTTTTCATCAATGCCTAAAGACCGCAGATTGACCGCCATAATGTTCACCGACATCGTCGGTTATACTGCCTTGATGGGTTCGGATGAAGATAAAGCATTTCAATTGCTCCGAAAAAACCGTGATCTTCAAAGACCACTGATTAAAAAATACCGAGGTGAATGGCTAAAGGAAATGGGTGATGGTATTCTTGCCAGTTTCCATACAGCCTCCGATGCGGTCAGGTGTGCAGGAGAAATTCAGAATGCGGCAAAGAAAGAAGGGATCGGTTTACGTATTGGTATTCATGAAGGAGAAGTAGTATTTGAGGGCAGCGATGTTTTGGGTGACGGTGTTAATGTAGCGTCAAGACTTGAAGAATTTGCTGAGGAAGGATGTATCAATATATCAGGTGCAGTTTATAAAGACATTAAGAACAAAGCTGGTATAGAAGCTGAGTTTATAGAGGAGAAAATCCTGAAGAATGTTGAAGAGCCTGTGAAGGTGTATCAGGTACATTGTGAAGAGGCTGAGGAAGAACAAAAAGAAGATAAATTAGCTAAGAAAGGTCGAATCAAACTTGCCTATTATATCATAGGTGGATTGGTTGTGGTGATTGCTGCTATATTAATCTTGTATAATTTACCAAAACAACCAGACATTGAATTAGAAAAATCCATAGCAGTATTGCCATTCAGAAATGACAGCCCTGATCAGGAAAATGAATACTTCTGTAATGGTATGATGGAAGGGATACTCAACCATATAAGCAAGATAAAAGAC
>JBHOSY010000174.1:0-9013 GCA_042584165.1 Bacteroidota bacterium | reverse complement strand
CAATTAAGCTGTCCTCAAAATTCTGGAAAAAAGAATCATCGACACTAAAATTATAATCATGACAGCCAGAATGAAGGCCGAAGATATCTACATCAAATTTTTTAATCCCATCCACTTCTTTCCAGAAATTGGCTTGCAAAGATAATTACTTCCCTACTTAAAAAGAATATTCAGCCTGATAAATTAGCTTATATCTGCTTCACTCATATTTTGACCACGTTGAAGCACAATCTGTCGAGCCAAAAATATGGCTTCCCTGATAGAAACCTCACTAGCGATATTCTTGCCAGTAAGATTATAAGCTGTACCATGATCGGGGGAGGTTCTTATGAATTTCAACCCTGCAGTATAATTGACACCACTCTCAAATGATAAAGATTTAAATGGTATGAGACCCTGATCGTGATACATGGCCATAATCCCATCAAAATTTCGATACTGAGCAACTCCGAAGAATCCATCAGCAGGATAAGGGCCCAGAACTATACTTCCCCGGTTTTTAAATTCGTCAACAACTGGTTTGATAATATCATTTTCTTCAGTCCCTAATAAACCTTCTTCTCCAGCATGAGGATTCAGGGCCAGTATCGCTATTTTTGGTTTACTAATGCCAAAATCTTTTCTTAAGGTTTGAATCATTATATCCAACTTGGCAGAAATCTTTTCTTTGGTAATAATTTCCGAAATTTTACTTACCGGAACATGGGTAGTGACCAATCCGACCTTCAGGGTATCACTTACCATCATCATCAGACTGTCTTTATCTCCGGATTTTTGAGCCAGGTATTCCGTTTGCCCGGGAAAATGAAATCCCTCACGTTGTATATTCTTCTTGTTAATTGGGCCCGTTACCAATGCATCAAGTTTTTCTGCCAGAAGATCTTCAGTCCCTTTTTCCAATGCAACAAAGGCACATTGGCCACCTTCTTCTGTTTCCTGCCCCATTTTGATCTCAACCATATCTTCCCAGCAATTAACCACATTCGTCTTTTTGTGATTTATGTGACCGTCTTTAGATTGGGAATAATTGAACTCCTCTAAACCGAAATTCTTCCTATAGTATGACAGGACTTTGGTAGAACCGTATATTACAGGTGTGATGAAGTTTAAAATCCTATTATCAGAAAGTGCTTTAATTATAACTTCAGGTCCAATTCCATTGATGTCGCCCAGGGTGATGCCTATGACAGGCTTTTTATTATGTGCTATATTTTCTTCTTTTTCCATTCCTGATGTATCATTCTATATTGGCTGAACATGTGGTTCAAATCTATTATCTTTTTCGTCCTTTAACAAAAAGTATATTGGTTATTCACTTTATGCATTTTTAAAGCGTATTTTGAGACATTGATTGTGTGATCATGTATAACATAAAACCAAAAAAATATCTTGGACAACATTTTCTGAAAGATCATAATATTGCCAGAAAAATTGCTGCTTCCCTCACAGGACATACGGGATATCATACCGTGATCGAAATAGGCCCGGGAACCGGTGTGTTAACCAGGTATCTAATTGAACAGGATTTCGATTTCTGGTTTATTGAAATCGATAATGAGTCAGTCTCATATCTTCAAAAGACATATCCACAAATCTCATCACATATCATTAAGGATGATTTCCTGAAGCTTTTGCTGGAAAAGCACTTTAAAGAGAAATTTGCCGTGATAGGAAATTTTCCATATAATATCAGTTCTCAAATCTTCTTCAAAATCCTTGATTATCGACATCAAATTCCAGAAGTCGTGGGAATGGTCCAAAAAGAAGTGGCAGAAAGACTCGCTGCCAATCCTGGTAATAAAACATATGGAAAACTGACAGTATTGTTAAAAACATATTATGATATAGAATACCTGTTTACAGTGGAGCCACATGTATTCCATCCCCAACCTAAAGTCAGATCCGGCGTGATCAGGCTTAAAAGAAATAACACAAAACAAATCCCATGTGATGAACAGTTTTATTTCCAAATGGTAAAACAAAGTTTTCAAAACCGTCGAAAGACGTTGCGGAACGCGTTAAAAGCTATAAATTTACCAGAGGAAATTAGAAGTGATCCTTTACTGGATAAAAGGGCTGAACAGTTGGACGTTAGCAATTTTGTAGAACTTTGTCAAAAAATAAAAAAACATTGGACCAGGTAACAAATATTACTTTTTCAAAAGAATTCTTTGACAACCTCCGGGAAGCCGTTGCCTCCAGAGATGATAATTTCATTAAAACCTCCCTGGAAGAAATTAATCCTGCTGACGTTTCACTCCTGCTTGAAGAATTCGACTCTGAAGAATCCAAATATGTGTTGGACCTTCTGGATACTGAAATCTCAGCCAGTGTAATTAACGATCTGGAAGAAGATACCAGGGGGAGATTCCTTAAACTCTATTCTGCTGAAGAAATCACAAAATTTATTGACTACCTGGATTCTGATGACGCTGTTGATATTATCAATGAACTTCCCGTAAAACTTCGTGAAGAAGTTATCGCGGGAATACAAAATGAGGAAAAGGCTGCACATATCATTGAATTAATGCGATATGAGGAGGATTGTGCAGGTGGATTGATGGCTAAGGAGTTGATTAAAGCTAATCTGAATTGGAACATCGTACAATGCATCGAAGCAATTCGACGACAAGCCGAAAGTGTAGAAAAGATATACTCAGTATATGTAGTAGACAACGAAGATGTACTATTGGGTCGGGTTAGTTTGAAAAAAATCATCCTTGCAGATGACAAGGCAAAAGTCAAAGATATCTATGATACAGACATAGAAGCAGTCCAGACTTACATGGAGGCTGAAGAAGTTGCTTCAATGATGAGAAAATATGACCTGGAAGCTGTTCCTGTAATCAACGGTAAGGGGAAATTAGTTGGCAGGATCACAATTGATGACATCGTAGATGTAATCACCGAGATGGCTGAGGAAGAGAGACAGTTGATGTCCGGTATTTCTGAGGATGTGGAAGAAGATGACAGCATCTGGGTACTTACACGCGCAAGACTCCCATGGTTAATCATCGGATTAGGCGGTGGACTGATTGGCGCATGGTTTATGGGCTTTTTTGAGAAAGATCTTATTGAGATTCCAGCCATGGCATTTTTTATTCCGCTTATTATGGCTACAGGAGGTAATGTTGGGATACAATCATCTTCACTGGTAGTACAATCAATTGCTAACAAATCAATCATTGAGCATGGTCACCTGAAACGGTTAACAAAAGTTTTAGTAGTTGCAATGCTCAATGGTATTGTGCTTGGAATATTGGTATTTCTATTTAATATTTTACTTGGACAACCAGTGCGATTAGGTTTGATTGTAGCAATAGCTCTTTTTGCAATTGTACTGCTTGCTTCAATAATGGGTACCATGACACCCCTGATACTGGATAAATTCGGAATAAATCCTGCCCTGGCATCCGGACCGTTTATTACAACTGCCAATGACCTGATTGGATTAGCGGTCTATTTTGGGATAGCTTATTTCCTTTTATCACTTTAATTTTTAAAAAATGTTTAAAAATGTATTGATCATTGATGAAATGCATTCAAGCATTGTCCCTGGATTGGAAAGAATTGGATTGACAGCTGATTACCAGCCATCAATCTTAAGAAACGAAATATTGGACGTCATAGAGAATTACGAAGGGATGATCGTCAGGAGCAAGACCAATGCTGACCGGGAAATGCTGGATAAAGCAGTTAATCTTAAATACATAGCCCGAGCGGGTGCTGGAACCGATAAAATAGATGATAAACTATGCGAAAAAAAAGGAATTGTTATTCTTAATGCCCCTGAAGGGAACAGGGATGCACTTGGTGAACATGCTTTGGGTATTTTATTGTCATTACTTAATAAAATTCACACATCCGATCACGAAATCAGACACAGTAAATGGGATCGTGAAGGGAACCGTGGTTATGAGGTTTTAGGGAAAACCGTTGGGATAATCGGGTATGGAAACATGGGAGGTGCTTTTGCACAAAGACTCTGTGGATTTGGATGTAAGGTACTCGCCTACGACAAATACAAAACAGGGTATGGCGATCAATATGTGGAAGAATCATCAATGGATGATCTTTTTAATGAAACAGATATATTAAGCTTTCATGTGCCTTTAACTCCGGAAACTAATGGTTTTTATAATTATGGGTTCTTCCACAATTTCAGGAAAGACTTAATCCTTATTAATAGTGCCAGGGGGCAAATTCTCCCATTGAAGGATCTAATCAGGCTGATGGATGAGGGTAAGGTGACAGGCGCTGCACTTGATGTATTGGAAAACGAAAAAATCGATACACTCCAGAATAGCGACAATGAAATATTTAACAACCTTATTTCAAGGAGCAATGTTGTGTTTACTCCACATGTAGGAGGGTGGTCATATGAGTCTTATGAAAGAATAAATACAATATTGATCGAGAAGATTAAGAATTTCTATGATAGCCTGGGATGTTGATTTTATTATATTGAGAAAATAACGAACTTTAACTTCACATTTTTTTTCAAATCCAGAATCGGTAGCAGTAAGATATTGTGAAGAAAAAAATCATAGAATATTTTCAGAGGGTACTGGAAAACCCTATTTTAACATCTACCTGGGTATTAATCCTGGTAGCATTGTTTGTTACCGTGTTAAGTATTCCCTACTATACATCAGATCTTGACGGCTTTTTAAGAAACCTCCTTGCGGAAGCACATGGATCCATTTTTGACATCATAATCATTGGTATCCTGATTCTCTGGCTCAATCAGAAAGGTCAGAAAAGGCAGCAGATCAGAGCTTATAAAGATGAGATCGACGATTTCCGCTTGTGGGAATCAGAAGAGGCAGCTTTCAGGACGGTAGGAAACATTAAAAGATTGAACCGTCATGATATTTTTAATATCAATCTGGTCAATTGTCACCTGGCAAGAGCAAATCTGAACTTTGTTCAACTAAATGAAGCCAACCTTAATAATGCAAATATTTCTAATTCCAACCTGATGGAAGCCAATCTTGACTCAGCAAGGCTAAATCAAACAAATTTTGAAAACTCCAATCTGAATCAGGTAAATCTGAATAACGCTTTTGCCAGTGGTGCCAACTTTAAAGATGCAAATCTTATCAAAGCAAAACTTAATAATGCCTATTTGATTAAAGCAAATTTTAAAAATGCCTTTCTAATGGAAGCCAACCTGAATGGGGCGAATGTGAGTGGAGTAAGTTTTGAAAATGCCAATCTTTATAAAGCAGATCTAAGACATACTGAAGGATTAACAATCGATCAGATGGAGAATGTCAGGACTCTATACCTGGCACAATTTGATAAAGAACTCTATCTGAAAATAAAGGAGAATTTCCCTGAACTGATCGGCCGATAAATAACTTCAGATTTATATCATATTTTTTAATAGTTTTATACGAAGTATCAATAATTGGATTCTTATGATACATCAAATAAATCCCTGCCTAATCCTTGGTTTCTTAATTACAGTCTTTACAATATCATGCAGTGAAATTTCTGATGAAGACAATGATGCACACCCTCCAAATATTATTCTTATCATGACTGATGACCAGGGTCACGGAGACCTTGGATTCCATGGAAATCCGGATATAAAAACCCCTACGCTCGACAGCCTGGCTAAAATAAGTACTCGATTTACACAATTCTATGTTTCACCGGTTTGTGCTCCAACACGTGCAAGTCTAATGACTGGACGGTATTCTATACGTACTGGGGTATATGACACATACAACGGAGGTGCGATTATGTCCGATTCAGAACTAACTATCCCTGAACGGCTTAAAGAGAAAGGTTATGTGAGCGGAGTATTTGGAAAATGGCATTTGGGGGATAGCTATCCATTCAGACCCCAGGACCAGGGATTTGATCACTCATTTGTTCATTCCGGAGGGGGAATTGGACAACCTGGTGACTATTATGAAAATTATATCCGACCACATGATAGTTATTTTGATCCTGTAATGAGAAGAAACGGAGACAAGGTAAAAACTTCCGGATATTGCTCGGATGTTTTTACTGAAGAAATGCTTGAATTTATCGACAATAATAAAGAAAATCCTTTTTTCGCATATCTGGCCTTCAATGCGCCACATACGCCTCTACAGGTTCCTGAAAATTATTATGAAATGTATAGTGATCTTGATATCAACAAGATGAATTATCCTGAAGTAGGGGAATTTCCTGAAATGAATGAAAGAAATATCGAAGATGCCAGAAAGGTCTATGGAATGGTCACCAATATTGATGATAACATTAAAAAAATATTTGATAAGCTGGAAATATCAGGATTGACTAAAAATACACTCCTGATATTTATAACTGATAATGGGCCACAACAACCTCGTTATGTAAGTGGATTCAGGGGGAGAAAAGGTTCTGTTTATGAGGGCGGTATCAGAGTTCCCAGTTTCTGGTACTGGCAGGGAGTGACTAAACAGGATTACGAGATCATTACACCATCAGCACATTTTGATATTGTCCCTACATTAATGGATATCTGCGGATTGGATCTGGAAACAAGCAATAATTTGGATGGTAAAAGTCTTTGGCCACTCCTCAAAGGAGAAAGTGTTGATTGGATCGAACGCCCAATTATTTCTCACTGGACCAGAGGTTTTACTGAGCCTTATCACAATGTCGCTGTAAGAAAAGGTTCTTTCAAGCTTGTTGGTCATGGCGATTACAGAATGGCAGAAGATGACTTCGAACTTTTTAACATGGATGAAAATCCATATGAAACCGTTGATATAAGTGATCAGTTTCCCGACATGGTGACTGATTTAAAACAAGAATTTGATGATTGGTATGATGATGTAATGCAGAGTCCAAACCATGTCCCATTAAGGATCCAGGTGGGATCTGAATTTGAGAATCCTGTTGTACTTAACCGCAATGATACGAAAGGGCCAATGGCAAAACGATGGACATCACCCACGGCACTTGGTTACTGGGATATACTTGTAGCAGAAGAAGGATTATATGATATTAAAACTGTTTATTTTGAAAAATTCAGATCACGTGGAAGAGCAAGTATCCTGACAGGCAATACACAGCGAACAATAGTTAACCAGGATACATCAGTGAACAGCATCCAGTTTGAGAATATTGAATTGAAAAAAGGTGATGCTATGTTCCAGGCATGGTATGAAGATTACGGGAGGATTATGGCACCTATTCTTGTGGAGATTAAAAAGAAATGATTTTTGTTTAAAATCTTCGAATATGTGTAAATAAATATTAACATTGCCAGTGATAAGACATTATTGAAAGATTCTACAAGAAACCAGGCGAGCATTTAATTCGGAATCGGAACCTTATCCAGGTTCCGATTTTTTTGTTCTTAAAAAATCAAATTAGCCGGGGTATGTATGATGAATATCCATTTACTTTGCACCAATGGACCAGACTGACGGATTGGATTATCTAAAGGAACTCAACAACAGCCAGTATGATGGAGTAGTGAATACTGAGGGACCATCTTTGATCATTGCTGGAGCAGGATCCGGCAAAACACGTGTACTTACATACAGGATAGCACATCTCATCAAATCTAGTAACATAGAACCTTTTAATATCCTCGCCCTGACATTTACCAACAAGGCAGCCCTTGAAATGAGAGAACGTATTGAAGAGATTGTTGGGGAAGAGGCTAAAAATATCTGGATGGGTACTTTTCATTCAGTCTTCGCGAGGATTTTGAGGGCTGAAAGCTCCAAAATAGGGTATCCAGGTAATTTTTCCATCTATGATACCGATGATTCAAAGGCTGTTATTAAATCAATTATCAAGGACATGAACCTTGATGATAAGGTCTACAAGCCCAATATGGTTTTTAGCCAGATCTCCAATGCCAAGAACAGGATGATTTCATGGAAGGATTACCAGCAAAGTGCATCTATCCAATCGGATGATGAACAATCCATGAAACCTCAGTTGGGTAAGATTTATAAACTTTATGTTGACAGATGTTTCAAATCATCGGCTATGGACTTTGATGACCTTCTGTTCAACACCTATTCATTATTCAAAAAACATCCGGATGTGTTAAACAAGTATCAGCATAGATTTCAATACGTCCTTGTCGATGAATTCCAGGATACTAACCTCTGCCAGTATCTTATTACAAAAAAACTAGCTGCCGTTCGTCAAAACATCTGTGTGGTTGGTGATGATGCACAAAGTATTTATGCATTTAGAGGAGCCGATATTACCAATATACTGAATTTTGAAAAGGACTTTCCTGAGCTTAAACTATTCAAGCTGGAACAAAATTACCGATCTACCCAAACAATTGTAAACGCTGCGAATGGGGTTATCAAAAAAAATAAAGCACAAATATCAAAAGAGGTCTGGACCGAGAATCCTGTTGGAGATTTGATTGAATTAGTAAAAGCAAATTCCGATAGTGAAGAAGGAAAATTGGTCGCTTCTTCGATATTCGAGGCCAAGATGAATAAGAAATTAAAAAATGGTGATTTTGCGGTATTATACCGTACAAATAGTCAGTCGAGGTCTATCGAAGAAGCGTTACGACGGATGAATATCGGGTATAGGATTGTTGGCGGGCTCTCCTTCTACCAGCGCAAAGAAATCAAAGACATTCTATCATACCTTAGGTTTGTTGTTAATGGTAATGATGAACAGGCTCTTAAAAGAATAATTAACCTCCCAAAACGAGGTATTGGTTCGACAACCATTAATAAAATTGTATTGACGGCATATGAAAATGATATTTCTCTCTGGAAGGTTATGGAAAATATTAACCAAGTGCTTTCAGGCAGGGCTGCCTATGCAATTGGTGAGTTTGTCCTTCTTATTAAACGATTCAGGCAGGAAGTGAAGCGGCATGATGCATTTGAAGCTGCCCGTACTATAGCAAAAGATTCAGGTTTATTAAAAGAGCTCTATGAAGATAAGACTGTTGAAGGATTGAACAGATATGAAAACGTTCAGGAATTGCTGAATGCCATAAAGGAATTTGTTGATAATGAAGAGAACACTGATAAAA
>JBHOSY010000173.1:0-9245 GCA_042584165.1 Bacteroidota bacterium | reverse complement strand
AAGTGATTCCCAAAAAATGCAATACCTTTTTCATGCTGCACTTTTGAAGTTCTGATTCCTTTGTGAAAAAGTCCTCAAACTTCAAACTCATAACTTTATCTTGATTTTTTGATTCAAATTCCAGCAGATACTGATTACACTTATTCCAGAACCAGGCTATCTTTTGGCTTCTACGGAGTTCGTTCCATTGATCGTTATGTGGATCCTTACTAAAATCACATGCACCTATTCTCTTACGTCCATCGCTGTCTGCATAGAAATTATTAATATTATTATTTAACGGGGACTTATTCATTGCAGAAAGCAGGTAGGTATCAATATCCCTATAAATAATAATAAATTTCGCAGTGGGAAAGAGCATTTTTAGGTCTTCTACTAAAAAGGCCGCAAATGGATTGCTTTCAATATACTTTGTTTTCGAGGAATTAAGAAAATCCACTAATACTGACGCTCTTGCTTTCCTGAGTTGTTCGCTGATAACTCTTTTATTTTGTTTATGTCTTAATTTATTATTTGAAATATTAAATAAATCGGGTTGCGGTTCATGAACACAATAGACATCTTTAGAAGCATTATTCAAAAAAGATTCAAAAAAATTGGTCCCGGTTCGGCCTGTACTTATAATGAAATAGATTTCTTGATTTACTGTTTTTTTAAGTGATAATCGTCCAGCTAAAAGCTTTTTATAAATTCGCTCTAATAAATTATATTGTCCATCAATCATACATTTTGTTAAAATTTTACCTTTAATTCGATTTAAATTCATCAAGATTGCTTGAAATCTAAAGTTATTCTATAACATTCCAAGAGACTGGTTGAAAAGTTTCAGAAAGAGATACATAATTAGATTTGATTAAAAATTCTGCTGCATTATCCATTCTCATAAGAATTTTTCCATCCCTATTAGACACAACTTGAATAGCAATACTATATTTCCCGGTTTTTAAATAAATATGTGGAACATTCACATTAACAGTAATCCACTTCCCTTTATTTGAAAATATATTATTTGTCAATTTGGAATCAAAATCTACAATTGGTCTTTGCTCAAGATTGAAAACAAATATTCTTATAAAATAGGATTCGCATTTTTGTGTCACTTTTAGTCTGAATTTAATGAATATTGAATCTCCATGTGGGATACTATTTTTCTTACTTACAAAGCTTGAATTTGTTCCAATTACTATATTCTCCACTTCTGCTTCATTTTGTCCTGAAATTTGTTTATCTCCTGCATGAAATTTCATCATATAGTGCTCTATTAGTTCCCCCATATCCATAGTAGAAATTTCAATAGTTCCATTATTTAACATTATTCCTCTATTACAAATTCTGGATATATATGGCATTGAGTGGGTTACAAATATCACTGCAGCTTTATTCATAATTTTTTGAATCTCATTCAAAGACTTTATTTTAAAACCCATATCTCCTACTGCTAACACCTCGTCTATCAATAATACATCCGGTTCCATCTGCGCTGCTACTGCAAAGCCAAGGCGTACCTTCATACCACTGCTGTAGTTTTGTACTGGGGTGTCAATAAAATCACCTATTTCTGCAAAATCTACTATCACATCAAACTTTTCATCAATCTCTTTTCTAGTAAATCCCAGGATCTGGCCATTTACATAAATGTTTTCTCTTCCACTAAGTATAGGATTAAAACCTGCCCCCAATTCTATTAATGCCCCAATTCGGCCTTTCATGGTAATAGTACCTGTATCAGGTTTGAATAATCCATTTAATATTTTTAAGAGTGTACTTTTACCAGCTCCATTGAGTCCAATCAGTCCAAGGCATTCTCCTCTCTTGAGGTCGAAACTGACATCTTTTACAGCCCAGAATTCGTATTTTCGGAGTTTGTTATGGTATACATCAAGGCCCAGTAACTCGGAGGAGATATCTTTTACGCCATACCAGAGGGAGCGTTTTAGGTTTTTGCAGAACTTCTTAGAAACGCCGTCAACCTTAACCAGGACTTCTTCACTCATAATTGGTAATTATATAATTCATCAGTTGTGTATTAAATTGGTTCGTAGATAATAGCCGGAAGCCAGAAGCCAGAAGTCCACCTTCGCCGGAGGCTTCGGTGGACGAGGACGGAAGTTCGAGGTCGGAGGTCCACCTACCATCGGTCGCCAAAGGCTTGCCGACGGCGAAGCGCCTGAAGCTTCGGTGAACGAAGTCAGAACTTTCAAATCAGAAATATGAAATATGAAACTTTGAAACATAAGGATCGCTATTATCAATTAAGTAACATTTTTTAAATCGTGCAGGGGAATAATGTCTATATTTTTCTTTATGGGCCATCCATTATTCACAGGTGCGACGATATAAGTATGATCTGGTTTAATATCCTCGATCGACAGGTAGTTGCCCTTCGATAGTAGAGGAGCTTTTGTTGACTTACATTCAAAGACTATCGTGGAGTTTTTCCATTTCATGACAAAATCTATTTCAGCTCCGTTTGATGTTCGATAAAAGTATAATTCTGCTTCTGGATAGAAGGCCTTCAGATTTGTCAACACAATCTGTTCCCATATGGATCCGAATGCGTAATGCCCGGAAACCTGGTCAAATCCGGATAAACCCAGCAAGGCAAGTGTGATCCCCGAATCAGCAATATAAACTTTGGGTGCTTTTACCAGCCTTTTACCCAGGTTGGAGAAATAGGGATTCACTGTTACAACCATAAATGTACTTTCCAGCAGATCAATATAATGCCGGATCGTTGAATGGCTGACACTCAGCGATTTACCAAATGATGAATAGTTAATAGTCTGACCATTATTATGGGCCAGCATCTGCCACAGCCGCCGCATGGTTGCCGGGGAAAAACCCGCCCATTGAATTAGATCCCGCTGCAGGAAAGTGGATATAAAATTCTCCCTCCATTCAGTCGAAACCTTGCTATTCCCAGGAATAATGCTTTTAGGAAATCCACCCCTTTCAAGATAGTATTCTATTCCATACCGGTTCTGTATTTCCGGCCATGTAAATGGTGACATTTTCTTGTAAGCAATCCTTCCGGCCAGTGATTCGGATCCCTGTTGCAACAAATCGCGTGAGGCTGAACCCAGAAGTAAAAACTTCCCGTTTTCACCCCATTCATCCACCAGACTTCGGATTACTGGAAACAGGTCAGTTGTATGCTGTATTTCATCAATGCATATAAGATTGTTTTTCCGGGAAGATAAATACCATTCGGCATCTTCCAGTTTGCTTAAATCAGAAGGACGTTCCAGATCAAGATAATCCGTATTTTTATATGAACTCAGAATTTGTTTTGCTGTTGTAGATTTACCACATTGGCGTGGCCCGACTATGGCCACTACCGGATTATTCTCCAGCGAAAAATGAATGTCTTTCTCTATAGTCCTTGTTATATACATATTTTTACCACGTAAATTTAATATTTTATTTTCAATTTACATGGATTGATTTTTCAAAGCTTGAAGTCCGAAGTCTGAAGCCAGAAGGTGAAAGAATAAAAATATGAAACACGAAATCTGTAATTCTGAAACAAAGTTTATTTGTTGATTTATCCCGAAGGGACAGTTCAAGGATGAAGCATTTCAATCAGGTTTTTTGAATGCTGTAAAAGAGAAAAGCTATATAAGGATGTTTTGTGGAATAATTTCAATTGAATAACAGAATTAATCCAGGATCCTGATCCGATCCTTTTCAAGGATTAGAAAAGAATTCTCATTGATCAAATCACTGATTTTGCCTGCGTTGGTTTTGAAATACTTTTTCAAATCAACTATTCGTATATTCCCTAATTTGACAAGTATCAACTTATATGGCTTTTTATTTGACAGATATGAATAATAAAAATCAGAATCTTTAGTTATGAGAATTCTTTTTTCCTGAATGGTTAGAGCATTAATAGTCTGATCTTTTGTTTTATTGCCTTCAGGCAAATCACTTGTATGTTTTATATCATGCCCTTTAAAATAATCAGCCAATGAAGGCGGTAATTGTGCATCAATGATTAATTTCATATAGGCAAAACCTCAATATCCTTAAATCTCATGGATTGCGCAGCATATGCCAGGCATGCATAAATGTCTTCCCTGGTTAAATCCGGAAATTCTTTCAGAATATCTTCAATCGAATCACCGGCCGCAAGAAAATCAATGATCCCCTCAACCATATGCCTTGTATTTCTTACAGTTGGTTTCCCATGACATATTTCCTGATTTATCGATATCCTTTTCAATAATTCATTTTCCATGCTTTCTCGGTTAATAATTACCAAATATACTATATAAATTGTCTGATTATTGTATGTGTAGAAACTATCAGTTAAATGCCGAAAGGCATCCCTTCGTGAAAATTCAACGATTAAACGATTCAACAATTCTTCTTATCCTCCACTTCGTTCGATAATAAATGGTATTGCCAGGCGGAACAGGACCAGACCAAAGAAGAAGAGGAAGATCACAAAAATCGATACCACAATAAACTCATTTAATAGCTGTGGACTTCCGCTAAACATCCAGTCGCGTGTCGTACTTAATATTGGAGCTACAGGATTTATTTTATTCAGTAAAACACCAATCCCTGCCCGGGGGGTTGGGTAAATCACAGGAGTCAGCAACATCCAGAAAGGGAGGATTGCAGCCAGTAATCTCTGAATATCAGTGTATAACATTCCTAAGGGCACAAATACTAATCCAATCGAAATGCCAAGTAACATCAGCATGATCAATCCTACTGGAGCTATTAAAGCTGTAACAGGAGGTGAAACACTGAAGACTATATAAACAACAATGATCAGGCTCAGTTTGATCAAAAAATCAAAACCCACCTGCAGTATCCCTGCCAGGATCAGGGATTCTTTAGGAAAATTTATTTTCTTCATCATAGCTTTCCCACTGTTTAGTGCGTTGATCGGCATTACAAGGGATTGGGCGAAAATACTCCAGAGCAATGTAGATGTAAGTACAAATGCCGGATATGGTACGTCTGGTGTATCTATCTGGATGATCTTCTGTCCGTTCAGGAATACCCATACGGCAGTGGTCATGATGGGAGGAATGAAGGCCCAGAAGATTCCCAGCAGGGACTGGCGGTACATGCCGCGGATGTTGCGGAGGAAAAGGCGCCAGCCGAGGGAGCGGGAGGAGAGGAGGTCGGACCACATATCTCCAAACAATTGTTTGGGATTACGGATGCCGGATTCGGGGGAGTAAACAGTGATTTTTTCGTGATTATCCATGAATCTTGTTTAAAACTAAAAATTTTCTAATCTTTTTTTTCTGTAGTTGCAAGAAGCAAGGTTGTAGATCTTCTTTTATAATTTCTAACTTTTTTGCTAGATCAAAAAAGTAACAAAAAAATCATAACAAAAATAATACCCGCAGCCATCGTAGCTATTTCATCCCGCGATCCTGCGCAGCCATCCCACGGCCCCGTTCCTACAATTTTTGTCCGGCCAGCGCTACTAATGTTTTCATAAAATCGTTTGTGAAATAATTTGTACTCTCAATAATCGTATTTTGGTTCTATAAAGTCCGCTGAAGTAGCTCTTTTCTCTTTAGCGATAAGGTGGTTGAGCTCATAGTTCATTGTTCGTGTCTGAAACCTGAAATGCCGATCTATTAAATATATTTTTTCATTGATTTTAATACAGAGGTATTTAAATGGTTTTTTACTTTTTTCCTTGACGAAAAAAGTAACCAATGCCGATAGGCATCCCTTAGGGGAAAAGTCAAGACAACCTGCCTGCGCTGCCGCTTCGGCAGGCAGGAAATAAGATCGCACGGCCACCGTAGCTATTTCATCCCGCATGCCACCATAGCCCGACCACACCATCGCACTCACTATTTTTGTCCAGCCCACGCTTTACCTGTTTTCATAAATTTGAAAGTGGAATAATTTATACACTCAATAACTGTATATCTGTACTATAAATATCCTCTTTAGAAACTCTTTTCATTTTAAGAAGAAGAGTTGGTGATGAGGTAAAATAACTTGAAGGTGGAAGTCGGATGGCCGTCTTTGCATAAAGCTTTTTTGCACGATGTCCAGGATGTGGCTGTTTTTTTATTTCGGATAGAAGATTTGTTTAGGGAAATTTTTGATAAATACTGATAGAAATACGATTTCTATTTGTTTTTATGACCAGAAAATTTTGTTGTTAATCTTTTCTTGCTGAAATATTCCTCTACCTCCTTAAAGTTCATGTTTCTTATTTCGTTACTAATTTTATTACGTTGTTTCCGCATGAACATCACTGAATCAAATTTCTTATTTGCGCTTGTTTTCATCACCATAATCAATTACTTCCATGGGGGTACGTATTTCCAGCGTCGGATATCCCATTTTCAAATTTACTGAATTATATCCTCCAACTATTATATATTGTACACCAGCATTATTGAAAGCTTTTATGAAATCTTTGAAATCATCATTCAGGATTATCATTGATTAGCTGTGTCTTCTTGTTGTAAAACATGTTTTATCCAAACGAGGTGGTTTATCGTATGGAATCCCGTATGAAGTGCATATCAGATACCAGGATGCCTGTAGTCGTTCATCATGGGTTTTTGAATGCCAGTATTCTAAAGAGTGGTCTGCTTCCTGGAGGGAGTGGTGTTTGAAAGCAGTTTTATCTAAACGATAGCTTTTCATTATTTCCATTTATGCATTTGAACCATGATTTTTTAATCTTCTGCCAAGCCAGTAAATCTTTAAAACCGAATTTTATATTATTTCCCATAGCTGATTGATTTTATGATTTATATAAACTAAAACCTGAATTCTTCCACTTTCGGACTTCCAACTTCAAGCTTCCAGCTTCGAACTTATATGTTTTCCATAGCTGATTGAATCTATAATTTATTTAAACTAAAACTAGAATTCTTCCACTTTCGGACTTCCGGCTTCGAGCTTCCGGCTTCGAGCTTCCAGCTTCCGGCTGTTATTCTTCATATTCTTTCAACCTCTGGTCCATAGGGTTCTTCGGGTTCTTCAACAATAGATGGGAACACTTCATCCAAATCAATGGTTAGTCCAGTCAAAATCATACTCTCAGCCACATCCCCCTTTGTTAGTAATTTGCCAGGAATATATTTTCTATCATTACCTGAAGCGTTTATCTGTACAGTTTCTGCAATTGGATCAATTATCCAATACTCTCTAACTCCCGATGATTCATATAATGTATATTTTTCATGAAGATCTTTTTTCCTTGTTGATTTGGATAATATTTCAAATAATATATCCGGAGCACCCAGGCATCCTTTATCATCAATCTTACTTTCATCACATATGATTACAATATCAGGTTGTACCACTGATATGATTTCTTTCTCATCAACACTATCCTGACGGATCAATCGTACATCGAAAGGTGCATAATAGATATTACAAGGATTTTCATTGGTATAGGGTATAATTGCCCTGGTAATATTAAATGACACTTTCTGATGAATTTCTGAAGGAGCGGGTGACATCCGAAATATCTTTCCCATGATTAATTCAATTCTTTCCTGGAATTGCCAGGTAAGATAGTCGGCATAGGTGTACTTTTTAGTAATGTCTAGTTTATTTATATCTGTAATATATTTCATAGCATAAGGATTTTAATTTGTAGCTGGTATTTCGTAGCTGGAAGGTGGAAGAGTTACTTTTATTAATTTGGCATGTAATACTTATTGATTTCTTGTTGATAAACGTCTAGTCGACTAGTGCTTTTTGTCTGGCCAACGCTTTGTAGCGAAAAGAAGATAAAAAAGATTAGACATTATTTAGTTGTTTAGTAATTTCCGAATATCTTCCTTTAAAACTGGAATATGTTTTTTGACAATTTCCCAAATAAAGGCATCATCAACCGCATCATAAGCATGAATGATTCGATTTCTTAATCCAATGATTTTTTCCTTGTTTTTAATTGGTATTTCGGGATATAGATTTACAATTTTATTAATTGCTTCTCCTATGATACTTTTTTTCCTTTCAAATGCAGGTTTGTAAAACTTATTTGTGATATAATCATTGAATCCTTTTATCTCCGGTAAAACTGATTCGATATACTCTATAGCTTCTACAACATCAAATAAGTATTTTTTGATTTTCTCATCCATAAATTAAAATCCTGTTCTTATTCACAGATTTAATGAAATATGGATTTCTAAGCGTATGTTCAGGTACTACATCCACTTTTTTATTCAGTATTTTTTCTAATTGATCCTCCATATCCCATAGGTTATCTGCATAGCCATCAAAAGGATATTCATTAAAACTTACCAAAAAATCTATATCGCTTTCATCGGTTACATTATTTGATGCAGCTGAACCAAATAAATATGCTTTCTCAATATAATGCGTCTTAAACACTTCGCTTAGTTTATCTATGTTTTCTCTAATTAATCTATCCATATCAGAAATTAATTAATTCACGTTTACAAAGATATCCATTTGTGAAAATAAAGACGTTAAATAAGATTTGCTGTTCATATGTAGAACGGTAGATCAGGATTTGGTTTAGAATATATTTTGATTTCTTAAGATGAACGTCTAGTGAACTTGTATACTAGTCATCTAGTTGACTAGAAATTTTTGTCGCGCCAGTGTTTTGTTGCGAATCAAGCATATTTCAGACGGCCTTTGGGTTCAGGGACTGATCTGTTCAGGGACCTGGCTGTATCAATCCATTCCTGCATCACTATTTGAATATTTTTAAGTACCTCATTATAACTATTGCCATCTGCCATGCAACCAGGAAGTTCTGGTACCTCGGCAATAAAAGCATTATCATCATTACTCCAATATATTATTATTTCATACTTATTCATTTTCCAATAAGTTATATTTTAGTATTAGATTCCTAACTTGTTTAACCTGATACGGTTTTACTTTGTTCCCTTTGGATTGAATATTGATAATCTCCTTAATCCCATCCTTATAAAATATATAATGACTTCCTTTTACTCGACTCTCAAATCCAAGATTTGTTAATAAATTAATTAATTCGTTAAACGGAATATTAGAATCAGTTGTTCCGGATAACAATTTAATCATGAATTTATCAAGTTTTGTCATAAGAAGTATTATTTATATTTCCATTTTGAAAAACATAATCCAATCAAATTCTGTTCTACTGTTCTACCATTCTACAGTTCTTCTATTCCAACAATTTTTCTCACTTCGGGCTTCAACCTCCTGGCTTCCGGCAAATTGAACCTCCCCTGCAAGCTGGCTCCCTACCTTCCGGCAAGCAGGCTCCCTGAAAT
>JBHOSY010000172.1:0-9306 GCA_042584165.1 Bacteroidota bacterium | reverse complement strand
TCTGTATACTGTTAAATATTTGAATGTTGATGGGCAATAATCTAATCAGCAAAGTATACATCACCAATATTGTTTCAGCAAGAATTGTTCGCCGTGGAATTAAATGAAAAATGGTCGATTAAACGGATAAGTGAAGCTCTCAAAGCGACTTCTCCAACAAAAGAAGCCTTAACCAGCGACTGGGCAAGCACCAGATCCACTATACCAATCCCAATGGAATTTTGTCCACTGGCAAAACTAGTGTTGATTTTAGGGGGCGTTTGCTTTATTTTTGGCCGTGAATTGAGAATAATCGACAAATAATAAAAATAATTCCAACATGACCGTTTTATTTAATCGAAGGTGGCACCTAGCCCTGGTATTTCAAGTGCTATTTTTTAGTTTATCACTCCATGGACAAACAATTGACAAGTCATTGTTCAAAGCATTGAAACCTCGATCAGTCGGGCCAGCAGGCATGAGTGGCCGAGTAACAGCTATTGATGTCAGGCTTACCAATCCAGATATCATATATATTGGTACAGCCTCTGGTGGACTATGGAAATCAGAAAGCGGAGGAATTTACTGGAAACCCATCTTTGATGAGAACCAGGTAGCCTCGATAGGTGCCCTGGCAATTGATCAGAATAATCCGGATGTGATCTGGGTTGGTACGGGAGAAGGGAATCCCAGAAATAGTCAAACCAGTGGAAATGGGATATATAAAAGTATAGATGGAGGAAAAACATGGCATCACCTGGGTCTTGAGGACACTCGCAATATCCACAGGATCATCCTGCACCGTGATAATCCGGATATCGCATGGGCCGGCGTTCAGGGTTCGGCCTGGGGCGAAAGTAGCACAAGAGGTGTATATAAGACCATGGATGGTGGGAAGACCTGGCGAAAAATCCTGTATGTAAATGAAAAAACCGGAATTGCAGACCTTGTCGTTGATCCTGAAAATCCGAATAAACTGCTGGCTGCAATGTGGGAATTCAGAAGATGGCCCTGGCATTTCACCTCTGGTGGTCCGGGATCTGGCTTTTATATTTCCTTCGACGGAGGGGAATCCTGGGATAAAAGAACCGACGAAGATGGTTTGCCATCCGGTGAACTGGGCAGAATAGGGATCGCCATTGCTCCAGGCAAAACTGAAATCATTTATGCATTAATTGAGGCAAAGAAAAATGGCCTGTACCGTTCAAAAGATGGGGGCTACAAATGGGAAAAAGTAAGTGAAAAGAATATTGGAAACAGGCCTTTTTATTATGCGGAATTATATATTGATCCACAAAATGAGAACAGGATCTATAATCTCCATTCAACAGTAACAATCAGTGAAGACGGAGGTAAAACATTTTCGGGATTAATAACCTGGTCAGCGAAGCCCACAGATATTCATCCTGATCATCATGCATGGTGGGTACATCCTGAGAATCCCTCATTTTTGATAAATGGCAATGATGGTGGATTGGCAATCTCACGTGATAAAGGTGAGACATGGAGATTTATTGAGAACCTGCCCCTGGCACAATTTTATCATATCAATTTCGATATGGATATCCCGTACAATATATATGGAGGTATGCAGGATAATGGTTCATGGAGAGGGCCTGCATATGTATGGAAAGCGGGAGGTATTCGCAATGGGTACTGGCAGGAAGTGTATTTTGGTGATGGATTTGATGTAGTACCTGACCCTGAAAATTCACACTTCGGATATGCCATGTCACAGGGTGGTTACCTCGGCCGATATGATATCAATACTGGTCATACACAGTTTATTAAACCTGTGCATCCGGATGGAACGTCCCTGAGATTTCATTGGAATGCCGCAATTGCACAGGATCCTCATGATGTATCCACAGTCTATTATGGTAGTCAATTTGTCCATAAAAGCAGCAATAAAGGTCAAACCTGGGAAGTTATTTCACCTGATCTGACCACAAACAATCCTGAAAAGCTGAATCAACTTGAAAGCGGAGGACTGACTTATGATGTTACAACTGCAGAAAACCACTGTACCATCCTGGCAATTTCACCCAGTCCTCTGGATAAAAACATCATCTGGGCCGGCACTGATGATGGAAATATTCAGCTAACGCTCAATGGAGGAGAAACATGGAATAATCTATCGAAAAAAATCAAAGATTTCCCAACAGCAGCCTGGGTGGCACAAATTGTACCATCTATCTACGATGCTGGGGAAGCATTTGTAATTGTCAACAATTACAGGATGGATGACTGGACTCCATATTTATACTATACAAAGGATTATGGGAAGAGCTGGAATAATCTTGTAAATTCTGAAAAAGTGTGGGGATATTCATTGAGTATAGTTCAGGATCCCGTTGAACCAAATCTGCTATTCCTGGGAACGGAATTTGGATTGTATTTCTCCCTTGATAAGGGTGAATCCTGGCAGAAATGGGCGGAAGAATACCCATCAGTATCAACGATGGATCTTAAGATACACCCTCGTGAACACGATTTGATTATTGGCACCTTCGGAAGAGCAGCCTACGTAATCGATGACATCCGTCCGATTCGCAGGTTGGCCTCTCAACGGTTCACGACAATGAATGAATCATTATTTGTTTGTGACCCACCGGATGCCTACCTCAGTTCGATTCAGCAGGCTGCCGGAACCCGTTTTGCAGGACATGGTATCTATGCTGGTGATAACCGTCCATTTGGCGGCATGATTACGCTTTATTTAAAGGAATTAATCTTTGAAGAGGGTGAAAACGATGAAGAAAAAAATAGCAAAAAAGACAGTGTATGGGTTGAAATATATGATAAACAGGATAAACAAATAAGGCGAATGAAAGTTGGTGTTGAAAAAGGATTCAATCGCTTTACCTGGGATCTTTGCAGAAAAGGAGAAAGATCTCCCTCACAACCAAAACCGAAAAAGGAAGATATCTCAGATCCATCAGGACCTTTTGTATTGCCTGGCAATTATAAGATCAAGGTGAATTACAAGGACTTCACAGATTCATCATCAATAACAGTACATACTGATCCCAGGCGTAATTTTAATATGGAAGGATTAGTTCAGGTTGATAAAATGTATGATGAATTATTGGCATTGATTACTGCTACAACAAAGTCCGTAGATCAATTAAATGATATTAAATATTCGATCGAACTGGTTGAAAAAATGTTAAGAGATGACGATCAGGCCGAGATAATCAAAGAAAAAACGAAAGTCGCATGTGATACTATTAAGTATTTTATTGAATTGATCAATCCTGCAAAAGACATTCAGGGTATTAGACAGAATCCAGATCTCATATCCTCCAGACTGAGTACCACAAACAATTACTTGGGAACAGCCCTTGATTCACCAAATGATTCACATGGGATTGCGCTGGAACAAGCCAAATCTGCTGTTTCAGATGTGCTAAATAAAATCAATACATGGATTGAAGACGATTGGAGAAATACGGAAAAAATGATAAACGAAGCTGGATTAAGCCCATTTCAAAACCTCGAAATTATCCAGATTGAATAATATTGCATGGATCAGGTTGGGATGCATGGACATACCTTCGGCATGTATATCATCAGAGTTTCAGCCCTCAATTTTTTATAAATATCATCAATCTCAAGATCTAGTCAATCTTCCAGGGTTGAAATAAATAGTTGTCTGTCCTGTTTCGACAAATTCCGAATCCTGGCTTTTCCATGATCTGTATTCGCCATGACAATCCACAAAGCATCCATTTATTTTGATGGGGGTACCATTGAAGCTGACCAATGAAGTTCGTTGAAGATAATCTACAGTTGGTTGAATTAATTTCACCACCTCATATCTAAATCAGTAATTTGTATAACTTTAGTTTTAACCGGGATCAACGTTGGATTCACATTTTTACAAGATCGATGTTGAAAACATTCGCAAATAAATTGTTCAGTAGGATTGCATTCTCATTTCTGTTATTCTTAATTACCTTAGGCGCCAATGCGCAAATTCAGGGAATCAGGGGATGGGTAGCAGACAGTGCTAGCAATAAGGTGATCTTAGGAGCACATGTCCTCCTTACACGTCCGTCTGATGGATTAAGTATAACATCAGTTACCGGTAGCAAAGGTGGATTTTATCTCAATCCACCAGCAGGAACAAAATATGCGCTGAATATCAGCTATGTGGGTTACGGAAATTTCATAAAAGAAATCGTATTCGACGGTGGACTATTGGACCTGGATACCATCAGGATTGCTGTAAACGATAAAGTTCTGGATGAGGTAGAAATATCAGCTCAAATCCTTCCTGTTGAACAGAAGGGCGATACAACTATCTACAATGCCGAATCCTATAAAATCCTTCCTGATGCATCAGCGGAAGACATGATCCAGAAAATGCCGGGCATCATGGTGGAAGATAATAAAGTAGAGGCCCAGGGTGAGGAAGTTAAGGAGGTCCATGTGGACGGAAAGGAATTTTTTGGTCAGGATCCCATGATGGCTCTACGAAATATCCCTGCAGAGGTGATTGAAAAAATTGAAGTTTTTGATAAACTGAGTGAACAGGCCCAATTTACCGGATTCGACGATGGTAATACTACAAAAACGATAAACATTATAACAAGGGCACAATATAGAAATGGTCAATTTGGAAAACTATATGGAGGAATTGGCACTGATGAAAGATATAAAATCGGAGGAAGTGTTAATTTCTTTAATGAAGACCAGCGAATTTCCATTATCGGGCAAAGCAACAATGTCAATGAACAGAATTTTTCAACACAGGACCTCCTGGGTGTAATTGGTACAAACACAAGAGCACGTGGTATGGGATTCAGACCCGGGGGTGGAGGCAGACCGCGGGGTGGTATGGGAGGCGGACGGATTGGGGGTGGTCCGGGAGGAATGATGCGTGGACTGGGTATGTCAAGTATTGACAATTTCCTGGTTGGAAAACAAAATGGTATTTCAACCACCCACGCACTTGGTATCAACTACCAGGACGATTGGGGTGAAAACTGGGAAGTCACGGCAAGTTACTTCTTCAACCGTAATGGAAATGATACGAAACAGTACACAAGCTCAGAATATTTCCTTCCTGACAATGAAAATCAATTTTATGAAGAGGCTCTTTTATCAAACAGTGAAAATGGCAATCATAGATTCAATCTCCGGCTGAACTGGAACATTGATTCCTCTAATTCATTGCTTTTTTTGCCCAGGTTAAACGTACAAATGAATAAATCAGATATAGATATTACCGGGGCCACAACACAGTCCGGTGAACTGTTGAGCGAAACAAATAATTCCACAGACACGGATATCGGTGGATACGATTTCAACAATATTATTCTTTATCGGCACCGTTTCAAAAAGCAGGGACGCACTATTTCAGTTGCAGCCAACACCGGTTTGAATGGAAAGGAAGCCGATAGTTATATGAATGCAGAAAACCTGTATTATACAGGAATGTCGGCCGATAATGATACCATCCGACAATTTACCAACTCCCTGATCGATGGATATAAACTCTCATCCAATTTCGTATATACGGAGCCTATAACACAAAAAGGGATGCTCCAGATGTCATATAATATCTATTATTCAGACCAGAATTCCGACAAGGAGACAAACCACTATAATGAAACTTCCCTGGATTACACCGACCTGGACACGTTGTTATCAAACAGTTTTCAAAATCAATATCTTACAAACCGAATCGGTGCCGGTTATCGGCACAGGGGAGAAAAATACTTCCTGATGGCAGGCGCTTCTTACCAGTTTGCTGATCTCCGGAATGTGCAGTCCTTCCCAAACGAGGCCGATCTGGATTATTCATTCCGCAATATCCTTCCCGTTGCGATATTCAATTACCAGTTCAGCCACCAGAAAAACCTTCGGTTGATCTACCGTACCATGACCCGTCAGCCATCCGTGGAACAATTGCAACCCGTGGTTGACAATTCCAATCCAATCAGGCTTTCTGTGGGCAATCCAACACTTGACCAGCAAGCCCAGAATATCATTGTTGCCAGGTATTCCCTTACTGACTTTATGAGCGCAAAAACGTTTTTCCTAATGTTCAGTGGTGGATATACCAATGATTATATTACCAATGCAACTTACATTACCTCTAACGATACGATTGTTTATGATGTAGATATTCCAGCCGGTGTACAGCTTTCAAGACCTGTAAATCTTGAAAGACAATGGAATGTGCGATCACTAATTACATATGGCTTCCCGGTGAGCCTGATTAAAAGCATCCTCAATCTTAACCTGATGGCTAACTATACTGAAACGCCCGGTCTGATCAATGAAGTAATTAATCACTCAAGATCAACAGATTTCACATTTAGTGCTGTACTCAGTAGCAATATAAGCGATAAGCTGGATTTCACCTTAAGTACCTCAACACGGCTCAATAATACCATCAATACCAACCAGGGTGAACTTAACAACAGGTACCTGAACCACAGGACCAGGTTTAAGATAGACTGGATCATCTGGAAAAGCATTACGTTCAGAAACAATATAAGTCACCAGTTCTATGAAGGATTGTCAGAGGGTTTCAACGAAAATTACATGATTTGGAATATGAGCCTGGGGAAGAAGGTGTTTAAAAATGAAAGAGGTGAAATTGCAATAATGGTTTTCGATCTTCTGGATGAGAATACAAGCTTGGTCCGAAATATTACAGAATCCTCTATTGAAGATGTCCGGACAAATCCTTTACAGCGCTACCTTATGATGACATTTACCTATAATCTAAGGAATTTCGGGAAAGGGATTTCACAATCCGCACCGCAACAAGATTTTAATAGACGGAGAATGTTTTAATTATCCATAGCACACAATATCATGAATGTCACTTTCAATAAAATATGCTTGAGGTTATTTATTATCCTCAAGCCATTTCAACCTTCTCTCGTCCGGTAAGTGCTTAATCTCAAATTCTTCGAATAATGCTTTAAAGCCATCTCCATCCGGTGAGGCGGCCATCATGCCCACCATTACAGGCGTGTTATCCGGGAAATATGCAAGTCTCAACATTATATATTCTTTATCATCAAAAGAATAGGATATCTCAACCGCGTCTAACCGTCTAATTGCCTTCAACCAGATCGATTCCGGAAAGTGATCCAATTCGATCACACTCCAATCGCTTTTCTCATGGGTTACTACCGCACTGATATTGATCTTTTCATTCACATATTCCGTCCCTGTTTTAATCCAGGTTTTTTCATCAATACGCAGCATTAATCCCATCTGATCATAGCGCGTTTTGTATTCTCCTGTAATTTTCACTTTTACTTCAAATTCACCACCCTGTAAACTGTAATAGAACGGACCATCATCTACAGTAAATCCATAATGCGTTACACGCCAGAAATCTGTTTTTGGAGTTACAAACATTGAAAGCGATTTCTTGTCGATACTCCATTTTTTCGGTGGATTTAACCATTGCATATTTTCCATTTTTTGGGCAAAAAGGTTAGTCTAAATAAATATAAAAATAAGGGCAATCCCTTTCTCATACCAACCATTGTTAAAAATTAAAGTATTTTACCCATCCCGATTTATCAGTAGCTTAGAGTTAAAAAAGGATTAGCCAGAATTAATATCCTTTGGAGAGCTTCTTTGTTACGTAGAATTACAAACACTATTTTCATAACTTACTCTGCATCCTGTATTTTGCTAAACACATTCACTGAAAGTTTTCTTTACATCAATGATCTTTTGGTTATTAGGATAGGTGCTCAACCCTCATCGATGCAACCAAGGATCATTCATGTTTCGAAAAAATGATGAGTAAAAGTTCTATTTCTTAAGATCTTCTTCAATTTTCCTTAATAATTCCATCATTTCTTTATGTCTCTTGTCTTGTTTATAGGCGAGCATAAAAACCTGGAATGCAACAGGAAAAAGAATAACGATGATTACAGTAGTTCCGATCATGTTTGTATGTGTTTAATGAAAAAAGTCCAAGTGAAATAACACGAATAAAAGCCCTGCAGGGCTTTTATTTTGGTTTCGTGTAAATTTCATGGTTTTCCACACCAGTTACATCACCTATATTGGGATCAATATACCAAGTGTAACCATCTTAAGATTTCACTTATTATCAGCTCACCACATAACCTGTCAATTCTTCACTTCATAGTCCTATATGTTGCTTCACATACTAAAAAATTTTCCGTGCCTTCATTTTTATTTATATATTGCTGCTATCTCACAGGATTATAATAGTTAAGGATGCACAGTGAGTCAATTCAACTTCTTAAAAAAGGGGACAAAAAAGCTTTCAGGAATGTCTTTGATTTGTATTACAATGCCTTGTGTGCCTTTGGTTACAAATATATACATGACCAATCTGAGGTCGAAGATATAATCCAGGAGATTTTTATAAGCTTTTGGGAGAATCGTACCAATTTTGATCATCTTAATGCCATTAAAGCCTTTTTATACACTTCGGTAAGAAATAAATGTCTTAACAACCTGAAACACCAGCTTGTTCGTCAAAACCATGAACCAGCATTAATTTATGAACTGGAGTCTGAACAATTCTTCACAAACCATATAATTGAAGAAGAAATATTTAACCAACTATACTATGGAATAAGTCAACTTCCAAAATCAGCTCAAAACATCATGTTACTGGCCTTAAACGGTTTAAAAAACCGTGAAATCGCTGCCGAACTCAATATTTCGGAAAATACTGTGAAAACACAAAAGAAGATCGCGTACAGTAAGCTTAAGGACAATTTAGGACCTGTTTTGAATGCTGTTATATTAAGTCTCTGATATTTTTTCAAAAAAAATAATTTTTTCTTCACCCGTTTTTCAAACATGGTTGTTTTAGGAATGAACGAAAATGGAAATCATGGATCATTCATTTCATATTGCAGACTTAATTGTAAAGAGAATAAAAGACACCATTTCTCCTGATGAGCAAATGGAACTTGAGATATGGTTGAATGAAAGTGATGAAAACCTTAGCATCTACAATAAGGCCACAGATAGTAAACACCAATTGGCGAAACTGGAAGTATACCAATTGTTCAAAAGCGAAGATGCCTGGTCTTCACTTGAAGAGGAGTTGTTCAAAACCAAAACCATTCGATTCAATACAAGGCAATTCTTGCGATACGCTGCTTCGATACTTATACCTATTTCTATTACTATAGCAGTTGCTTATTACTTCCTGAACAAACCGGCTCCTGTTACACTGGCAACTATCGATAAAGTAATCACGCCTGGTACACAAAAAGCGATGCTCATTCTGTCAGATGGTGGTACCGTCGAATTAAATAAAGACATGGCAGTGGCCAGTGTAACAGGAGCCGGTTTGTT
>JBHOSY010000171.1:0-9712 GCA_042584165.1 Bacteroidota bacterium | reverse complement strand
AAAAAAGTTCCGGATAATAAATCAGGATATCTTGTAATTTCACCAACAGGTGAAAAAGTAGTTCGTGCATCTGAATTCCATTTAAAGAATAGAACAGAACGAACCTGAAATAGGAATAAGCCTGAATTGATATATAATTAATTATTGCAATATGATAACGCTACTACAAAGACTCCTTAAATTTCTTATCAGGTTTTTCGGAAGTTTAACACTGGTATTGATAGTGGTAATTACTATTGGATCTCTAATAATTTTTGATTCTGATATGAATTACTATCCCGTGAAAGATCCGAATGTTCATGAAAAATTAGAAAGCTGGCAGGATCGTAAATTCGGATTATTCATGCATTGGGGACCTTACAGTCAATGGGGTGTTGTGGAATCATGGAGAAATGATGAAATCTACACCCGATATAAACAGGATTATGAGAATCTGAAATACACATTCAATCCTGTCAATTTCAACCCTGATAAATGGGTTGAAGCAGCTAAAGATGCTGGTATGGGCTACCTGGTATTTACAACAAAGCACCATGATGGATTTTGCATGTTCGATACGCAAACAACAGATTACAAGATTACTAATGATTCTGTCCCGTTTAGTTCTGATCCGAGAGCTGATGTTACACGTGAGATCTTTAACACTTTCCGTGAAAATGACTTTATGATCGGAGCTTACTTTTCCAAGGCAGACTGGAACTCTGAATATTTCTGGTGGCCCAATTTTGCTACCCCGAACAGAAATGTGAATTATGATATTCAAAGATACCCGGAAAGATGGGAGAAGTTTATTGACTTCACACATACCCAGGTGGATGAGCTTGTATCAAATTATGGACAGGTAGATATATTATGGTTCGATGGTGGATGGGTTCGTCCCCATACAATGCTTGAATCGAAAGTATCATCGTTCTTTAGCAATTTATATCTAAAAGCCGGTTATACTCAATTGAATCCTCCACAAAGTATGAATCTTAAAATGGCTGAATTGGCAGAAAAAGCCCGGGTTAAACAACCTGGTTTGATTATGGTAGACAGGGCTGTTGAAGGATCCTTACAGGATTACCTGACACCAGAACAACACATACCGGAAGAATTTATCCCTCACCCGTGGGAATCCTGTATTACTATGGGAGGTAGTTGGTCCTACAATCCGAATGAAAAATATAAGCCAGCAAAGGAATTGATACATATACTGGTTGATATCGTATCGAAAGGAGGAAATTTATTACTGAATATAGGTCCGGGTCCCGATGGTGAGTGGCATGAAGAGGCTTACATAAGATTAAGTGAAATTGGTGATTGGATGGATATCAATTCCAGCGCGATATACAATACAAAAGGATCACAAAAATTCGCAGAAGGGAACTTTCGATTCACCTGGAATAGTGAGCATGATGTAAATGCAATCCTTCTGGCAGAGGATACCCAGTATCGGATACCTGAAGAGTTAGTCATTGAATCCGTAAAACCCGGAAAGGATACTAAAGTGAAGTTACTTGGATATGGCCAGGAACTTGCCTGGGAGAAATATAGTGGAGGAATTAAAATTCAGGTTCCAGCAATCGTTGCGTCAAATCCTCCCTGTAAATATGCCTGGGTTTTCGAAATAAAGAATATTAAGTGAATTTGATGTCTGATTTACAATGCTGGAATATATATTTGCATAAAACCCATTTATAACAATAATTGAATAAAAATGAAAGATTTCTTTTTAAAGAGTGGTATTGCATTGGTTTTCCTATTTGCGGTAATGGCTAATGTTCAGGGTGTTGAAACAAAGGGAGCGAAAGTTGCCGGAACATGGAATTATTCAGCTCCGGATGCACCTTATGAGTATTCAAGAGGACAAATCATCCTAACTGAGAATGGTGACAAATTGGAAGGGAAAGTGGATATTGATGGAAATGAAATGAAACTTAACAACATTAAGTTAGAAAAAGATCTATTGACATGCTCTTTGTATGTTGAAGGTGAATATGTTTCTGTCAAGATTACTTTTAAAAAGAATAAGTTTGAAGGAACAGCTAATACACCGGAAGGAACGATTACACTGACGGGAGAGAGAGCTAAGTAGTTATTTTCTCAACTATTTCTATGCCTGTTTCAGGAACAATTCACACTGGAGTTATTGGCTGAAACAGGCATTTTTTATTATCTCAGATACTGATTAATATTACCTGGCCCGAAGTAATATGAATGCCATGTTGAAATTAAAACTTTTTCACATTTCTGTACTCGTTTTTTTGGGTTCAGCAAGTTTCATTCCTTCCATTTCTCAAACCGATCCAGATAAAATAATATCAGGATACTTTCAACTACCTGAATATAATCCCGAGGAAATTACTTACAGGGATGATTGGTTAATAAAAAAGCCAGATTTTCAATCCGCACTATTCAGGAAAGCTGATCAGTGTCTTGTTCTCAGCAATGGCCTCATATCGAGAACATTCACACTGGCACCAGACGGTGCGACAGTTGGATTGGACCTATTGACTAATAACAAATCATTTTTCAGGGCTCTAAAGCCTGAAGCGATAATCGTTCTTGATGGTGATACAATAACTGTGGGAGGATTGAAGGGACAGCCTGTTATGAATTATTTTAAAGATGAATGGATCCATAATTTAATTCCTGTTGAAAGTTCAATGCGTCTTGTTAAGGTTATTACGAATCCCATAATGGCCAGATTTGGATGGCAGAAGCATCTTGATTGGATGCCGAGAGATCTGCCATGGCCCCCAAAAGGCCTCGAATTAATGATGACATATCGTTTCCAATCAAATCAAAAGACAAGCTTGATAAAGCATTTCGGCAAGGATAATTTCACAAAACTAAGCGAATTGGAAGTAATGGTGCATTATGAGATGTATGATGATGTACCATTAATTTCAAAATGGATCACAATTAAAAATAATGGAACTGAAGGCATTCGAATTGATCATTTTCAATCAGAAATACTTGCATTTATCGAACCGCAAAGCAGTGTTGGTGACCTGGATAACTGGATGAAACCCGATATAAGTATTGAGACAGATTATGCATTTGGAGGATCCATGAACCAGGAAAGTGGTGTGAATAAGAGTTATGCCTGGAAAGCAGATCCTGAATATCAAACTGTGATAAATTATAGCAGGATCCATCCAACAATGCTTGTCGTAGAACCCGGAATAGGACCCGGTGTAATGCTGGATCCGGGAGAAAAATTTGACAGTTACCGTGTATTTGAACTGATGCTGGATAGTGACAACAGGGAAAGGAAGGGCTTTGCACTGCGAAAGATGTATCGTACCATCGCACCATGGATAACCGAAAATCCTATCCTAATGCATGTCAGACGGGCCGATGATAAATCTGTGAAACTTGCCATCGATCAATGTGCTGATGTGGGATTTGAAATGGTGATCATGACTTTCGGAAGTGGCTTTAATGTGGAGGATAGTTCACAGAAGAACATTGATCGGATGAAAGAGTTAGCGGATTATGCCCACAGAAAAGGAATTGCCCTTGGAGGCTATTCGTTGTTAGCCAGCCGTAGCATTGATGATCAGAATGATGTTATTATGCCGGAAGGAATGAGACCAAGATTCAATAATTCCCCCTGCCTGCAGAGTAACTGGGGAAAAAAGTACTTCCAGAATCTATATGATTTTTATAAACAAACGGGTATGGACATCCTGGAACATGATGGTTCCTACCCTGGTGATCCATGCCTGTCAACAGAACATCCGGGCCACATTGGCTGGGATGATTCTCAATGGGAACAATTCAGATTAATTGCTGATTTTTATCAATGGTGTCGTGCAAATGGCATTTACCTGAATGTACCTGACTGGTATTTTCTGAATGGCAGCACTAAAACAGCCATGGGATACCGTGAAACAAACTGGTCCCTGCCACGGGAATTCCAGGAGATCATTGAAAGACAGAATGTTTATGATGGTACATGGGAAAAGACGCCATCCATGGGTTGGATGTTTGTACCATTGGTTCAATATCATGGCGGTGGAAAAGCTGCAACAATAGAACCTCTGAAAGATCATCTTAACCATTACGAACAGCGATTGGCCAATCTTTTCGGTAATGGGGTTCAGGCATGTTATCGGGGACCAAGGTTATATGATGCACCTGAAACTCAAGAAATTGTAAAGAAATGGGTGGATTTCTATAAAAAGCATCGCCAGATCCTTGATGCAGATGTAATTCATCTGCGTAGGCCCGATGGCAGGGATTGGGATGGACTCCTTCACGTAGATCCGGAAGGAGATGAGAAGGGACTGATCATGTTATATAATCCTCTATCTGAAAAAATCCACAAAACCATTGAAGTTGATCTATATTATACTGGTTTGCAGGATGAAATCATGATTAGCAGAGAAGATGGACCGTATGAAAAGAAAATTCTTGAAGATAAAACGAAGATCCAACTTCAGATAGACATTCCAGCCAGAGGATGGACATGGATGGTACTCAATTAGTTGATTCTTTAACTAGAAGAGCACACAGGATGATTTTAAGTTAATCCCGGGTTTAAAACTCAGGGCTACCTATAATCAACCTCAGTGTCTTTCGTGCCTTCTTCGTGTTCTCCGTTTCCCAATTTGTTATCTTAAAACAGCTTCGGCAAATATTCAGGAGCATCTGAATACGCTTCTATTTTACCTGATGCAATTCCATAAATTGTTTCATGACTTTTAATGGCTGCATCACATAGGGCCTGATATGGTCGATTGCAAACATCCATAAATCCAATATTGTAGTTTTCACCATCAAAACGTCCCAGGGCAGATTCATCGTAAAGGTTAAACCAGTGGGTACCGATGCAGTTGGGATTTGCAGCTGCATCTTCGATATAAACGCGGTAGGCCTTTCCCCTGTCTTCCTGGGTATACACATGACCAATCCCGGAAGAAGGCAATCCTGCATCAAGGGCCCCAAAATGCCATTCACCAATGATTATTGGCATATTCAACATATGATGGATTTCATCAGTTTGCTCTATCGGTACTTTTTCACGGTAGCAGTTCATACTGAATACATCAAAGGACTTCATCCCTTCAGCCGCCCATGCCGGGGGAACACCTGCATATCGAATACCCATGTTTAAGTGATTTGGATCAACTGTCTTACACGCTTTAGCCAGAATTGAAAAATACTTTTCTACAATTATCTGACTGAAGAATTCAAGGTCTTTCAATGCCTCTACTGTAAATTGCTGACTCCAGCTACCCTGTTCAATCATTTCCATCGTTACTGCCATATTCCAGGCCTTTGCTATTGTCTCATTATCCTTATACTTATTCAGTAAATAGGCTTTTAATTCTTCCCTGGTTTTACATACCGGTGTATTAAACAACATACCTGCTGCCGGTAATTCCGATGAAAATGCCCAGGTTGGTTCATTCATCATGAAATATCCTATCAATGCCGGATCCTCTTTTGTATCAGAAAGTACCTGTGCGTAATCCATAGCATCCTTTTCAAAATCCGGATGATATACATCTGGAAAATCCCGGTATATATTCTTTACCCGTTCTGGCTCAAAACTCATCGGCCTGACATAGGGGAAACCTGCCTCTTTAGCATATTCCCATTCTGACCAGTTACCTACAGTGTTAACACGTAATCTCTTTAATTCATCCAGGGCAACTTTTGCCCACTTATTCCGCCATCCCACCTGGCCGAATGTCCTGATAAAATTGCCTGCCATGTAATTGATGAATGGATGTTCATCTCTATCGGAAAACATATCACTGAACTCACCTTCACGAGCCGGGATCCATGTTAAAGCATCTTCCAGTAAATAATAGTTTGCTTCAGTATCAACGCGAATACAATCAATCCCTGCAGACCAGAAATAATAACCGGAAGGATCTATCAACCACCAGCGTTTGCCATCATGATGTGTTCTGAAGAATCCGGACCCTTCGTCCAGCCTCTTTTCTTTCCAGCCACCCCATTCTGACATTTTTTCTGGCAATTTATGGTTAGCATCATCATAACGCTTTCGAAGATTTTTCTTCATTTCATCCAGGCCATCCGTCTTCCCAGGCCAATCATGAATAGTACTCTGCCCAATGTCATCAATTAATTTACCTTTTGGTAATAATGGATGCTCAATAACCGGAACTTCTACTGATGTGATCATCTGAGTTAAACAGAACTTGCTTGGCTTTGGGCTCATCCGCTGAATTGAAATTGTCATACGGTCTACTAGGTTCAGGTCTATGCGGTCACCTGAACACCTGGGTTTCAGGAAAGCACCTTCCCTGTCAATCCCCCATCGATTCTGATCCACCATGCTGAGTGGTAACCTAACCCTAAGAGAACATTGATTAAGCACCCCCCAGGTAAACCTGAATACACGTCCCTCCTCCCCTTCAGCCAGGGTGATCTGAAATCGTGTCATATGATTTCCTTCTGCAAGCATATCTGCCGTGATGAATTTCATATCTGCAAGGGTACCTGCCGGGAAGCTATACGAGATCCCATCACCGGGACTGGCACCCTCATACCACACAGCTTTTGGCAGGTAATCAGGCCCTGTGACCTGTTTTAATCCTTTCAGAAGTCCATCCTGCTTCAATATAGTGCCTTCAATCTCCGGATACTCTGATTTCGTATCACAACTGCTATAAACGAGAATAGAAGATCCGACGAGAACACTTTGCTTAATAAAGGTTCGACGATCAATACCATTAGATTTTTCTGGGGGTAAAAAAGTGGCACTTTTCATATTGGTCAATTTTGCTATTAAAAATTTAATTTAATTTAATTTAAAAATGTTAAAGCCTTTTCATTATTGGTCTTGAAGCAAGATCTGCATTGATAGATGAGTTCTTAATAATATCTGTTAATCTCTGATGATATTCAATGTCACGCCACATGCCTGCGAACTGGGGTCCACAAAAATTGCTGGTGGCGATGGCTATCCACTGTCCGGTAGCGGCAGCTGTTCTGGTTCCAAGATCGCATAGATCCTTGACCAGATCCCAGGATAACAGCGGCCAATCTTTAAAATCAACAATGGCCCAACACTCCGTTGTGATAAGAGGCAGGTTCGCTTTTTTACATGAACTTGCTACAATATCAATCTCTTCTAAAAGCCCCTCACGCCAGTAATTAGGTCGTTTATTATAAACCTTTATATAGTTGGCGACAAGGTTTTTATATGCCTGAGGATTGAACTGACCATCACTATATCCAACTTCTTTGTAATATTCATTACTGTTCAACGAGGCCATCCAGGTATGATGTTCCATCAAATCAAAGAAGGACAAATCTTTGTCAGCGTATAAGGCTGGTTGTCCCATAGTAAAGGAGTAACAATACTGCAGTTCCGGATATGCTTTTCTTACAAGCTCAATTGATTCCTTCATGTATTTCATCGATTTCTCTGTATGCCAGTATGTCCATGTATGTTCAAGGGGATCATTGGTGAAATAGGGCGCCCAGAGATCTCCCGGCCATTCATTGCATAGATCAACATAAAGTACTGAATCCAGCAGATCATCCTTTTCAATACTATCCAGGGTTTTAATCCAGATATCTGCCATTTTCCTGGCTGATGTTATCTTCATCCTCAGGTTGCTGGAATCCTCTCTGAACCAACTTGATAATCCCAGCTTTATACCCCGGTCCTTACATTTTGAGATGAAAGTGTTCAAATTTGGTTGAACAATTACCCTGGTAATATCAGGACTGCCCCATATCTGCTGATCCCATACAGGGAGTAATGTATATTCTTTGCCTGGATCATTTGCAATCAGGTGTGGGTACACATCCAATCGGATTGCATTATATCCTCTTTCTGTCAATTCATCCAGAACCAGATCCCAGTCCTCATAGCCAGCACCCGGCCAGCGACGTTCAAGCCAGGAGAAATCCCACATGGTAATTGCTAATGGTTTGGCATTCATTTTAAGTTGGTTTAATTGTTTTTCCCTGGTTAATTGATCCAATTCTGTTCCTACTACAGGCAACATGGATGAAACAGCCAATGATGATTTAATGAATTTTCGTCTTTTCATATTTAAAAAAGTTATACACAGAGAGTCACAGAGAAGGCACGGAGGTACACAGAGCTATTACTCAATAACTCCTTTCATCATCTTCCACGATGGCATAATGGTAGTTATCTATCCACTTGCCCCTAATGGGAAGGATCTTTCGCCTTAATCCTTCCCGGATCATTCCACATTTTTCCAGAACCCTTATTGATGCCAGATTTTCTGTTGCCACCCCCGCTTCTACTTTATGCAGATGAAAATCGTCGAATCCGGACCTTATTAAAGTCTTGGATACTTCTGTTGCATAACCCTGCCCCCAGAAAGCAGGCAGAAGCTTATAATATATCTCACCGAGCTTAAACTTATTAGCCGACAGGTTCATCCCTGCTATTCCCGCAAATTCATCATTCTCCCTAATAAGAATTTTCCAGAAATAAAGCTTTCTTACCTTCGCATTCCGATCCTCAATCATGGGTCGAATGATTTCTCTGGTCTCATTTATATCCTTCGGGATGCCAAGTGTATTAAATTCATCTACCTCCGGTAATGAATGCAAATGGTGAATGTCTGCTATATCATCCCAGGTTACTTCTTCCAGTTTCAGTCTCACTGATTTTAACTCCATGATTAAATATTTTGCTCAAAAATATTATCTGCAAACCATATAATTTTTTATAGTTCTATCGCCTCACCAAACAGTTTTATAAATGTGCCATACACCACATCCTTGTCTTCAGGATGTCCATCTTCACCCATTCGGATGATCACTGTATTCCATTGGGGGATCACAATACACTTATTGTTATTATGTCCTGAAGCAAAATAACAACCCTCGGGAGCACCGGGTAGTTTCATTTCACCATTTGCTTTTACACCATTAATCCACCAGTTAAATCCATAACATCCGGGACCCACTACATCGTTCCGGTCGGTATTTGCTACAGGGATGGAGGAGGATACCTGAACTGACGTAGCCTGTTCAATCCATTTCATGCTGATAAGTTGTTTGCCGTTCCAGTTGCCTTTATTTAAAAAAAGCCAACCCCACCTGGCTAATTGCTTTGCATTTACAGTCACATTGGTACAACCATTATTAATTGGAATTCCATTCAAATCCTTCTCCGGAATCCACTCCCAATCCCCCATACCAATCTGATCTGTCACTCTTTCTTTTAAGAAATCTCTCATTGGTTTCTGTAAGATCTGGGTTAGCGTCCTTCCAAACATCATTTGAGCTTCATCCCAATAGGCATATTCTGTACCGGGTGCAAAATAAGGTTCCTCCGGTTCGTATACAGTCCAGGACCAATCGGCATATCCATTTGTATCCCACCTACTCCTTCCAACTGCGTTGTAACCTGATGTCATGGTGGTGAAATGCAGGAATTTCACTTCAGAGTACATTTCTTTAAGCAGTGGTTCATATTCTGCAGCAAAATCATCCAGGCTGATCACACCATCATCTGCAAGCAAACCCAATACAGTACTGGTAAAGGTTTTCGAACAAGACCATATATTGTGCGTACTGTCAATTTGCTCTCCACCATATATCATATAACCGTTTCGAATAATCAATATTTCCTTATTTTTATTTTCCCTTGATTTGGATTCGAGAAAATCCAGAGCGACTTGCATTTTTGGAGAACTAACACCCTGTTCTTCCGGAGGACTGTATTCCCATTCTTCACCTGGAAATACAATAG
>JBHOSY010000170.1:0-9872 GCA_042584165.1 Bacteroidota bacterium | reverse complement strand
TGTGCTCATCAGGGTTAACCCATAAGCATATCTTATTGTAAATCATCTGATTAAGTTATTATACAATTCGATTTTATATATCATTTATGAATAATACGGGTTAAAACACATCCCATTAATCTATCCACTACCCAATCGAGCAACCAGCACCAGGAAACCAGTAGCAGGAGGGATGAGGACTGGTTACTTATTTTTCTTTTTACGCCAGGGAGGTGGATTAAGGTAAAGGCCATTTTCATAGAAAGCCGGACAAGGGATTGGTTTACGCTTTTCCTTCAGCTTCCTGAATTTCCCAACCTTGAATTTGTACGACATGGAGAATTCGTGAGCACCCCCACCATCAACACTCAATTCTGAAACATTGAAGTCGTAGCTGTAATTGAATTCGAAATTCCAGGCGGCAAATCCGATCAGGAAAATCAGGGCATCGTGACTTGCATAGGAGGTTCCAATAGTACTATTAGTATATCTTTGAATTGGAATTCCCCTGTACCAGATGCCAATATTAACAGGTTGATAAAAGTAACTGACTCCAATATCCAGTTGATCAAATTTTTCCTGAATCTTGTATATGAACGATGGCGCTACATGTGTTGGCCTGTCAGACGCAAAAATTCCTGTATTTAAAGGTATTCTTGCTCCTCCATGAATAGTATATTTTCTGGGAAGACGGTAATCGGTTTCAGAAAAAGATGAATTGGGTTCATTGAGGTGACTGACTGCTGCCCCAAGCCAGAAAATCTCATCATATAATACCATCCCAAAATGAAAATCAAAATAATCTGTACTCTCAAGAGACTGTAAAACCGGATCTATGGTTCCCACTCCACCACCAAATTCAAGCTGATCACCTGATCTGAGTTTACTGAAATCCATATTCTTTGTAGTATAGGCAAATTGTAATCCCGGACTCAGGACAAACCTGTTGCCCAGGTAGAGCTTATAGGAATAAAGAAGCCCGACACTTGTATTATTCAATCCCACTTCACCGGCTTTGTCTGTCAGTACCAGGAATCCAAACCCGCTGTTGAATTTTTCAACATTAACATCCCAACTCAATGCATGTGTCACGAATGCTTTCGGCAGACTTGGCCATTGGATCCTGCTGTTAATAATAGCCCGGTGCTTTAATGTTGCCCCAGTGAATCCGGGATTCAGGTATAGTGGTTGTGCATAGTATTGCGAGAAGTGTGGATCCTGACCATAAGTCTCCATCACTAAACCATTCGTAAAAATCAATATTAAAAATATATGCCTCACAATATTCATCTTAAAACATCTATCTTGCCACCAAGATATTCCTCATTATATATTCAATTCTACCTTAAGAGAAATACGTCTCCTACCCTTGTAATTCTTTGTCCATCGGCAAGACGAACATTCAATTTATAAACATATACATCTGCCGGTGCCAGTTTGTTATTATACCAGCCATCCCAGCCGACATTCTTATCAAAACTTTCAAACAGCATCTCTCCCCATCTGTTAAAGATCTGCATATGGAATTCAACAGTTCCTTCCATATATGGGATAAATGAGTTATTAAACGACGGATTACCCGGGCCACCGCCTGTTCCTCCTCCACCACCCGGACCACTGGGATCAGGAGTGAATACGTTCGGTGTTTCCACATCACCTCCCAGTTCAGCAATAACCGCCTTTTCAATGATCAACGAATCTGTGCATCCATAATCATTGGTAACCCACAATCCTACATCATACACTCCAGGCTCCTCGTATTCATGGATTGGCTCAAACTCAGTATCAGTTGTGTCACCATCGCCCCAATCCCACCTGTATTCAAGTATGCCATCACCAAAGCTGCCATTGGCGGTATAGACATACTGTCCAGGAATATATACGATTGATGGCCTTACGTTGAAATTCGCAGTAGGCACATCATGAACAATGATAAATTTTTCTTTTCTTGTTTCGACAGTAATCCCTAATTCGTTGGATCCCTCCAATTCGACAGTATAAATTCCGGGTTCGTTATATGTATAGGTCGGATTTATGGCAGAAGAATTCCCCTGGTCATCACCAAAATCCCAATAATATGTATCCTCATCAACAAACTGAGCAAGACTGGTAAAATTCACTGTTAAGGGTCTACAACCTTCAATTACATCCACTGTAAATTCTATAACCGGAGTTATTGCTTCAATTACTACAATCCGGGTTGCCTGATCCGAACACCCTCCGTAAGAAACATCAAGTACAATATGATATGTGCCGTAAGTATCAAAGGTATATTCTGTCAGGAGTGCATCAGTTGACTGATTGCCTTCGCCAAAATCCCATTGGTAGCTCCATGGTCCCGGATTCGTTTGATCCGTGATCTCAACTGTAGAATTTGGAAGCACCTGACGTTCGGGCAGCGCTGTGAATGCTGCTTCAAATTCAGGTCCGACGACTATCTCCAGCGTATCAGTTAGCTCACAATTAAAGCTGTTTGTGCCAGAATAAATTACTTCATAGATCATTGAATCCTGTGTCTGGTTCTCGAATTGATATGCCACGGTTTGAGTAGTCGCTGTATCGTTTACGCTACTGGTACCTTTTACCCGATAGAACCACTCGTGTGTTGAAACACCTTGACTATTGTTATTGAATTGTACTGACAGGGGAGCACATCCACGATTAATATCAGAACTTATATCAACATTTATCCCAGGGTAAACACGTATTGTTAGTTGTGCTACATCACTACATTCAGTATCCGGATTAATTGCCGTAACCTGTATCCCAAATGTTTTCGTAGATTCTGTTGAATTGTTGATAAACTCGTGTGATATCGTAGTTTCGGAACTCGTCGTATCCTGTATTGTTCCGTCACCCCAATCCCAGATGTACAGTATATTGTCCACAACCTGGTTGTTATTAAAGGTTACTGTATAAGGATTGCATCCATCAATATTATTATTATAGGATACATCCAACTGCAATGATGGTGCAACGGTAATAACCTTTGAAGTAGAATCCACACATCCAAGGGAAGATTCCGCAAGAAACATTACTTCATAGTCTATGTTCAGGTCTGAATTATTCTCGAATACAAAGGTTGTATACAGATCATTTGAAAGTAAGGTATATGCTGTATCGTCTGACTCACGGTAATAATATCCGGAGTTTGCACCCTGCAGTTCACCTGTTGAAAAGTTATCGAAGTTTATCTCAAGAGGAGCACATCCATTCAATTTATCTGCATTGAAATCAGCGACAGGCGTATCATTTATAATTACACTGGCTCTGCCGGAAAAAGACCCGTCACATACCGGGTTATTGGAATCAGATACAGAAACGATCTCATAAGTTTCATCATCATCCGGTTCAACAGTAATAGAATATGTTGATGTTGTGATATCTGCTACTGTATAAGTTGCCGATTCATTTACTTCATAAACCAGTGTGTATGGAGCTGTACCGGCGAAGGTAAAGGTAACATCAGTGCTATCACCCTTACAGATTTCCACACTACTAACGTTGTCTGTTGAACCACCAACACTGACAAAAGCTGTCGGTCTTTCATTAACAATTGCAAGCTTTTCCCCTGTAACTATTCCTGAACATACAGGACTATTTGAATCTGTTACTGAAATCAGGCTATAGATTGTTTCCCCAATATCAGGGACATGATTAAACTCTATTGAATTCCCACCCACATTTTCCGTATAAACAGATCCATAGTTATCTCCATAAGTAATTGTAAAAGGACTTTCACCTGTCAGATTAATTTCTAGATTAATTTCCTCACTACTGCAAACCGTTGCAGTATCAGATACGATAATGGCAGTCGGAAGATCATTTACTATAACCTCTACATCATCGCCATATTCAGTAATTATACAATTTGGTGAATTGTTATCTGTCGCATCAATAATGGAATATACTGTAGTAGTATCTGGTGTTACTGTCACGTTAAATCCATCATTTACGTCAGTTTGAGTAATATTATTTACTCCATCTGAGTATGTGACATCGAAAGGTCCAATTCCTGTAAAATTAAATGTAAGCAAGGTGCTATCTCCATTACATATACTTGTAGAACCCGATAAGGACGCCAGGGGCAGGTCACCGGGTGGTAGAACAGTAACTGTCTGCATGTTATCAGAACAGCCATTATCATCAGTTACTATCAAATCATATGTCCCTGCATACAGGCCTGTCAGATCTTCCAGATTGCTTGAAAAATTATTTCCAAGAGAATCTGTACCAGTCCAGCTGTAAATATATCCGCCAACTGGTTCCACACCGCCGGTTACAGTAACATTGATAGACCCTGTCGTAGAGTCTCCGCAAAGTACATCTTCTTTACTATCAAATGTCAGGATAAGAGGTGTGGGTTCAGACAAGGTTATATCCTGAGAAGTTGTACATCCTTTAGCATCCCTGATCATAACTGTGTAGGTATCGGCTGCCAATCCGTTGAATTGAGATGAAGTCTGGTATGTGATACCGTTATCAATTGTATATTCAAGGGGTGATGTGCCTCCACTGACAACAACGGTTATTTCTCCATTAGAACCGTTATCACATGATATCTCATAACCATTGTATGTAGTGGATGTTAAAGTGTCGATGCTGACACCAGGATTTATGATGATATCTGCATCACCATTCATACGGGTGGTACAGGAAAATCCATTTGTGGCGTAAATGGTATAATTACCTCCAGATGTGAGGGATGGAAAGTTGAAAGATCCTCCGCCAGGTGTAGATGTGATCCCGGTTGGGGACCCATCAAGATACATCTCATAGGTAACTCCAGGATCAGAATCATCCAATCCAATAAACACATCAGTGCTTCCTTCACAATATTCACCTCCACCCTGAAGATTATAAATGACAGGTTTCGGATTTACTGTCAATGTCATTGTACTTGATGCTGACTCGCATCCTGATAGACTGTCAGCTACTGTCAATGAGTATATCTGATTAAATTGTACAGCACCGGTCAAACTTGCATAAGGCTGGGCAATATTGGCATCTGTCAATCCCGATGTAGGCAACCATTCAAAGCTATAGGTACCGGAACCCCCTGATCCCGCACCTTCCAGATATGTGGTATCCCCTGAACAGATGATCTTATCAGGCCCCGCAGTAGCTACCGGATTATCAAACGATTGTATATTTAAAACATCTGCAATTGTGGTACATCCTGCTGCTGCCACTGTAACAGATAAATCGCCACTCCATGCAGGAGGATCAAAGTCTAAAACAGCAAGATCGTTATAGGGAGTCATTATAGGAGGATTCCCACTACTCGTCGTTAGAGACCATTGAAAGGAAGTACTTGCCGGTTCAGGGGTATCATAATACACCCGATATATAACTGTGGACTCTCCTGTACATACATTTTCATCACCAACATAATTTGTAATTGCCGGTTCCAGCTTGGCAATTGCTGTGGCTGAATTAAACCATGAACTTGGACAATCAGTAATGAGATTCCTGGATCTTACATGAATAGTAACTGTATCGGGAGCTGTTATAGAAACAGTATTGTACTCAAAGGGAGCGCCATCAGTATCTGAAAAAATAGTACTTGTTCCACCATCGATGGAGAAATCCACAATATCACCGTTTGTACCTACATTCGCACTCATTAGCACCTGACCATCAGCGCAGCGCTCATTATCAGTGATAGTAGCTACATCAGGAACGAGGTTAGCCCTGGCTGTGGCGCTATTCGTCCAATCGCTGGCACACCCGGTGGCATTTATTTTTGAACGGACCCATATTGTCTGACTTGATCCGGCAACCAGTGGTCCAACATCGTATTCATAGGGAGCCGTATCATCAAATGAGGCAATTGATCCTCCATCATCTTCCGAAAAGTCAACAATATCCCCATTAACGCCGATTCCTGCATCTATTGTAATTGTTCCATCACCGCAAATGCTGTCATCACTTATCGTAGCCACCTCAGGAACGATATCCACTAAAACACTTTGAGTAAGGGTATCGGTACATCCTCTATCTGTTTCAACTATTAGTTGAACATCGTACGATCCGCCCGTCGTATAAATATGAAGTTGTATCGGTGCGACTGTATCATAATCATCAATTCCATTATTATCTATGTCCCAATAATAGTTATCAATGGTACCTGATGAAACATTCGAAGCACTGGCATCCAAAGTAGTTGTATCGAAAGCACATACCTGATCCGATATAAAATCAGCTACCGGAACAACTGTCACTCCCACATCCTGCAATAATGTATCATAACAGCCCTGATCAGATTCAACTATCAAATTTGCAGGATAGGTGCCTTCGATTGCATAAACATGTGGTTGTACATCTAAGGTTGTGGTATAATCATCCGTGCCATCATTATCAATATCCCAGTAATATGTTGTTATCAATCCTGAAGTAATGGTTGAGCCAGTGGCATCGAGTGATGTGATTTCACCAGCACAGGCAGGATTAGCGACAAAGCTTGCCACTGGTTTTGGGTTTACTGTGATTAACTCGGAAAATGAATTACCATCTCCACAGGCATTCCGGGCAAATACTTCAAGATTACCCGTAGTGGCGTTATCGAGAAAATTCAAGGTAATCGAATTTCCATCTGTTGGGCCAATAATCTGTGAATTGGGTGGAATGGTCCAGATATATTCTGTTGCATAATTTATTGGCGGGATAGTATATATCCATGTTTCTTCCTGACAGACAACCAGAGGACCCGGGGCATAGGGGCCGACTGCAGCATCCGGGATACTTGAATGTATCAAGACATCCTGTGTAACTGTATCCGTACAATTCAGGTTTGAGATAACTACTAGTCGAACCGGGTGTGTACCAGGAGCAGGAAATAAATGGCTTTGTGTCGCAATGGCATTGATGTAATCATCTGTATCGTCAATATCTATATCCCATCTGTAAGTATCGATGGTCCCTGAAGATATATTTGAAGCACTGGCATCCATGTCAGATTGTGTAGAACCATCATAACAGATCACATTTGAAGTGAAACTTGCCGTCGGTATCGGATTTACTGTAACATCCTGTAGTAAGGTATCATAACATCCCAGGTCAGATTCCACCAGTAATTGAGTAGGATAGATATTAACGACCGTATATATATGGGTATTGATACTGGAGGCTAAAGTATCATCATATGTCCCGTCGTTATCAATATCCCAATAATAATCTGTGATGCTACCCGAGGAAATACTTGATGCACTGGCATCCAGCGTCGTAATATCGGTTGCACAGGATGGATCCGAGACAAAACTGGCAACCGGTTTGGGATTTACGGTTATCAGAGCAGTATATGCTCCTCCAGGTCCGCAGGAATTTCTACCATAAACCTCCAAATTCCCTGAGGTGGCATCACTAAGAAACCTTAAAGTGATTGAATTGCCATCGGAAGGGCCAATGATCTGTGAATTCGGAGGAATAGTCCATATATACTCTGTTGCATTGGGAATAGCAAGTATTGTATAGGTCCATGTATCTTCCTGGCAAACATTAAGTGGCCCCGGCGAATATGGTCCTAATGCATTCCCCGGGGATCCTGGTTCAACCAGGGCATTATTATAAGTAGTATCAGTACAATTCTGATCTGATGTGACAATTAATCGGACTGGATAATTTCCCCACGGCACAAATAAATGACTTTCAGTAGAAGATGCACCGCTATATTCATCCATACCGTCTTCATTCACATCCCAAGCATAATTATCAATACTTCCATATAATATAATTGAAGCACCTGCATCAAAATTTGAAGCTGTTGTTCCATCATAACAAATTGTATCAGAGAAAAAATCAGCATTAGGTTTGGGATTTTTAGTCAATGTTACAGGTACTCTGTTTTCTGAGGTGCACGTTCCAGTATACTGAGCATAGTACGTTATGTTTCCTGGTGAAGCGAGATCCGGGGGAGTGTTCCAAACACCAGAAGCTCCTCCATTGTATACTACCGTACCCACTAAAGGATCATATGGATCCCAATCATCATACCACTCTACTACATTTAATGGAGGTGCATTATTCACTGAAATCTGTGCTATACCCGATCCTTCACAATAAACTCCCGGTAATGCACCAGATGGATCTACTTCACCTACTATTTCAATAATGGCTGTACGAATGATAGGAGTTCCAGCACCTCCATTCCAGTTACATACGTTCCAGTTTTCAATCCTAACTTCAAGTTGATCCCCGATTTCCTCATAACCAGGATTGGGCATTGTAATTTCAAGGGTTTGTTCAAGATTCTGCTCAGTGGGGTAGACGGTCTGAGGGATTGTAATTATCCCATTAGTACCCCGAGTATCTCTGTATCCACCAAATCCACTGGTCGAGTCAGTAGCAGCTTGGTCAATAAATTGCCCATCATCACCTGTAATTCGTATACCATTAATATATATATTAGGGATTTTTCTACCCGTGGTTGTACCATACGTAAACCGTATGTATCTTTCCCTTAAATTAGCAAAGTTGGGATCATCTGGAGGTATGGCCAATGCTCCAACTCGGCAATTATATTCAGAATTGTCATTGATCATAGTATCCATCGGTGTATTTACACAATGCTCAATCAAGATTGGATCAAGCTGAACCGTGCCTGTATTTCTGTCATCAGTTTCCCAGACCGGAAATGGATTGGATTCCTGAAACATTGCTTGGCCAAATGCCCCCGATGGACATAAGCTATCTCCAGGATCAGTTAAAACACCATTCGCATTACTATCCCAACCAGGTGTCATTAATAAGGTATAACCACAAGGATCCTCTTCCTGATAATCAAACTGTGCGGTTGAGTTAAATTCATAATTGCTATACGGATCAGGAGGGGTTAACTCAACAATCACATTATCAGTTATGAATGCAGTTGCATCATTCCATTCAAACCTGATCAATATATGATCTGAGATATTAGCGTATTGATCACTTTGTGTAATCGCATATTTTAAGAACCCGGAATATCTATGCTTTTTAGTTACTGGCGCACAGATATCACCAGGTGGAACCGTTCCAAGATTTGTTTGACCTCCATTTAAAAAATCTGTGCAACGAAATGTACGGTCATTTTGTACAAAAGATAGTGGTATGGTTTGAAGAGCTCCAGCAGTTGTGATAATATTTCCAGTTGGCCCATCATAGCTGAGTTCAACAGCATCACCATCCAGTGGAATTTCATTTATATTAATCGTTACAACAGAACCCAAATATGATGGAGCAGCATCTTCAAAAGTAGCCGGAGTACCATCGATGAAGACATCTATTCCACTATAATCCGTAATTGAAGTAACGTCATCAGTCAAATATAGCGTAATCAAACTCTGATCATCTTCATTTCGCTTAAGCGAATCAATGGTCTGAGCATATAATTCATGCGTGAAAAATGCCAGGATTAATAATAGAAATATCTTAACCGATCGGATCATCCGTGTCTGCAAATTCTGTTCGTTTCCTCTTTTTATCTATGGGTAATAAAAAAAGAATTCTTCTGTAATCGTTTATTCCGGGTATTCCCCCTGAAGTAACACAGGAATAGACAATTTAATGATTATATACAACAGTCTGTTATAATCATCCTATTTATAAAGAAATCATCCAGGATTGAGGGAATCCTTAATGTCAATGAATGGTTATGATTCAAACGAAACATCCTTACTACTTAATATGGTAATAATGGATTCAAAAATCCCGTCGATTGAAGATCCATTTATTAGTCCCATAGGGACTTAATATTTATAGAAAAATAATTACAATAGATTACAAGTCCCGTAGGGACGAAATATTATTGAATGTCTTTCAAAATATACTGTTCATTATAGTTAACATTAAATCTGTTTAACAATTCAAGATATTCCTCCCTGAATGTCTTCTTTTTATGGTGTTGATCCTGATTTATT
>JBHOSY010000169.1:0-9928 GCA_042584165.1 Bacteroidota bacterium | reverse complement strand
CTGATAATGGGATTTGATACCAAATTTTTATTCAGACCGAAATATGGTTCCGAGTTTACAGATGCGGAATTTGTCTTAGCTGAAGAAGGGTATTACAGGGATGATGAATGGCATATGACAAGATTGTGGAATGGTGATGCATTATACCATTCTGTTTTACCTCCTGAAGGAGTTATTCTAAAGGTTAAGCTACGCAGGGTTTCAACGAAGGAGACCTTGCATGTAGCTCCAAATTTTGAGAAATGATGCCAATTTAATCGCAGGGGACGGAAAGATCAATTTATGTCTGATCAGGTTTTTAAATTATTTATTGAATGAGGAAGGAATCAGGAATTCTATTCGGGTTGTGTTTTTTAATCCAAATTATCTCGGTAAATGCCCAGGAATCTGAATATAAAGTAAATCTCGACTGGGAGCATGAGCGCCATGCCTGGAGTTCATTCTGGGTAACACATCCGACAGCATCTGTTTACGATTATGGAATATTCCTGTTCAGGAATAAATTCGAACTCAATTCTGTACCGGACAAGTTCATTATTTATGTTTCGGCGGATAACAGGTACAGGTTATTTGTAAATGGTAAAGAAATTGCCATGGGACCAGCAAAAGGGAGTCTCCAGTACTGGCGATATGAAACCATCGATATAGCTGAATATCTTAATAAGGGTGAAAATATAATTGCAGCTGAAGTGTTTAACCTTGGGGAGTTTCGTCCAGCTGCTCAATTTTCAAATATTACTGCTTTTATCCTCCAATCTGAAGAGTTTAGGGATATTCTGAATACAGGAACTGGAAATTGGAAAGTTACCAGGAATGAGGCTTATCAAGCGATTCCAGTATCGAGGGATATGATAATGGGGAAATATTATGTAGCAGGACCCTGTGATAAAATTGTTGCCAGCAAATATCCATGGGGTTGGGAAACACTTCAATTTGAAGATTCCGGATGGTTATCAGTGAAAAATGTACAGTTAGGGTGCGGAAGAGGGTACATGCATGGATCTCCGTGGTGGCTTGTTCCCAGGAATATCCCGATGATGGAACAGAAACATGAGAGGTTTGCTAACGTTGTCAGGGCAAAAGGAACACAGATTGGCTATGGTTTTATAAAACAGAATCAGCATCTTGATATTCCACCAAATACAAAAGCCGAGATCCTTCTGGATCATGGTTGGTTAACTGTTGGTTTTCCGGAGATGATCACCGCTGGGGGGAGGGGAAGTTCAATCAAAGTCACCTACGCGGAAGCCCTGTATGGCCAGGATGGGACAAAAGGCAATAGAAATGATACCAGAGAGAAAGAAATTGCCGGCTACTATGATATTTTTCTACCGGATGGAGGAGATTCCAGACTTTTTAAACCACTATGGCTCAGGACATACCGCTATGTTCAGTTGAATATTCAGACAGGAGATGAACCATTGAGGATTGTTGATTACTATGGCATTTTCACAAGATACCCATTTGAACAAAAAGCAGTTTTTAAAAGTGAAAACGCAGATTTAAGAAATATCTGGAACGTTTCATGGCGTACGGCTCGCAGTTGTGCAGGGGAAACTTATATGGATTGTCCATACTGGGAGCAACTTCAATATCTGGGTGATGCGCGTATTCAATCCCTCATATCATTGTATGTAACCGGTGATGACAGGTTAATGCGAAATGCGCTACTCCAGGCAGACCACTCAAGGATGCCGAATGGACTTACCATGGCCCGTGGACCATCTGCTGTTCCTCAGGTAACACCTCCATTCTCACTTTTTTGGATCGATATGGTTCATGACTATTATATGCACAGGGAGGATGATGAGTTTTTAAGGCAGTTTTTACCAGGTATCAGTGCTGTTCTTGGCTGGTTTGAAAGAAGGCTGGATGATAATGGAATCCTTGGTTCCCTGGATTGGCTGAATTTCTCTGATTGGACCACTGGATTCAATTGTGGATCTCCTGCAGGTGTTGACGATGGTAATTCTGCCCTGATATCCTTGAAATATGTATATGCCCTGGACAGGGCCTCTGAATTGTTTTACTATTTTGGAATGAATGTGGAGGGTGATAAATATAAAAACCAGGCCGAGAGTGTGCGTAAAGCAGTATACAGGGAGTGTTATGATACTTCAAGAGGATTAATCGCGGATGTTCCACAAAAGAATGTTTTCTCTCAGCATACCAATATTTTTGCTATCCTGTCTGATGCTGTTCCACAAGAAATGTATAAAGATATTATGAGTAAAGTTCTTGAAGATCAGTCTTTGATCCAGACAACCATTTATTTTAAGTTCTACCTTTTCCAGGCACTTAAAGAAGCCGGGATGGCTGATTTATACCTCGGCCAGCTTGGACCGTGGCATGAAATGCTTGGAAAAGGATTAACAACGTGGGAGGAAGGTGATTATGATGAGAGATCTGATTGTCATGCCTGGGGATCAAGTCCGATGTATGATTTCCTGGCAACCGTTTGTGGGATCAGACCCTTATCACCCGGGTTTAAAACTGTTATGATTGAACCAGCTTTTGGACCACTCCCGAAACTGGATGCCAGGATACCTCATCCAGGAGGAGAAATTCACCTCTTGCTTGAGAAAAAAGGAAAAAGTGGAGTGAAGGGATTGATCATCCTTCCACAGGGACTAAATGGAAAATTCATGTGGGGTGATGATGAAGTCAGTCTGAAGGCAGGAGAAAATGAAATAAATAGCCATAAGTAAACAGAAATAACCAGTAATGTAATATATCACAATTAAATAAACCAGTCTCTGGGTATGAACGTTATCAAAACAGATGGGTGTGTTTAAATAGATTGTTGATTTTTTGAGAGCACTCTTATGAAAATTCTCCTTAGTGTTTTATTGGTTCTTGTCATTCTGGGATTACTGATTGTAATATCCTTTAACAGAACTACATCCTTTGTAAATGATATTGATATTGAAGAACCAGCGAATGGTGATGATAGAGGTTACACGATGCCATCCAGAAGAGAGGTTAAATTGAATGTATTTTTCACCGGGATATTCATGAAACCGGCTTATAAGAGTATCGTAAAAGCCATGGAATTGAAAGGTGACGAAACTGTAATGGATTTTGGATCGGGAACAGGACCAGCTTCAGAGTTAATCGCTGAATCATTGAAGAATGGGGAAGGACAGTTGACCTGTCTTGATATTTCAGAAACCTGGATGAAGGTAATTAAAAAACGTTTTCAGGAGTATGACAATATTGAATACCTGCTTGGAGATATAATTGAAATGGAATTGAGTGAAAACACATATGATGTGATTCTAATTCATTTCGTTCTTCATGATATTGATAAGGCAATCAGGCCGGCAATAATTGAGAAACTTGCTTATATATTAAAAAGTGGCGGAAGATTGGTAATTCGCGAACCATCCGGCAGCGATCATGGTATGTCGGGAGAAGAAATCAAGGAATTAATGTCTTCAAATGGACTAATTGAAAAAAGTTTTAAATCCAGCAAAACGTACCTTATCATGCCTGTAAATCAAGGAATTTTTCAGAAATAGATAATTGCGGATTACAGGAATGAGCTTTCAAAAATGATCCAGTGGTTCATTTTAGTGAAGGATCAGATTGTAGGGGAGGTATTAATGTGGAGTGTGGAGTAAAGTTTCAAATCAATCAAATAGTCTTCTAACTCATAGTAAGAGTCATCAGATAAACTGATAAACATATAAACAAATAAACCAATCCTCAACCCTCACCTCATAAACCATTATTCATATCCTTAAAATTGTCTTCTATCAACTTTTGTGTTCCAGGCATGGTACGGGCAGACATGGGTTCGTAACCACCTTCTTTGTAAGCTTTATCTGTACACAGGTAGCCGCTTCCGCCATTACTGTTTGATACTATGAATGTGTATTTATAGGGTGAGTCTTCCTTCGCTTTCAACCCGATTTCATTCATCAATTCTCCGGATATCCCCGAGATAACTATATTCCCAATTTTTATTGATGCCATCCTGATTTCCACATCATCTCCCGGTTCGAGAGAAACATTTGGCATTCGGTTTTCACTTCGTTTCTTTCCTTTGGCGATGACAGGGTTACTGATGGCTTTGATATCCTTATGGCTATATGTTTCTATTTCTTTACATACCCTGATAACTTCGTTGCCCAAAGTTAATCCGATAGCATTAATGTCACTAAAGTTATCATTCGGACCATATACAGGATTAATGTCTCCGGATGCTCCGGCAGTAACCAGAACAACTGCTCCTTCATATGCTTTTTCAACATTTCTCGCTGTAGCTCCGGGCCAGTCCCCTGTGATCTGGTAGTTTTGCTGTCCGCCAGTTGTAGCATGGCATGGCCAGTTCACCCACACAGCTATTGTTTCTGACTGCATATTATCAATTCGGATAACACCAACATCGGTATCGCAGACGCCTTCCGGATTTCTACCCAGCCAGATACCGCCGTCGGCATGGTTGGCTCTCCTGTTGATATTCATATGGCAGCTTCCTTTTCCAGCCCCGATTCGTACAGATTGGAGTTTCCCATTTGCCTCTTTAGCGATCTGTACGATCTTCTTCTGTAGAATTTCAGCGTATTCTTTTTCATTATTGGTCGCTTCGCCCCCGTAAGCCCTTGTTGTCGGGCCACCATGATTATGTGCCGCCGCAAGCAAAATGAAATCTTCCTGAACCCCGGTTGATTTGGTAATCATTTTTTTTGTATCATCAACAAAATCATTGGAAAAACCAATAACATCAACACTGATCAGGCACGCCTTATTCTCTCCATTATCAAAAACGATGGCACTGGCATACAGATCGTCGTGTACACCTTTGAAAGGATCTTTCCTTGCAGCGTATCCACTCATGCGAACCGGTTTTTCAGGTGTTACAAGTATTTTGGAAACACCCGCACGGATACCATCCCATTTTTCTTTTTCTGGATCTGTCTGTATTGAAGAGATATATATCCCACCAATCATAAATAGAATCGCTACCAGCCATAAAGTTTTTGATAAATTTTTCATTGTTTTAAAGATTTTAGTAGTGCCAATATAAAATATTTTCTTGTAAAGTTACGTGTCTCCCTTTAATCATTGCACGATCACGTACCGGGCGAGATTCCCCCGGTCTCGATGACCGAGGGTCTTCGGATAATCTCGTTCGGCCTATTATACAGCATCATGCTGAGACCAAGCTTGAAGCTTTCAAATAATACACACCAGCTTGGAGGCTTACGCGATTAGTGTTCTACAATCTCAAATTCCCCCTCAAGATGGATTCGCTCAGAAGAACTTCCAACCATTACTTTGAAAACACCTGGTTCAACAATTCTATTCATATTCCTGTCATACATCTGAAGAAGTTCAGGAGTAAGTTTAAATTCAACTTTAACAGATTCTCCAGGATCGAGATGAACTTTTTTAAATCCTTTCAGTTCTTTAACCGGCCTGACCACACTGCTTAGTACATCACGAATGTATAATTGTACAATTTCATCTCCATCCCTCGATCCTGTGTTTTCAACCGTAAATGAAACCTCAATGCTTCCACCAGGACCATGTTTATCAGGAGAGACCTTCAGGTTAGAATATTTATATGTTGTATAACTCAGTCCATAACCAAATTCATAAAGTGGATACTTGCCCATATCAGCATATGTATTACCCCATCCTTCTTTCAACCAGTAAGGTTTGGATGGTTTGTGGTTATAATATACAGGTAACTGCCCTGCGTGCCTGGGGAATGTGGAAGGTAATTTTCCGCATGGATTATATTCACCAAACAGGACCTCAGCAATAGCCTGACCACCTTTTTCGCCGGGGTGCCAGGCTTCAATTATTGCAGGTACATTTTCTGCAACCCATGGGATGGCGAGTGGGCGACCGTTGATCAATACAACCACAGTAGGAGTGCCCGTTGCTAGTACGCGTTTTATAAGTTCCCTCTGTAATCCGGTTAGCTCCAATGTAGCTACATCATATCCTTCTCCTGTAGTCCCCTTTTTACCAGTAGTTTGCCATTCATTTTCACCTACTACAACAACGGCAACATCAGATGATTTCGCCGTTTTTACAGCTTGTGGTATTTCGTTGAGATCATCACCGACAACATTACATCCTTTAACATAACTGACTTTTGTTGAAGGACTTACGATGTTTTTAATTCCATCCAGCGTTGTGATAATATCCTGCAAAACAACTTTCGATGTATAATCTCCCAATTGGTTTTTTTCATGATCCGCATTTGGACCGATAACAGCGATGGAACGAATGTTCTTTCTAAGAGGCAATGTATTTTTTTCGTTTTTCAGGAGCACAATACCTTCCCTGGCTGCCTGGAGGGCTATTCCCTGGTGATCTTTATTATTAACGATCTGAACAGCTTTTTCAGCACTTACAAAAGGATTTTCGAATAACCCAAGCATGAATTTCGTTCGAAGGACTCTTCGAACAGAACGATCGATTGTGGCCATTGATACGATCCCTTCATTTACACATTCAACCAACTCGTTAAAATATCCTTGTCCGAACGATATGCTGACATCCATACCAGAAGTTGCAGCGATTGCACCGGCTTCTTTTTCGTCTTTGGCGATACCTGTATATATGAGTGTGTTTACGCCATTTCCTTCACTAAGCACAAGGCCTTTGAATCCAAGCTCACCTCGTAAAATGCCCGTAAGAACTTCCGGTGAGCTATGGATCGGAACTCCATCGATGGTAGGATACGTGGCCATAACACCCATTGCACCGGCTTTTTTGATTCCGGCTTCGAAGGGTGGAAGAAAGACTTCCCGGAGGATCCTTTCGGATATCTCCATGGCACCACGTTCAATACCGCTTTCTGGTTGACTTTGCCCCGGGAAATGACAAAGACCCGCAACAGTTTTATCAGCCCTGGAAATATCATCCCCCTGGATAGCTTTTACAATTGTTTCAGCATATTTGGCACACATGAACGGATCTTCACTGTATCCTTCAATGTTTCTACCGAGACGGGGATCTCTATTCGGTTCTATCACCAGTGTAAACAACTCATGGATTCCAACTGCACGTCCTTCTCTCGCAGCAACTGTATAAACATCATTGATCAGGTCAAGATTCCAGCTGCTTCCCAGGGCGTGCCCTTCCGGGAAAATAGTACCACCGGAACACATCAGTCCATGGGTGCCTTCTTCAACCTGTATCAGAGGGATTTTCAATCTTGTCTTTTCTATTGCTATTTTCTGTAATTCATTGAAAAAAGATGCCTGTTGAGCAGGGCCTTCTTGAAGGATCCTGTTTGCCATCGTGAAAAAACCACCACCTGGTCCTATGCCATCCTTAAATTTACCGGCCGTAAATTTTCTGGAACCTTCCATCATTCCCTCAATGCCATTTCCCAACTCGCCAGAATATAACACGGGCATATTCAGTTGTCCTATTTTCTCTGCAAGTGTCATCCTTGAGAGCAGATCTTCAATCCTGGTATCAACCGGAGCAGATGGATCAAGGTAAACATCCCCTTTTGTCAGGGCTTTTCTGGCAGGGTGGTCAGACAGGAATTTGGCGATCGTACCAACAGGTGCAATCCAGATACCATTTGCAGGATCGCTGGCATATTTACAGATGGCCTCCATCGTTGATGACAAGGTTGTCTGGTTTCCCGGTTCGCCGATTTCATGCCCAGCCAGGACCAGCCATGCTCCGGATTCGGCAGCCTGATCAATCAAACCTTTGATATATTCAAAATCCTTTCCATCCGATTCCATACCTGTTAATTGGGCCAGATCACAGAAGATGGGATCATTCGGACCTTCATTCATCCAGCCTCTGCCTGAGATAAACAGATCATTTATCAGAGGAACATAACTCTGATACGATTCGCCTTGTCCTACATACTTTTGTCCGCATGGATAAGCGAAAGAAACCGGATGAATTCCAAGTGTTTCTTCTAATACAAGATTAGCTTCTTCAATATCGAGCGATATATCCCTGAGAGTTTTCAACTCCAGGGCCTTATATTGTGACCAGGTAAAATTGCCAGTACAGGGATGCGTGATAGTATGGTTCCCGATTTCGTGTCCGTTGGCAACGGCTTCTTTCCACTTCTCCAGCCTTTCCATCATACTACTCGGGGTCACATAAAACGTTGCTTTGACGCCATATTTATCGAATATTGGGATGCCTGTATCAACCTGACTGAGCCTAGCGTCATCAAAAGTCAGACTCACTGCGACCTTTTTGTTATCCAGCCAAACGAAATTCTCCCTGGCTTGATTCGGATCACCCCCTCCATACGGATCCTGCCCAAACAAAGTGTGATTTATAAAAAATAATATTAGTAAGGCTAGTGAAGTGTGGTGACGATTAATTATCTGTTTCATGTGATTATTATTAATAATAACTCTGTGTTCTCAGTGCCTTCTCTGTGTCCTTCATGTCCTTTTTTGACACAGAACCCTCGGAGAATGCACAGAAGACACGGAGTCGAATTCTGTTCCCAATTGTTGAAGATCTATTTTTTATTAAAATTCATTTGTTCTAACGAAGAGACAAATGCATTTCTGATAATTTCTTTATGATCATCATTTAAATTTGAGGCAATGCAGAAAAGAACAGTTCTTTCCACATAGGAATCCAGGTTTGGCAACGATCCTTTCCCGTATTGATAATCTTTCGCGAAGCTGTTTTCCTCCAGTTCCCATACAGACTTGTCACCCATCCCAACTGTTTTATTAACCAGGTTAGGAAGGTTGAAATAGATATGCAATCCCCATTCTTCCATATGGATAGGGTAGAAGCCGCCTTGTTCCACTTTAATGCCGTTATTTAAAAGTTTGTCCTTAAACTCATATGCAAGATCCCGTGTTTCAAAAATGATCTTAAGAAATCCCCCTGAGTCACCCTCAGGATCAGCTACTCTTCGGGTACTAATGCCGTTGTATTGAGCAAGTATGCCTTTCAATTCATTTTTAAATGTCCGCATCCTGCGTGTAATTTCAGGGAGCTTTTTCAATTGTACCCTGCCCATGGCTGCTGCCAACTCACTCATCCGGCAGCCAATGCCCCATAATTGAAGGTCAGGATCGTCCAACACAAAACTGCCATCCTCAGCCTTGATAAATCCGGTATCATGTATTGCAAAGGCTCTATGGTACAGGTGTATATCATTGGTGAGTACAGCACCACCTTCCCCGGAATTCATGTTCTTGTTGATCTGGAAAGAGAAAATTGACATATCACCAAATGATCCACACTTTTGACCAAATATAGAGGCTCCTGCTGCCTGGGCACAGTCTTCAAGTAATGGAATATTCCTTTGTTTACAGATTTCGGCAGTTTTAACTATTTGGCCTATTACTCCACCCATGGGTACAACAATTACCACTTTCGTTCTATCCGAAATTTTATTTATAAGGTCGTCCGGGTCAAGGTTAAATGAATCATCCACATCGGCCAGAACCGGAACAGCGCCCAGCCTTACTACAGCTCCTACGGTGGATACCCAGAAGTAACCTGGCATAACAACCTCATCACCAGGTCCTACACCAAGGGCAGAAAGGGCCACCTGGAGGGCAGTGGTCCCGTTAGATACCATCACGCAGTGTTCCATGCCTATGAAAGCTGCGAAATCCTTTTCAAAAGCCACTGTTTCAAAATGGGGTTTTGGACCGTAAAATCGGAATGGTGATTGATCTTTCAGTACACGCGTCACCGCGTCGATCTCCTGGTGATCAATGTGGTGAATACCTGGCCATTCCTGTGGTATTTTGATATCCTTTTTCATTTCGTCAAATATTTCTTAAATGTTTTAATCCGTGAGAAATTATCCTGAACATTGATTTTCAAATTCAAATGCAATATTCAACAATCATTCAAGGTAGTCAATGTCTTAATAAGCAGATATTATATCTAATCCGGCATTTTGTTAATTTTGACATATTTTTTAGATTAACACTGTGATTTAGAC
>JBHOSY010000168.1:0-9974 GCA_042584165.1 Bacteroidota bacterium | reverse complement strand
TGGCTTTAGTCGGTGGTGAGCAGATCTACCGAAACAGGTATCAGGTATCTGGAAAAAGGAGATCTCTTCTTTAAGAAGGAAAGTCACATGAAATTGATGGTCATCGCTTAAAAGTTGGGTGAACAACGGGTCTATGCTTTACATAGCATTGGCTTGTTATTTCCAGTTTGTTTTAATAAATAAATTACTCCCCTTCTGATGGAGGATTATTATAAATATCACGATACACCTTCCATGAACCGTCAGGTTGTTTTTTCACAATCGTTAGATGCCGGCTGATTGCTCTCATCGAATCTTTTTCAACTCCCTCCTTTGGCAATAACCATCCATCTGCTGTGGATCTTACATATGCCCACTTATCGCATATCTGAATTTCATGAATGGTTATTTCCTGATCGAAACGGTAATCCTTTAAAAAAGACTCATAAATAGGATAGGCTTCCTCTTTTGTAACATCCTTGATACTCCCAGGATTCATCCAGATAGCATCATCAGTATAATAATTCATAAAATTCATGTCCCCTTTTTCTCCCAGTGCCTCCCACTCACTAAACATCTTTCTGATTGACTCTTCCTCCTTTTCTTTGCTACTGTTATCATCACAACTTATTGATACAAGGCATAAAATAATTACTGTTAAAAGATTTGTCTGCGGTTTCATTTTATATGCTCATAAATTAGTGAACTATCTTTTTGGCTAATCAAGGATGAATGCCTCAACGACTGAAAATCCAGTCCAATTGGGGATTGTAACATGAGCGCCACCAATAACATATACCTGACCATCAACCAAACTAGCAGTGAGGGCTGACCTTATTGTAGGCATTGGAATTGACACAATCCATTCATTTTTTGATAGGTTTAATATCTCTACTATATCCACACATGCTTTATTCCCATCAGGCGTTGCTATCCAACCTCCAAATGTCAATATCATGTCATTCATAACTACACTTCCAAAGTGAGATCGACCTGCCCGCATACCCATGGCACTGCTCCATGTATTGGTTTTTGGATCAAATACCTCAACAGTTCCCAGCGTAGGTTTCCTGACCGCAGGAATCCCTCCTAAGACATAGATTAAATCACCCACCTTGACTGACGATAAAGCTCCTCTTGCTGTTGGCATTTCTGCAAGTGTGGCCCATGTATCATTTTGGGGATCATATACCTCCACTCGATGCAATCCTTGATGTTCATTATTCAATCCACCAAACACATAAATCATATCATTAACAACAGTTGAATGACACTCAAATCGGGATTCTGGCATGTCAGTACCTCTCGTCCAGGAATCATTAATTGGGTCATATATTTCCATTGTTGATAGACCAGACCAATTAGGAGGGCCACTGGTCCCTCCAATCGCATAGATTTTCCTTCCAACAATACTGGTCGTAAGATGAGATCTGGCTGTTGGCATATCTGCGCATTCTGACCAGATGTCGTTATCCGGGTCATATACCTCAACTGAGGCAATAACAGGATCCGTTATTGATACAGCACCTCCAATAACATATATTTTTCCATTGAAAACAGATGCTGAGTGCATCCATCTACCAGTAGGCATATCCATTTTGCTCTCCCATTTTCCTATAATATCTTTTTCGCTCTTTGGGGTACATGAGGAAAGTATTAACAGCATGGTAATAGCTAGGAGGATAATTAATGAAATGTTAGAATTAACGGGTAAACGGGATAGTTGTATCATTGGGAATCTCATAAAGAAATGGCTTTAGCTAAGTCTGAGTATTTTTAAAGGTTTCTCGTCGAAATCTTACCCCCAAATACAGTTAAACAATGTATATAAAATCTACTATTATTTCAACACATATCCAGTTTACTTCAATGCAGAAGTTGATGAGTACCGGAGTGGCCGTTAGTGTTGATCTGATATTGGCTATCATCGGCAAAAACGTTTCAGGGAACTTGAAAGTGTCGTTATTTTAAGTCTTATCAAGTGCGTAAAGTGTCTCTGAGAGGTTTTTTCAGACGATGAGCAGGATTGGATCTTCATAGCTCCATGGCCTGTTCAAATCCTGAAAACCTGTGGCTTTATACCGTGGTGACGAGTTATCAAGTCCAGGATACCAATTATCCATATTAGGATCTCGGACGCCCTGAATCTTAAAGTCACCAAGGTTTTGTTCTGTGTGAACGGAGGACCAGGGAAAGTGTTATCAGAAGCCCCCTGGTTGTGAATTTCAATAAATTAAAATATTGTAATTGAAATATTTATATTCTATCTTTAATTCAAACAACAACCAGGCGAAAATTCGCCCAATGCCATGAAAGCCAGAATGTTATTGTTTTTCCTGGCTACTTTTTCACAGTTATGTTATGCACAATCGGTGCGTCTGACAAAAACCGAACAGGAAGGAGACAATATTATCATCTGGTATGACCTGGAAGGCACTGCGGAAAAACAACGATATGAAATAGAAATATTCGGCTCACACAACGATTTTAGCCATCCCCTATCCTTTACTTCCGGTGATGTTGGGGCGTATATCCAACCTGGTGAAAACAAAAAAATTGTGTGGAACGCAAAGGCCGAACTCAGTCAATTTAGTGGGAATGTGGAATTTAAAATTGAGGCTACACTGCAATACTCTCCATTAGGGGACCTCACAATAATTGGAGCACCAAGATTAAAAAGAGGCAAACAATACCATGTTACATGGTCTGGTGGAGATTCCATTGACGTATTAAACCTGGATTTGTACAGGAGCGGCAAGCAGATCTACCGTATCCCGGATTTAAAAAATACAGGGACATACACATGGCAGGTTCCATCCAATGTAAAGCCTGGTGACAGTTTTAAATTCATGATGACAGTAAGTGACAGTCCAAGTACCGGGACATCATCTGAAACATTTAAAATAAAAAGAAAAATTCCAAGGGTTGTTTATGTAATACCCAGTGTTGCCATTCTTGGTGTGGCGACTTATTTAATAATTTCAGATGTAACCAAAGAAGAACCATTACCGATGCCACCTAATAGGCCTGAAAAATGATAAATAGGTCAAATATAAATAATTGTATGAGGAAGACATTGCACGAAGGAATTGTTGATAATTTTATTTTATCTTTTAAATTATTGGATCATAATATAACATTTGCTCAATCGCGTCAATGCTTCCAAAATCCTAAAAGAATACTTGCCTCAATAGCTTTCTGGCAGTCGGCTACTTGTTAATTTACTCTTAATTTTGGTATATATTATGTAGATCCTTGAAATACCATTGAATGATCTGATTAATAGTATGATGTATAAAATACCACACGAAATCGTAAATATAAATTATACAGATCTGGAGTCAATTATAATTTCTGTTCTGAATATTTCTGTCTATGAAGAATATTACAAAATTTAAGAAGTACTATAGCCTGCTGTTGATGGTAGGAATTATTTTTACTTTTAAACAAATAAAAGCTACAGATTATATAGGCTTCGTTAATGGTGGTGGATATGTTACACCAAAAAATATAACAATAGCACCAAGCACAATGAAATTTGAAGTGAATGGGGTTGCATTATATGTATATGCACGTTGGTATGTTGATGGAGTATGGAAGGAAGACGATAATTCTGGTATATTAGCGATAGATCCTGCTTATACACATACATTCTATACAGGCACTTGTGATCCAATTGAAATTAAATGTGAGATATATAATAATTCTACTTATTCAAGTTGGAATTCAACTTATAAATGGTTTGTTACGGTAACTGGCAAAACATATTCAACTGCACCAACAAGTGCCTCAGCAAATCCAAGTTCTATATGTTCAGGAAATTCAACTGTATTATCAGTATCAGGTGGATCATTAGGAACAGGAGCTTCCTGGGAATGGTATTCGGGTAGTTGTGGTGGTACGCATGTTGGATCTGGAAGTTCTATTACCGTATCACCAACATCAACCACGACATATTATGTCCGAGCAGAAGGGGAATGCAACAATACCACTTGTACAAGCATAACAATAGTTGTGATTGTTTTATCTACTGATATTTCGTCATTAGCCTCACCTACCTGTAGTGATTCGGACATATCAGTTACATTATCGACCACAGGAGGCAACTCACCATATACTTATCAATGGGATGATCCTCAAAACACAACAGATGCAATAGCCACAGGATTATCGGCAAATGTTACGTATAATGTTAGTATTACGGATGCAAATAGCTGTGTTATTACAGAATCTTACAATTTTTCTGAACCTGTATCAACTATTGATTTGGGACCAGACCGTAACTTCTGTGATGGAGACTCATATCCTCTCGATGCAGGTGCAGGGGAATATTCGTATCTATGGTCAGATCAAAGCACTGAACAAACCCTTACTGTTACAGAAAGTGGGGAGTACTCTGTTCAGGTATCCGATGTATATGGATGCATAAGTCAGGACACTGTAAATATCACAGTATACCCGATACCTTCTCCTCCCGAAGTTTCAGATACCTTGATATATGAAAGAATTGCTTCAGAATTCAGATTGGACGCTGAAATCTCAAATGTGATCTGGTGTAACGAAAATTCTGACTCATTGAATTTTGGAGCAACCTTCTATCCATCTATAAATACGGAAGGGGAATATACATTTTATGCAATTCAATTGGCCAACGGATGTAAAAGTTTGCCAACTTCTATCAGGTGTGTTTTTGATCAGACCGTTCCAACCATTCCACAATCACAAATTAATAACAATGACGGTAATTTCTACAATGCAGGCTCCAGTGGAGCATCCATTGAATTATTGGCCCAGGATGAAGTTGCCCTTAGTTCTGTTTGTGTTGTTTATCGGCAATTAACTGATGTGCAATTTTCTGGATTTCAAAATATGCAACCAACAGGTATGGCTGATAAATATAAGTATTCATTTTTATCAACCCACTTTGATGAAATTGGAATTGAATGGTATGCAATTGCTGAAGATAAAGCAGGGAATAAGGATTCCACAGTTTTATACTGGATCTATATTAACAATCCAGTCAGTAATCCTGTTGCCATTGAAGGCCTGAAATCAGGAGAATCACAGAAGGACTACCAGATAATATCATTCCCTTTTAACAGCAATGCTGATTTCAATTCGGATTTATTGGCAGCCTTTGATACATATGACATTTATAAATGGCGATTATTTGAATATAAGTATATAAATGTAAACGAGGATGAATTTATAGAATATCCGGATTTTTCCATTGGAATCGGAAAAGGATATTGGTTGATTAATAAGCTGCCTGTTGCTCTAAATCTATGCGGGGCTCTCGAATTGGAAAGTGGAAAACCCAAAATATGGAAGTTGACGAAAGGCTGGAATCTTGTTGGCAATCCCTACCGTTTTACTGTTGATTGGGAAGACATCATGAATGCAAACGGTAATCCCGGGGAAGTACGGGCAATTAAGTTCTACTCAAATGGCAAATATTCTGAAGAAGATGGTTACATAAATCCTTTTTCAGGTGGATTTATTTACTCAGATATTAATATTGATTTGAAGTTGCCTCTTCATAAAAACGAGACAATTCAATCTGGGAGAAGAGATGAGTCAAAAGGATATTCATCACCTTATGAGATTGAATCACCTGCATGGTATTTACCCATAAGCGTGTCTAATGATTTAATAAACAATGAAATAAATGGAATTGGCATGCATCAGGACGCAAGCGTCCAGTTGGATCGTTATGATGATTTTGTTTTACCCAGGTTCATGGAGTTTATTGATATGAATTTTATTCATAATGGATATACACCAGCCACCTTCTCCAAAGATATTGTACCAATCAGTAATGAATACACATGGGAATTTTATGTGGAAACAAATGCCCCAGGGAAATTAGCTGAACTGAAATGGAATCCTGACTACCTTTCAGAATTAATAAATGAGTTGATTTTACTGGATGTAAACAATATGATCAGTATTGATATGAAAGGAAGCTCCAGTTATTCATTTATTGCTGAAAATAGAAATAATTACAAGATCATATACGGTAGTAGTGAATACATTGAAAAAGAAATTATTCCGGATAAATCATTTCTTGGGAATCCATATCCGAACCCAACCTCTGATGCAGTGAATATTCCGTTTGCGCTGCCGGAAACTCATAAGAATTTTCATGTTGAATTGGATATTTACAGCCCAACGGGAGTAAAAATACAGTCCCTGGTGAATGATTTATATCAACCTGGCGTTTATAAAGTTAGATGGAACGGCAAAACAGAGAACGGGTTTGGAGTAGGTCCTGGTATCTATCTATGCAAACTCACTGTTGTAGCAGAAAACATAAAACAAACATTCTATAAACGAATTGTAATGTATTAAATCCTTATTAAAATGAAACGGCCAGCATATCTGATTCTTGTCGCACTAATTATTTCATTTACTCATTCAGAAAATTTTGCTCAAACGAAGGTATCGGATCAAGGAAAATCAATATACATAAATACTGGAATGAAACCTTCATCCATACAATTAACCTGGATCGATCCTCTACCAGATATCGATGAATTAAAAAATTCGGCTTGCCAGATAAAACTTGGAGTAAAAACCGTTCATGAGATAGCAAGCATCTCATTTTATTTGAATAACAATTTACTAAGCCAGGAAAGAGGATTTCTTTTAGTGGAAGCCGATGATCGGGATGATTTTGATAATTATATCGAAAAAATGGTGGTTTTAAAAAATGGAATAAACAATTTGAAAGTTGTTGTTGAAGATGAAGAAGGTTATTCAGTTAGTGTTAATAGAATATTGAAATTTTATGGGCCAAAGGTAATAAGAAACGATTATGCCCTGCTTTTTGCAACAGATACATATGATTCCTGGAATAAACTGATAAATCCAATCAATGATGCCAGAACTATAGCCGAGGAACTAGAATCCAACTATGGATTCAAAGTAGAATTGGTAACAAACGCTTCCCAGGAAGAAGTATATACAAAGCTCCGGGATTATGCGGACAAAAGCTACATGGATAATGACCAGCTATTCCTGTTTTTTGCCGGACACGGACAGTTTGATGATTCGTTCAGGGAAGGTTTCGTTGTATGCAAAGATTCGAGAAAAAACGATCCCGGGAAGGTGAGTTATATTTCCCATTCAAGACTTAGAACCGTAGTTAATAACATACCTTCAAAGCATACCTTTCTGGTAATGGATATTTGTTTCGGAGGAACATTCGATCCGGTAGTAGCAAGTGCCGGGTACAGGGGAGAGGAAAGAAATTTCGAGATTACCCATGAGGAATTTATAAAGAAGAAACTTAAATTCAAGACCAGGCGTTATCTGACCTCAGGAGGAAAGGTATATGTACCTGATGGAACCCCAGGTCATCATTCACCATTTGTGAGAAGATTCCTTGAAGCATTGAGAAATTACGGAGGGCATGATAAGGTCCTTACGTTGGCAGAGATATTTATATATGTTGAGAAAATTCAACCAGAACCAAGATCCGGTGAATTTGGAGACAATGAACCCGGCAGCGATTTTATTTTTGTAGCACAGGAGGATTGAAATACATGTTCTTCTTTCACCTTTTGTTATTTTTGAGATTATTAGAATAATACAGCACATCAGTGACATAACGGGATACTTTGGCCCTTGAAAGGGCCTACATGAAGAATAGTCGTTATCCTAGACAATCATCTTGATAGCATACACTCTTAAATTCACCTCATGCGAAATTTTTGTGTGAAGGAGAGCATAGGGTAAGTGGTATCAAATCCCCCCGGTCCCCTGATTCCCGAAACTGTTTTTTATGAAGGGGTGGGGGTCTATTTATGAAGTTCGTTTTTATATAAGATGTAACGGCAAATTCATTAATTCCTGCACAGAAATCTAAAATTTTTATGTCTGGAAATACTTATTTCACAATGTTTTGATAATAAAGTTGGTTTCATATTGGTTTATAGGTAATTCATTTTAACAGAATCTGTCTCCATAGAAAGTCAATTTTCAGAATCTATCGTCCCAAAATAGACCATGTCCCAATTATGTTTCTTTCTGGCGATTATTAGGGTTTGAATGGTTATAATAGTGGTCCATTTTAATTTAATGTTTATTTTGGGATATACATTTTAAGTAATTATATTGAATTCATAAGCAAATTGTGCTCTAATAATCAAATTGACATAAATAAACAGGCTTTAAAATGGCAGGACCATCAGCAGCCACCAAGGTGGCAATCTATACTCGTGTGTATGTCTTCAAACTAAAGTGGAATAATTTAGGCTAAAGTTAAGTCATACTTTTGAACTGTTCAAAAGGTATAATTTTCTTCTGTTTAGAAACACAATTCCCAGCCAGTTTTCAAGAAAAAAACATTATTTGGTGTGGCTACTTTGATTTCCTACGCAAAAAAGTTAAAGAGTAAATATTAAATTACTTTAACATTTACTGCGTTCAATCCTTTTGTACCTTCCTTTAATTCAAATTGAACTTTGTCACCTTCTTTAATGTTGTCAATTAATCCAGAAGAGTGTACATAGTATTCCTTTTTTGAGTCGTCATCGGTAATGAATCCAAATCCTCTAACTGCATTGAAAAATTTTACTGTGCCTTTATTCATTGTTAATGAATTATATAAGACACCAAGTTAAGGTAATGTTATTTCATCTGATAGTTTTTGTGACTTAAATTTTATTCTTGTGCATAACGACAAAGTGTTTTATACAATGTATCCTGAAATTAGGCAATAAGGATCAGAAGCGATAGGGTGATAGAGGTATTGGTTTAAGTATTAAAGAAGGAACTGGATATTATCAATACATCCAAGAGACCTTATATGATTATTCACCTGTCATGGTATGTGGTTGATTAATGAAAATTTACTTTTACAGGTAAATATAAAAGCGAAATCCCAGCTCACTCAGGGAGAGATATTGCAGGGATTCCAATTCAACCAGCTATGATGTTTCAAGTATAATATATTCTTTTTGAATTGTCAAATGGTAAACGTTTGTAAACGGATAAAAAAGCCCGAGAACATATTTGGCATTCATTGTCCACCAGAATATGGATGAAAATCACCATAAATCTATATCACCATAATACTGAATAAAGTATATACTATCTGGTGGTAGACTTTTCATAATTAAAAGCAAAGTAACCTTTCTGCCAAATCCATATATATAATATTTGAATCTATTGAATTCATTGTCAAAGTTAATTGTAAAGCCGGGAGCAGTAATGAAATACGAATTTTTCTCTAATTCAAAATCAGCCCGTGAACATAAACCACCCCATTCATCTTCATAATCAAAAATGGCTTGTTTTACCTCAAGATTTAATTTTGGTAGTTGGAAAGAATCGCTCTTTTCAAATTCAATTGAGTATAGAGATTCTCTAACATATTTTACACTTGCTTCCGCATTTACAGCATACTGATCAGTAAAATTATGATCGTTTTGATCGTTAAGCCATTTTATTATCCCATTGTACTTTCCTGGAATCACCCCCCAAAGTTCTGGTTCGACTGGTTCATAGGGTTTTTCGCAATCAATAATAAAAGGCAGTATCAGAAATAACATCCAAAGCTTTTTCATAGTGGTATAATCTTATGCATAAAGTTTCGGTGATAATAATTGAAAACTGCGACTGATGTTATAGCATTTAAGGATTAGCGCAAATTATTGTGGAAATCATCAAACAATTGCAAAATATGCCAGAGTCCTACCCCTAATATATCTGGATTTGCATTATTCAATAATCTTTATTTTGGGCTTGCGAAATTCAATTTTTATAATGGTGAATTTCATTTGACATTTGAGTAGCTATATCGTTAAAATAGATAAAGGCATTTAATACTTATCAATTTTGATACACGCAATGAAATATTTCAAGCCCGTCTCATTGAAATTCAGTAATGCTATTCTACTAATCAATATTCTATTTCTGATATTCCTCTTTCACCAACAGACTGTGTCATAATACTAAATGGAACGATATCCGGGCTTATAATAAGTATG
>JBHOSY010000167.1:0-10082 GCA_042584165.1 Bacteroidota bacterium | reverse complement strand
GATATCGATGGTTTTGAACACCTTGAAAAAGTGGATGATATTGAAAAACGATAATCACCTTAAACACAATAACATGAAAAAAACAGCATTAATTTTAACCGCAACACTAATCTGGAGCCTGGCAAATGGACAAACAAAGTGTATTAGGGAATTCCAGGAAAAATATCGCGATTTTGGCACCTATTTCAGTCTTCGTATTGATGGAGGGCTTTTGCAGGGTCTGTCAAAACTTGAAACAAATAATGAAGAAGCTGGGGAGTTTGTAAAAATAATCCAGGAAATCGAAGCTATCGATATTCATGCCATTGGAAGGGAAGAAGCTGGTTTTAGTGCCAGTGAAGTTCAAAAATTCAAGAAACAAGTTAAAAAAGATAATTATGAAGAATTAATGATGGTCAAAGATGCTGATGGTGATGTTGATTTCATGATTAAGGAATCAAGAGGAAGAGTAAGTGATCTTTTACTCATGGTTGACGGAAAAGAAGAGTTCCTTGTATTGAATATCAATGGAGACATCGATTTGAAACATATTTCGAAGATTGGAAAACAGTTGAATATGAAAGGTATGGAACATCTGGATAAGATTGATGAGGAATGAAAAGAATTATGAGCAGAAGAGAGCCCGGATGTATTTCCGGGCTTTTTTTTTGCAATTTTTGGAACCATTAAACTGAATCATCGAAATATTGCAAGTTTTAGGTCATTCATAAGTGAAATTTTGGAAATCGGATAAAATCCAACATATTTACAATCTATATGCAGGAATCAATAGATCAAGTAATGCTAAACTTCAGCCCTGGTGCTTTATTGGGACTGAATATAATTCTGGGTTTTATCATGTTTGGTGTTGCTTTGGAATTGAAGCCAAAGCACTTCAAGGAGATTATCAGGAATCCCAAATCCACTCTTGTTGGATTAGCCTCTCAATTGATTGTTCTTCCAATTGTAACTTTTATTCTGATATGGATAATCAGACCCATGCCCAGTATTGCCCTGGGAATGATCCTTGTTGCGGCATGTCCAGGAGGAAATATCTCAAATTTCATGTCGTCTATGGCTAAAGGAAATGCAGCCCTTTCAGTTGGATTAACAGCCATCTCAACTTCCCTCGCTATTGTCATGACACCTATTAATTTCACCTTATGGGGTAATTTATATGTAGGGACCAGGTCTTTAATGAAGACAATTAATCTGGATCCAATCGATATGTTCTTGAATATTATCCTGATTGTTGGAATACCTGTTGTGCTGGGTATTTTATTTGCCCAGAAGTATCCCGGGATAACTGCAAAAATTGTCGGCCCTATCAAAAAATTATCTATTTTAATATTTGTTGGCTTCGTAGTTATCGCGTTTACAAATAATTATGACCATTTTTTGAAATATATTAACCTGGTTATTATGCTTGTTTTTTTACACAATGCTTCTGCTCTTTCGGCAGGTTATGCAATGGGAAGTGTATTTAAACTTTCAAAAATGGATAGGAAATCATTAGCAATCGAGACTGGTATTCAGAATTCAGGCCTGGGGTTGATTTTAATATTTAACTTTTTCAATGGGCTTGGCGGCATGGCCGTTGTAGCTGCATGGTGGGGGATCTGGCATATTATATCAGGATTAAGCATTGCATGGTTCTGGTCGAGAGGATCTGAAAAAGTATATGCTTAAATGAAATCATTCGTAGGTTTTTTTCAATCTCTTGTGTTATCGTTGTTAAAAGGATGGATTGTTTTAGCCTTGAGGGTATATTTTAGAAAGGCAAAGGTTGAAGGGTTGGAGAATATCCCACGAAACAAACCGATTCTATTTGCTCCCAACCACCAGTACGCATTTATGGATGCTTTGATCGTTACACGATTCAGTGGTAAAATTCCTTATTTTCTGGTGAGAGCTGACTTTTTTGAATCTCCTGTATCTGGTTTTTTGTTGAGAGCACTCCGCATGATGCCTGTTTATAGAACCCGAGAAAAAGTGGATATGATGGAGAAAAATGAAGAGATATTTGACAAATGTGTTGAGATTCTGGAAAATAGAGATCGACTCATCATTTTTCCTGAGGGTAACCATAGCAAGATACGTAGGATACGAATCATTAAAAAGGGTATTTTTCGAATTGCATTTAAGGCCATTAATGAAGAACCTGACAGTAAAGACCTGGTGATTATTCCAGTGGGCATTAACTATGATGATCAGTCGAAATTTCAATCAGATTATTATTTGCGTTTTGGTAAACCCATAACAGTAAACGATTATAACGAGGGGTATCAGGAAAATCAGGCCCGGTCCATGGAAACCTTGAAAGATCTGATTTCTAAACAACTGGCTGACCTTACGATTCATATTGATAATGCTGAGTCATATAAGTTTTATGAAAATATGCTCAAAGTTTACTCTCGGCCCTACTGCATTGAGAAGAATTATAAATTCCGAAAACTTGATATCAGGTTTAAAGCATATCGTGAGATCATTGAAGGATTGGATTCCATAAAAGAGATGAATCCTATCGAATTCAAGGATATACAACCCAAGTTCAACAGGTTCCATAATCTCCTTAGGAAGAATAAAATAAATCCGATGGCACTTGAAAAAGTGAAGGAGAATCCGTGGCAAAGGACCTATAAGGCTATCATTTTAATTTCGCTGTGGCCATTCTATTTTTATGGTCTTATCAATAATCTTCTTGGAGCAATAATTCCTGCCTTTCTTTCAATTAAGGCTGTCAGCGACGATCATTTTTTAAGCTCGGTTCAGCTTGGTATTGGACTGCTATCATTCCCAATTTCGTATTTTCTACAGTCGTGGATCGTGTTTAAGCTAACAGGAAGTCCATTTTATACTTTTCTATATGTTATAAGCATTATTCTTTTTGGACTGTTTAGCCAGAAATATAGATATCAGTATAAAAAAACGTTCGAAATTCTAAAATTCAGACGTTTACTGATTAAACGGAAAAAAGACTATCGGACCATTCTCAAGACTTACCGCGAAGTGATTGATTTTATGAATAATCAATTGATAAGAGAAAAAGTTCCGGAAACAGTATGATTTAGGAATTCAGATCTGACTCCAGGATTTTATGAAAATGACGTAATTTCGTCCTTTTAAAACCGGTTGAGATGGAACATGCTTTAACGAAAACAGAGCTGGAAAAATACTTTGAAAGATATCGAAATAATATTGTCGGTATTGATGCGACATTTGAATCTCCATATGGAATAAAACTTGTCATATATGCTGACTGGATTGCCAGCGGCAGGTTATATAAACCAATTGAAGAGAAACTTTGTCACACTTTTGGTCCCATGGTGGGGAATACACATTCTGAAGCAAGCGAAACAGGGACCCTCATGACCAGGGCTTATCAATATGCTCAAAAGATAATCAAAGATCACGTAAATGCCGGAAAAGATGATGTGATTATCACAGCCGCTACCGGGATGACCGGTGTGATATGTAAACTTCAGCGCATTTTGGGATTAAAGGTTCCTGAAAAGTTAGAGAAATACATAATTCTACCTGAAGAAGATCGTCCTGTTATATTTGTTACTCACCTGGAACACCACTCAAATCATACTTCCTGGCTTGAAACCATAGCGGATGTTATTGTCCTGGAGCCGGATAACAACTTACTGGTCGTTCCTGAAAATCTGGAAATTGAAATAAGAAAATATGCTGAAAGGAAGATAAAGATTGGTGCCTTTTCAGCCTGTTCGAATGTAACAGGATACAGACCTCCAATTTATCAACTGGCAAAGATCATGCATCAGCATAATGGCGTATGTCTGGTGGATTATGCTGCTTCAGCTCCATATGATAAAATTGATATGCACCCAGGTGATCCAATGGAAGATCTTGATGGCATCTATTTTTCACCTCATAAGTTTCTGGGTGGTCCTGGAAGCAGCGGTGTTGTGATCTTTAACAAAAAACTTTATCATAACAGAATCCCTGATCATCCCGGGGGAGGTACTGTTAACTGGACAAATCGATGGAATGAATATAGTTATGTCACTGATGTAGAAGCTCGTGAAGATGGCGGCACGCCTGGATTCATTCAAGCATTCAGAATTGCCCTGAGTATTCAATTGAAGGAACAGATGGGCTATGAAAATATACGGAAACGGGAGGAGGAACTACTTCAAATAGCTTTATCTGAATTACCTAAGATCGAAAGGCTTAAGATACTCGCTTCCAATGTAGAGGATAGGTTAGGAGTAATATCCTTTTATATCGAGGGTACTCATCATAACCTGGTAGCAAAACTTTTAAATGATTTATACGGGATTCAGGTTCGTGGTGGCTGTTCCTGTGCCGGGACGTATGGACATTTCCTGTTGAATGTTGATCACGACCATTCCAGAGAAATCACAGAAAAAATCGAAACGGGAGATCTTTCATTAAAGCCAGGATGGATAAGACTGAGCTTGCATCCTACCATGAGCAATGAGGAACTGCACACAATTATAAATGCATTGAATGAAATTGTAGTTAATATGGAAGAACTTAAAACGGATTATAAATACTCAAGCAGTAGCAATGAATTTCATCATGTAAATAACGATGAAGATAAAATGAACAATAAATTGAAGGATTGGTTTCAATTATAATTGTGTTGCATATGTTGTGTAACATGTAACAGTTATCCGCTTACCTAAAAGATAGCACTTCTGGAAGATAATGAGCAAAAGTCAATTCCAAATATTACTAAATAATTAATTCCTTTAACGGTTCGACATTTGAACGTTTTCAGGGCAGTCACAATTTCATTTTATTGATAAAAAATGCAACCTTCTGAGGATTGACGAGTCTATTTTAGTATAGAACACAACTTTTAAAACCCATGATTCACAACTTTTTAATAACGACGTGGAGATTTTTCCTTCGAAACAAGACATACTCATTAATTAATATACTTGGATTGTCATTAGGGATGGCAGTTTGTATGATTATTTACAGCTATATAAGGTATGAGTTGAGCTTTGATAAATTCCATAAATACAGCGACAGGATATATCGAATCAGTTGCGATCCTTTCGCCAGCCTGGCTCCATCATTTGTTCCACTTTTAAAACAGGATTATAATGAAATAGAGAAAATCGCCAGAATGGCAGCTACCGGAACTACTCAGGTGCAAATTGAAGAAGACAGCTATTCGGAAACCGGATCCTTTTTTGCCGAACCTGAGATATTTGAAATATTTGATCTGAGCCTGATAAAAGGAAATAGGGAAACAGCTCTTAAGGATCCGAATAGTGTTGTGCTTTCCAGAACATTGGCTATGAAGTACTTTGATACTATAGATATTTTGGGAAAACAAATCCTGATCGATAATGACTGGTTGTTTCAAATAACCGGAGTATTTAATGATTTACCGGAAAACAGTCATATTCAATGTAATTTGCTAGCCTCTTATGAAACCCTCAGAGGCGTTAATGGTTCAGGAGAAGATGATTATTTTCATGGATCCGGGAATTTCAGTGACAATGTTACACATGTGTATTTGCGATTATCTGAAAACGCAGATTCCAAAAAACTGAGAAGTTCCCTGCCATCTTTCGTGGACCGTCACCTTGATACAAGAGAAGATAAATCAGAAGGCAGGCCACCCAGCGATTATAGAAGATTGGATCTGGATGAGGTAACAGATATTCATCTTTATTCAAATAAAATGGCGGAGCTAAAAGCCAATGGTGATATCAGGTATGTCCGAATATTCTCCATAGTAGGCATATTTATTCTTCTGATCGCCTGTGTTAATTTCATCAATTTAAGTACTGCAAAGGCATCCAAGCGGGCAAAAGAAGTAGGTTTAAAAAAGGTAATAGGGGCCAGTAACAGAACACTTATCTCCCAGTTCTTCCTTGAATCAACATTTTACACATTTGTATCCTCGATCCTTGCATTTGGGATGGTTCAACTGTCAACACCCTATCTGATCCGGTCATTAGAAGTTCAGGCTTCCTTTAATGCCTTCGATAGTAGTGGAGGAGTGTTAGCCTTCCTAGTGATATTGATTCTTACAGCTGTATTAGCTGGAATTTATCCTTCGATATATCTTTCTGCATTCAAACCATTATTGGTAATGCGGGGTGAAGTTTCCAAAGGCAGAAAGGGAGCACTTTTAAGAAGGATCCTCGTTGTATTCCAGTTCACTATTTCTATCAGCCTGATATTCAGTGTGATGATCGTATTCCATCAAATGAATTTTATTCAAAAAACCAAATTGGGATATGACAAAGAGAATGTTCTAATCCTGCCAGCAAATTATCAGGTTATCAATCGTTGGGATGCTGTTCGGAAGGACCTGGAAAGTAATTCTGAAATCACCTCAGCTTGTATATCTAAACGTACACCGGGGGGGGAATTGCTGGATAATCCTGATTTTACGATTGAAGTGAAAGGAGAGGTTCTGGAAAGACCTTTTTCAATGGCCCATAACCGGGTGGATTTTGGGTTTTTTGAAACATTCGGTATGGAAATGGTTGCTGGCAGATCATTTGATAATATGATTGCATCAGATTCATTGGAAGCATTTGTGTTAAACGAAACAGCCGTACAGGAATTGGGACTTCAACGCCCTGAGGAAGTACTTGGATTGCCTATCGAAGCAGGGAATCGAAAAGGTAATATAATTGGAGTAGTGAAAGATTTCAATTATGAATCCTTGCATAAAAAGATCAGACCTATATTAACTTATATTGTTCCCGGGCAGGCTAATACCATTGCTGTGAAACTTGCTGAAGGTAATTTGAATGAAAGGATCGATCTGGTACGATCTATTATGAGTAAGTGGTATCCCGGATACGCTTTCGATTACACATTTCTGGATGAAAACCTGAACAAACTTTATATAAACGAAGCCCGGATGTACAAACTATTCCAATACTTTTCGTTACTGGCAGTCTTGATTGCTATAATCGGATTATTCGGATTGTCCATGTTTAACATTGAAAGTAAAACTAAAGAGATAGGAATCAGAAAAGTTAATGGTGCATCAATTCGTGATATTGTTGTGTTATTGGCAAAGACCTTTACTATTTGGGTGATTTTCGCATTTATCCTGGGATCTCCATTGACGCATATAATCATGAATAAGTGGCTCGAGAATTTCGCTTACAAGATATCTATACCATGGTGGTTTTACGGAGTCACGTTGTTATCTATTCTTTTTGTGGCCTGGTTTACCATCAGCTGGCAATCAATTAAAGCTGCTGTAAGAAATCCAGTGGAGACTTTACGGTATGAGTAAATAATTGGTATGATAATTCGAGGATTTGAGGATTCGATTAATTCGATTGAAATGAAATTTTTAAAGGTATCAGTTTAACATCTCCAATTATCCCGGATTCTATTGGCTCCCAACTTGAAGCATCGAATTGTTCATAATGGATATCCACGAAGTTTATGTCATGGAACTTTTTCCAGGATGGATCTGTTCGATCAAGGTTTCTGATCCTGTTTGCATCCAGGTTAGTTACTTCAATTCTTAGCAGGTTGTTTTTTTCTTTAAGTTCTGCATTGATCAGGATCTGCCAGGGTTGAGCAATCAGGAATCCAACTTCCTTACCGTTAATCCAGATCCTGGCACTTTCTTTAACCTGGTCAAATTTAAGGAGCCATGCATCTGCGTCTTTTAAAGGATTGTCGAAATATGTAATATACTCGGCTGTTCCGGAAAAAATATGGTATTTCGGGTTTCCGAAACTGGACCAGCTTTTCAATTTATCCAGGCTAATATCATCCGGTAATTCTGGCCCCCCATTTAAGAATTTGATGGTCCAGTTGCCCGGCAAAATTTGAGAATTTTCACCTGGTTGGTAATACATCCATGGATTATCAGGAGTACTCATATCCGAGATAATCAGTATGCACGACTGTCCGGGTAATAATTCAATTAAGAAACTTGATTTGCCGTCTTGATCCGTTCTGGTCGCCAGCAACCCTGAACTATTGGTCATACCATCGACCATCATGACAGTATTTGCAGAAACAGATAATTCAGTCCACTTTGTATAGGGTGCTGCGGATAAGTTTGTCAGGAAGTATATATATCCTTCATTAGTCTTTTTTCTGATATATTCAATGCCATTTTGTACGAAGGATTCCTTTCTGATATTCTGAACTTGAAGCAGTCTATCCAACGCTCTTTCATGATCATCGGAAATTATCTGAGCAGATGAGATCTGCTTATGAAGTGAATGGAGATTTTCCTCCCAGATCCGAAAATCCCTCAATCCGGGAACACTAAGAGGCAGTCTGTCCAGGTACAATACGCTCACACCATTATCCGAGAGTACATTTAGTTTTTCCTGGGTATCAAATGGTATATACTTACACGCTGGTACAATAATGGTTTTATAAGACTTCCCGATTATGGCCATCCTGTCCAGAACTTCAGCTTTCATCAGAAAGGCATCTGAAACATAATCAAAACTGTAACCATTTTCATGCAGCCATTTAGCCGTTTTGTAAAATGGAGAAGGTTTTAACCATTCGTTCTGGTTATGAATACTGAGTGTCTGGAGGATGGATGATCCCGTATCATGAAATTCCCCTGCCCAGATATCGGAAACAGGCCAGTAAAGTAATATATCGTTATCCGGTCTGCTGTTCTGGAGATAGTATTGGCATGTTGCAATGTATTCATTCAAAACTTTCAGATCATTCCACCACGAGGTTGATGGATTGAAATGAGTTGAAGCATAAAAGAGCCATCCTGGCCAATTCTCATTTTTTGGTGAATAGGTTGATCCATGGAAGAACAAATGGTTAACGCCAGAAGTAAACAATTGATCTGCTTCCGGTTTGATATCGGATAAAGAAACATTAAAATGATCGCGTAACCATGTGAATGATTCTGAGGAAACCAGTTTTTTGCCACTTAAGTTTGCTGCTGATGATGCAAATTTCAACATCAGGAAATCTGTAGTGTCTTTTAAAAGGGGGAGCTGTAAGCGATCCTTTGCAGTAAGATCGAAATGACTGTAACCGAAAATCTCAATTTCCGGGATATCAGCTGATGCATAAAGATCGATCAGATTACCAGGTGATCCGTGTGCCTGGTTTCTGGATAATAATCCATGTTTGTTTGTCCAATTATGCCATGGTATAGTGAATTCATTAAGGATAAGATCTGCAACAGTTTGTCTGTAATCCGCTCGCACACGTTTTACTGACTCATTATCCCCATCACCGGCTAAAACAGATAAGTGATCGGCAAGATTATAAGCATGTCTTGTTTTAAACTCATTCAACAGGTCAAGAGTCCAGTCTGAATCATAAACTTCGTACGAATCGTTGAATACAGCACGAAGGTGTTCTGGTTTCCTTATTTTAAAAGCTTCGTCAAATCTTTCAAGATATGTGTTAATGCCTTTCTCTGAATAATGATCCATAACCAACCCTTCACCCCCGGGAGCAACTCGTTTAACCTGTTGCATAGTGTTTTTTACAAAAAGTGAATATATAATGACTGGCCAGGATTTGTTTTGAGACAGGAACATAGTCAAGCTATCGATATCCGGGGATAGTGTATGCTGTTGATCCTGACTAAATATATTTAAAGCTTGCCAGCTAAGAGAAATCTCAGCTTCATCCTTGATTTGTTGTATGACGGCTTTACTATCTCTACGGGAGGTAACTTTTATTTTTTTTAATTCTGCTTTTTGAGCTGCTGTCTTTTTTGATATTTGTGGCCCTCCGAAAGGCCATCCGGTTCCGTTATTGATATCAACTCCCAGGCCTAATTTTTTCGCTTCAGAACAGGTGAAATCAAGCATTTTCATCCAATCTTCACTTAGATAGGGAATGAATTGATCCTCGTATCCTTTGACACCATAAATCGGTGTAATCTCAACGCCACCAATCCCTACCTCTTTAAATTGCAGTAAATGATATTTCAAATTAACTGTATCCACAGCGTTACCCATCCACCACCATCTCGTCCATGGCTTTATTGTCATCGAATCTGGTTTGATAACTATTTGAGCAACAAGTACATGTACTTGAATAAAACAATACAGTGTGATTATTAACAGCCGCATAAGTAGGTGATTTCAATTTATTAAATTCAGTACAATACC
>JBHOSY010000166.1:0-10119 GCA_042584165.1 Bacteroidota bacterium | reverse complement strand
CCATATTGGCTGGAAATATCCCTGAAAACATCGTCAATCAGAAAGGAAAGATGAAGTTTTTATAAGGATAGATCTGGGAGCAATCAGCGAAACATTATTCGAAAGTGAATTATTTGGTCATGTTAAAGGAGCTTTCACAGATGCAAAATCCGACAGGGCAGGAAGCTTTGAACTGGCGGCAGGGGGTACGATTTTTCTGGATGAAATCGGAAACCTGCCTTTAGGATTGCAATCAAAGTTGTTATCAGCATTGCATCAACGTGAAGTGAAAAGAGTTGGTTCCAACAAAAGTATCCCTGTTGATGTAAGATTGATATGTGCCACAAATACGCCATTGTATGAAATGGTGAAAGGAAGAGAGGGAAAATATCCTGAATTTCGACAGGATTTACTTTACCGGATTAATACAGTTGAAATCCTTGTACCTCCATTGAGGGACAGAAAAGAGGATATTCCACTTCTTGTGAGTCATTTCATGCAACTATATGGGAGGAAATACAAACAAGAAAACCTTTCAATTTCTAAGCAAGTCATGAAGAAAATACAGAAGTACAAATGGCCTGGTAATATCCGGGAGCTTCAGCATGCCGTTGAAAAAGTAATAATCCTGAGTGAGACCAATGTTGTGAAATCAACCGAGTATTTTATATCATCCGACAAAGGATCCACTGCAGCGGAAGTCTCTTCTGAAATACCGAAGACATTAGAAGATATGGAAGCGGAAATGATTCGTCACTCATTGAAATTAAATCATGGGAATATGTCTAAGGTTGCTGAAGCGTTGGGAATCACCCGGGCCACCTTATACAGGAAAATGGAAAAATTCGAAATTTAAGCCTGTAATCCTACATAAATGAAGAAAACTGATATCCCATTTTTACTCAGGTTGTACGTGAGGGTAGGTGTCTTGATATTGTTGATCATTGGATTCTCACATTATGTAAGGAATTCCGATTTCTTTTTCACATCGATAATACTCTCAATACTTATGGTATTGTCAGTGCTGGAACTTGCGGCATTTGTTGGTAAAACCAATAAGGAATTGGCCAAATTTCTACTGGCTCTTAAACATAAAGATTTCTCATTGAGCTATAGAGGGGATGAACTCGGGGCTACATTTAAAGAATTGAACGATGTTTTCAGGGATATTTCCAGCCAATATGGCAAGGTTCATGTCGAAATGGAAGCACAGTTTCAACTCCTGCAATTGATCATTGACCGGATGGACATTGGATTGATCGCAATAGCTGAAAATGATGAATTACTATTGTTCAACAAGCCGGCAGAAAAGTTATTGGGCATTTCCGGGAAGAGAAACTGGAAATCTGTTGAGACTGAATATCCGGAATTCACAAAAGAGGTTAGTCAGATCGCTAGTGATGGGAGAAAGCTGATTGAAATGTATTTGAATAATGATCTGATCCAGCTTTCAATTCAGGTGACGAATTTCCAATTCATGGAAAAGGAGTGTAAGCTTATCACATTCCGAGATATTCAATCTGAATTGGAGCAGAAGGAAATTGAAGCCTGGCATAAATTGATCAGGATCCTTACCCATGAAATCATGAATTCTGTGACACCTTTATCATCCTTGACAGATACCATTCTGATGATGATTCAGACTCAGGCTGGGGAACTTAAGAAGTCCAACGAATTCAGTACTGAAGATATTAATGACATTCAGCGTGCCGCTACAACAATAAAAGGTAGAAGTGAAGGAATTCTCAATTTTATTGATGATTACAGGAAGCTGACAAATGTTCCGCTTCCGGATAAAACCACGGTTGATCTAGAAGAATTAATCAATTCGGTTACTAATTTGTATAAGGCGGAAGCCGATCAAAAAGGCATTTCACTAGTTTCGAATATTAAGGAACCACCAATTAAGTCTGAGATAGACCGTAGTCTGATAGAACAGGTTTTAATCAATCTTATCAGCAATAGCATTCATGCTCAAGACATTAATGATGTCGATCGAAATAAAAATCCTGAAATTAAATTGTCTGCTCAAATCATAGATCGTTCTCTACAAATTGCAGTGGAAGATAACGGGAAAGGAATTGAAGCTGATAAAATAGGAAAGGTATTCATTCCTTTTTTCAGTACTCGACCGGAAGGATCTGGAATTGGATTAAGCCTTTCTAAGCACATCATATATCTTCACAACGGAAGAATAAAGGTTGAGTCGGAACCTGGAAGACGAACGGTATTTACCATTACCATGCCTGTGAAGTAGCGATTTCAGAGGATGTTCCATTATGTATGAACCGTAAAGATAATGGTTGTACAAAGGACAATAAATGATCTGCAACTTAATTACCGTAAACATTGAACTGAATGGAAATTAGAAATATTAGTAAATCCTGGGATTCAGCATCAAGAGAGGATTGGTTATCAATCAGAACCATTGACATGCATACCGGAGGTGAACCTTTGAGGGTGATTATGGAAGGATATCCTGAGATTATGGGCGATACGATCCTGGAAAAGCGACGGTATGTGAGAGATAATCTTGATAATCTGCGCAAATCTTTAATGTGGGAGCCTCGAGGTCACGCAGATATGTATGGTCTCCTTTTGTTGCCACCTGAAAGGCCAGATTCTGATTTTGGAGTATTGTTTATGCACAATGAAGGATACAGTACCATGTGCGGACACGCAACTATTGCCATTACGAAACTGGCAGTTGAATCAGGTTGGGTTGAGAAGAAATCACCTGTTACAACATTGAAGATCGATGCACCCTGTGGCCAGTTGACAGCCTACGCGAACATTGTTAATGATTTAGTGGAAGAAGTGGGTTTTGATAATGTCCCCAGTTTTGTTGTAGCCCTGGATGAAAAAATTCATGTGGGAGGCCTGGGAGAGGTCACATATGATCTGGCATATGGAGGTGCATTTTATGCTTATGTGGATGCACGGAAGTTGGGGGTTGATTTAACTGCGGGGACTTATCGTGAGTTGATTGAGAAGGGGATGGCCATAAAAAAAGCTGTTATGGATAAGAAACTAAATGTTAAGCATCCATTTGAAGATGACCTGGGATTCCTATATGGAACCATCTTTACAGGTGACCCGATTGGGAAAGATAATCATAGCAGGAATGTCTGCATATTTGCGGATGGTGAAGTAGATCGGTCAGCTACCGGGAGTGGGGTATCCGGCAGGGCCGCTATTCATTATGAAAGAGGAGAATTAAAAATTGGCGAAGAAATTATAATTCAAAGTATTATCGGCAGTACCATGTCAGTTTCAGTAAAAGGAACCATTGATTTTGGGCCATACAAAAGCATAATACCAAGGATCTCAGGGAATGCATATATAACCGGAAGGCATGAATTCCTGATAGATCCGGAGGATCCATTAAAAGAAGGATTTATTTTACGGTAACTAATTGATAGGGATATTACAGAATTAGGTCCAAGCGGACGCTTGAACCATTTTAAATTACAGTAGGAATATTGAATGATGTAGGGGCGTATGGCCATATCCCTTACAATAACATTCCCGATTCAAGCGTACCCCAGGATCATTATTTTCAACATTCCATAGCCCCGGGTTTTATACTCGGGGAACCCTTAAATCAAAATTCTTATCCCCGATCAACGTCTCCTGAGTATGTGAAGGGACGTTGATACCTCAAATTTCCCAGGAAGATTTTGGAAAGAAGGCACGTGATATAAAATTGGATATGAATTAAAAACTGCTAATTTGGTCCGGATGAATTATAAGGAAGATTTTAGAAAAGCCGTCACTCACCAGGATGTATTTCCCATACCCTATGCAGTACGATTTACAGTAGAGGCTAAAGAAAGATTTAGTGACTATATAGGGAAACCCTTCAGTACCCCCGAGCTTACAGGCAGCTATGCTGTATATTCTCAAACCAACGAAGGGTGGGATAAGGTTAAACCTGGTTATTTCAGGGATTACTTTGGCGTTGTATGGAATAAAACGGTGGATCGAACACTTGGTGTAGTCGATGAACCAATATTGAAAAATGCTTCATTTGGTGATTATGTTTTCCCTGATCCGGATGATCTGCCGGTTTATAAATTCATTGAAAATAATAATCAAAAGTATCCTGATCATTTTAATTTTCTATCCATAGGATTTGCTTTATACGAACGGGCCTGGTCGATGGTCGGGATGGAAAACCTGTTGACATACTTCTTAATGGAACCTGATTTTGTTCATGATTTGCTTGATCAGATAGCTGACTATAATATAGGAATGATAAGAAATGCAGCTTCAATTGGAGTTGATTGTGTCCGGCTTGGTGACGATTGGGCAATGCAAACCGGATTAATACTGGACCCTGATACATGGAAGACATTTGTCAAACCACGGTTTAAGAGGATTAATCAGGTGGCAAAAGATGAAGGATTACTGGTTGGTCTACATTGTTGCGGGAAGGTAGATTCTATTCTTGATGATATTGTTGAATGTGGCGTGGATGTTTTCGATCCATTTCAGCCGGATGTTATGGATATTTATGCCATTCGTGAAAAATACCGCAACAAACTGGCTTTTTGGGGTGGTTTGAGTATTCAAAGTACATTACCTTACGGAACTGTAGAAGATGTTGAACGGGATACAAATAGACTTCTTAGTGAAATGGCTCCGGGCGGAGGATATATTTTTGCCCCATCCCACGCCATGACAAGTGATATTCCACCAGAGAACATTGTGGCTTTTTTGGATATCCTGCAAAACCAGGGTTGGAATTTATCCTGATCCAAAAGAATCTAATCAATAACATACACCAGCTTGGTCCGTAGCCCTCAGGTTCTACGGACTAAGCTCGTTCGTATATTATTACGCCTGAATTATTATTCATGCGTCTGCCTGGGTGGTATTATATTCTTTTATTTCTTGAATATTTACCTTTTGATCATCCTGAATATTAAATTAGTTTTAATTAAGAAATCCAATTTGCATGTACGTAATAAAAGGAATTATTACTTTAATCTTCATTGTTGGAACATACATTTCTGCCGTTGCCCAGTCCCAAATGAATAATTTGATACCTGAGGATATCTGGTCCATAAGGATTATTCAGCAATCTGTTATGGGATTTACAGATGAAAGAAACATTTCAGCAGAAGAGGATATAAAACGGATTGTGTATTATCTGAAAAAGTATGATTACCGGGATCTCGGTTTGGAAGAGATAGGTGGTGCATATGATGATAAAAAAGACTGGAAATACCAGATTATATTAAACGGCTGGCGGGATGAGGTCTATATATTTGGTGATAGGATCTTTATTGGAAAATCAGTATTCAAACTTCCTCCAGGTATGATTCGTGAGTTTGATAGGATCTTCCGGGATCTTTAATTTGCAGATTGGCTTTCACATTAAGATTCACAAAGCTCAAGCCACTTAATTTGGCCAATGCTTTGGTTTCCCGTAAAAGTTTATGGTGATTTTGTGGTGTTCGTAGATTTTGGATCATAGTATACGAAATACGATGGTTTCTCAAATAAAGGATCAGGAGTTACACTTGTCGAATACTCAGATACTCAAATGCCGAAGCAAAGCTTCGAGCATCCACGTGACATAGCCACGGGATAATCGAATAATCACATACAGATTTTATATTCACCTTATTATTTAATATTTTGAAACACATCTTAAAACATCATACAATATGAAATACAGAAAATTCGGACGAACAAGCTGGGATGTTAGCGAAATTGGGTATGGGATGTGGGGAATGGGAGGTTGGACCGGTTCTGAGGATGAAGAATCCATGCGATCCTTACAGCTTGCAGTCGATCTTGGCTGTAATTTTTTTGACACAGCATGGGGATACGGTGCCGGGAAGAGTGAAGGATTACTGGGGAACCTGATCAGGGCGAATCCCGATAAAAAACTATATACTGCCACCAAAATACCGCCAAAAAATTTCAAATGGCCGAGTACCCGGGAATTTACCCTTGATGAGTGTTTCCCACCGGATCATATTCAGGAATACGTTGAAAGAAGTCTCATTAATGCAGGTTTGGAATCTTTCGACCTGATGCAGTTCCATACATGGGAGGATCATTGGCTGAACGATGGTCGCTGGGTGGGGAAAATGATGGAATTAAAATCTCAGGGACTTATACATGCCATCGGGATCAGTATTAACCGCTGGGAGCCATGGAATGGGATTGAAGCCGTAAAAAGTGACCTCATAGATGCCGTTCAGGTGATATACAATATCTTTGATCAAAATCCCAAGGACGAACTATTCCCTGCCTGTCGAGATCATAATGTAGCTGTGATTGCCCGTGTACCCTTTGATGAGGGTACTCTAACTGGAAATCTGACGAAGGAAAGTACATGGCCGGATGGAGATTGGCGTAACACTTATTTCGTGCCTGAAAACCTGAATGCCAGTGTAGATCATGCAGAAGCCCTCAGGCCATTTATACCTGAAAATATGAACATGGCTGATGTGGCCATGCGGTTTATACTTGGTGAATCAACCGTTAGTACAATAATCCCGGGAATGCGTAAGTTAAAACATGTGGAAATGAATATAGCAAATAGTGATGCAGGAACGCTGAATACTTCGCTGATGAAAGAGTTTGACAAACATCGTTGGGACAGGAAGCCGACGGAATGGTCGCAATAAAAGTTAAAAGTTGGGAGTTGGATTGATGTTTGTTGAGTATTATTAAATATATCAAAAATGGATAGAAGGAAATTCTTAAGAAATACAACGGTTGCGGGACTCGCGATTCCGGCCATATCAATCAATGCCTGTAATACATCCGTGGAGGGTGAGCTTGAAAAGGGTTCATCATCTGATGATTTTGAACTTAATGAACTATCCATTGAGGACCTTCAGCTTGGAATGGAAAGTGGCAAGTACAGCTCCCGATCAATAACAGTCATGTATCTTGAACGTATTGAAGAGATTGATAAGAATGGCCCAATGTTAAATTCTGTGATTGAAGTTAATCCTGATGCTCTGGCAATAGCTGAATCAATGGATCTGGATAGAAAGGAAGGAAAAGTCAGAGGGCCATTGCATGGCATCCCGTTTATGGTTAAAGACAATATTGATACAGCTGATAAAATGATGACCACAGCGGGTTCTCTGGCAATGGCTGGTCATATTGCAGCAAAAGACTCCTTTGTGGTAAAAAAGTTACGTGAGGCAGGTGCTGTTCTGATTGGGAAGACCAATCTGAGCGAATGGGCCAACTTCCGATCCACAAATTCATCCTCTGGTTGGAGCAGCAGGGGCGGACAAACAAAAAATCCATATATCCTGGAACGAAATCCAATTGGCTCAAGTTCTGGTTCAGGTGTTGCTGTTGCTGCGAACTTATGCGCTGTAGCAATTGGAACTGAAACCGATGGTTCTGTGTCCTGTCCCGCATCTGCGAATGGCCTTGTGGGGATTAAGCCGACGGTTGGATTGATCAGTCGATCCGGGATCATACCAATATCACATACCCAGGATACAGCAGGGCCAATGACACGGACTGTCAGGGATGCAGCAATTTTGTTGGGAGTTATGGCAGGAATAGATGAGAAAGATAGTATTACACAGGAAAGCAGTGGCAAAGCATATGAAGATTACACACAATTCCTGGATCCGAATGGTTTGAAAGGAAAACGGATCGGGATCGACAAACGGATGTCAAGCAGTGTTGGTCAAATAAATGATATATTCCAAATCGCATTGGAACAGTTAACAAAAAGTGGTGCTGAGATTGTAGAGATTCCCTTTAATGAAAAGATATCAAAACTTGGGAAAGGAGAATTCGATGTTCTGGAATATGAATTCAAAGATGGTCTCAACCGATATTTATTTAACACGCATGCTGATGTAAAATCATTAAAAGATGTAATTGAATTTAATAAACAGAATAAGGACCGGGCTATGCCATATTTCCAGCAGGAGATCCTGGAAAGTTCAGAGGAAATGGGTGATCTGGATAGTGAAGACTACCTGAAAGCCGTAAAGATGACCCGTGATGAATCCAGGAAGTTCATTAGTAAATTTATGGATGATAATGCGTTGGATGCCTTGTCAGGGATCACGATAGGTCCGGGATGCAGTACCGATTTGATTTATGGAGACCGGTATGGTGGGGATGTATATTTCCCACCTGCAGCGGCCATATCCGGTTATCCGCATATTACGGTTCCATGTGGAATGGTGCACAGATTGCCGGTTGGAATATCATTTATGGCAAAGGCCTATCAGGAATCTGAATTATTTAAAATTGCATATGCGTATGAGCAAATATCGAAAAACAGAATTAAGCCTGAATTTCTACCAACTTTCTTTTCCTGACGGACAATGCGTACTATTTATCAAATATTGATTTTACTGGTGCTAACACTTTTTATTTCTCCTGAAATCATATGTCAGGATAAAATAGGATGGGATTACTCATGGCCAAGGAAAAATGAGGAAGAAGCTGGATATAAGCGGATTCTCAGGATTAAATATAGGACATTGTTTAAATCAACCGACCATACTGATACCTATCATCATCACCCAAGTATTGCTTACTATAACAACATGCTCTTTACCTCATGGAGTTCTTCGAAAAAGGATGAAGATGCCTCAGGACAGCATATCTGGTTTTCACTGGCTGAGAGTGAAGAAGGTAAGAGTTGGACAGCCCCAGAGGTACTTTTTCCTCCTCAGGACAGTGTCAGAGCGAGGGAAAGGGGTCATACTGGCAGGGGATTAACACCTCTTACGTTTTGTGAAATAGACAATTCAGTATATGCTGTTGCAGCGGTTCACGATTGGACTATTGATGAAGAAAGAATTGGCAGAGGAAGAATTGCAAGATCTATCAACGCTTCAGGTGAACTTGGAGATATTTTCTGGTTGGATGCAGATGCTCCAGAACCAATATCCGGATTCTCTGAATATTGGCCTGCTGATCAATCTGAATATACGACTTTAGTTAACAAAATAAATAATTGGTTAAGTGATCCAATGAACTCCCCGGCATGGGATTTCAAAAACAATAATACGGATCCAACCGCATTCGATGGACATAAAATGTGTGAGAGGACAAAAGCCGTTATACTGGCAAATGGGAATTATTTAAGAATGTACCGGGACTGTAGTCGACGGCTAAGGAATTATGTGCAGATCAGTGAAGATAGCGGAGCAACATGGGACCTGGCGAGATCAACCAACATCCCAGACAGCAACAGTAAAACCTACCTGGGTATGTTTCAGGACAGTACTATATATATGATCAATAATGCAGTTGATGAACTTTGGAGAAGAGATCCCCTGAGTATTTCAATACTGAATAACCGGAATGAATTTGATTGGGTCGGAAATATTAAATATGATGCACCCAAAGTTCGGTTCGAAGGAGCTCATAAAGGGCCAGGATTTCAATACCCATCGGCCGTCACGACTGAAAAATATCTCTGGGTAATTTATTCGGTCGGAAAAGAAGATATTGAAGTAGCGAGAGTACCATTGTCATCTTTGCCTAATTATAGATAAAAATTCCTGGTTACTGAGCTGGAATCTGTACTACTTGTGAATAAATTGATAATTCGAGGATTCGAGTATTTGATTATTCGACGTTTCACAAATAGATCTTGATAAAAAAATTCTGTGGCCTTCGTATCTAATATATTATTAGTTTTATTATGTAATTAAAACAACTATTCGAAAATGAAATTCCCGTATATAATCTTTTCAATTACCATTTTATTATTTATAGGTTGCAAGACATCACAGAAAGTAGGGGATCAAACAAAAAAATCAATTCCGGAAAAGTGGGAATTGGTTTGGGAAGAGAATTTTGATCTTGATGGATATCTCGATGAGACCAAATGGAATGTAATTCAACGAAATACTGCTGATTGGGGAAATACCCTGTCAAACCGGGAGGAATGTATCATCATTAAAGATGGAAAAGCGTACCTGCGCGGAATCGTCAATGATGACCTGGAATCTGATTCATCGCAATTCCTTACTGGGGGTATTGATACAAAAGGGAAATTTGCCTGGCAATATGGGAAGGTAGAGATTCATGCAAAGTTGGAAAGTGCCAGGGGTGCCTGGCCTGCCATGCGGATTGCGGATTGCGGAATGGATGGGACACGAAGATCACAGAGTAGACGCG
>JBHOSY010000165.1:0-10207 GCA_042584165.1 Bacteroidota bacterium | reverse complement strand
CAACTGGGGAAGACCTTTAAGGAATTAAACAAAGCATTTAATGAAGTTCTTGAGGCTTTCAGGCTGACAAGAGCTGACAAAGAAGAGCATCTGAATTATTTAAATACAATTGTTCAGCATGTAGGAACTGGTTTAATTTCCTTTGATTCTGAAGGAAAGATTGGATTGATAAATACAACTGCCAAACGATTTTTACGAGCCCCACAGATACACAATCTGATTGAATTAAAACCAACAAACCCGGAATTATATAAGCAATTAATGGAGTTGAAACCTGGGAACAAAGCATTGATCAGAAAGAGCAGTGAGATAGATTTGGCCATGCATGCCACCGAATTACGCCTTCGCGGTCATACTATTAAGCTGGTTGCTTTACAGGATATCCAATCAGAATTACAGCAGAAAGAGATCGAAGCCTGGCAGAACCTTACAAGGGTTTTAAGGCATGAGATAATGAATTCCATTACTCCTATTGCTTCTCTCACAGGAACTCTAACAGAGATTCTTACCGAAGATATCAAGCAAACCAATGGCAACTACGAGATGGAAGAGGAATCAGTTAAAGATTTGAGTGAAGGGTTATTAACCATTGAAAATCGGAGTAAGGGTCTAATACGGTTTGTTGATGCATATCGCGATTACACCAGTATTCCTAAACCAAAATTTACAATTGTTTCGATAAAGAAGATGTTCGATCACATTGAGCATCTTCTTGGATTGGAAATGCAATCACTGAAAATCGACTATTCAGCCAGTGTAATACCTGAGAACCTTGATATTACCGCGGATAGGGAACTCGTTGAAATGGTATTGATAAACCTGATCAAGAATGCCAAGGAGGCGGTCCTGGGCCGCGAAGAACCAAAAATTGAATTACGAAGCAGAATAGATAGCGAACATCGGATCATTATTGAAGTAAAAGATAATGGCCCGGGAATCATTCCAGAAGCAATTGAAAGAATATTCATACCATTTTATACGACCAAAAATCAAGGATCAGGAATTGGACTTGCTTTGTCCCGACAAATTTTGCAGCTTCATAAAGGACGACTTACGGTAAAATCAGAACCTGAAATTTATACCATCTTTACCTTACAGTTTTAAATATGTCAGTTTCAGCTTTGTAGAACACCTTTATATTGCCAAGCTTTCATTCAATTCATCTTCGATTTTCCAACACTATTAATTTAATGTGATCCTGTTGTTTTGTTCCATACAATTCGTAAAATTTGCATCAATTCATGCTTTTTTAAATACGATAATCGTTAATGAGAATTATCATTGCCGGAGCTGGTGAGGTTGGATTTCACCTGGCCAAATTATTAGCTTATGAGAAGCAGGACATTGTTCTCATAGACCTCGATCAGGAAAAACTTGATTACGCTTCAAGCCATCTCGATGTGGCGATCGTACGAGGTAATTCTTCTTCTTACCGGGTATTACAAGAAGCTGGTGTCGAAAAAGCAGATCTTTTTATTGCAGTTACCAGTAGTGAAGAAACAAACTTGACAACTTCCATCATTGGGAAAAAGCTTGGTGCCAAAAAAACCATCGCCCGTATCAGTAATCTTGAATTTTTTCTGAAAAAAGATATCCTGGATCTTGAAGATTTGGGAGTTGATGAATTGATCTCTCCGGAGTCTCTCGCAGCGAGAGAAATAAAAAGACTTCTTGCCAGGACTATAGTAACAGATACTTTCGAATTTGACAACGGGTTGCTTACCCTTCTGGGAATTAATATTGATATAAACAACCAACTGAATAACAAAACACTTAAAGAATCCTCGTCTCTAAATCCAGAGCATGATTTTATTACTGTTGCCATTCTAAGGGGAAACCGAACAATTATACCTCATGGGACAACGAGATTCAGGACCAATGACCATGCTTACTTTATAGCGGAAAAAGAAGGCGTAAAAAAAGTATTGGAAATTGGCAATGATTCACCCATTGAAATCAAAAATGTAATGATCATGGGTGGAAGTAAGATTGGATATCACACCGCACGGAGACTCAGCAAGAAATATCATATGAAACTGGTTGAGAAAGACAGAGACCGATGCTTTGAACTTGCAGATGAGCTGCAAGATACTTTGATTGTAAATGGTGATGCTAGTAATGTTGAATTGCTTAAGGAAGAAGGTATCGAAGAAATGGATGCTTTTGTTGCTGTAACTGGAAATTCAGAAACCAACATTATTTCATGTCTTCTGGCAAAGAATATGGGTGTTAAAAAGACTATCGCTCTGGTTGAAAACATGGATTATATCCATATATCGCAGACTATCGGGGTAGATACAATGATCAATAAAAAACTGATCTCAGCTAATTTCATATCAAGATATGTTCGCGAGGGAGAAATTATTTCCCTAACTGGTATCCATGGCGTAGAAGCAGAAGTCATGGAATTCGTGGTCCCGGAGAATTCAAAAATAACTGAAAGAGAAGTTAAAAAACTTAATTTCCCAAAATCCGCTGTGATTGGTGGGGTTATCAGAGATGGACAAGTAGAAAGGATATCAGGAGAACTTCAGATAAATCCTCAAGACAGGGTAGTAGTCTTGTGTTTGCCTGAATGTATCCACCAGGTTGAAAAATACTTTAAATAATTCCCCCATTGAATGAGATTTAATTTTAGGGCCGTATTAGCAATTCAAGGGATACTTGCCATGCTCCTGGGTGGTTTTATGTTTCTGTGTTTGCCTGTTTCATACATCTATCAGGATGGAACATCCACAACTTTTATTCTTTCCGGAACATTTGCCATTGTGGCCGGCTTTTCACTGTGGTTCTACTTTAGCCGAAAAGAAGATCCGGAATTAAAAAAGAAAGATGGATACCTGGTTGTTACATTTGGATGGTTAAGCATGGCCATATTTGGTGCGGTACCCTACATAATTAGCGGTACCATCCCAATTTATGCAGATGCTTTTTTTGAAACAATGTCAGGATTTACGACAACTGGAGCCTCAATTCTAACTGATATTGAAGCTTTGCCATATGGAATACTAATGTGGAGAAGTCTCACCCAATGGATTGGTGGAATGGGTATCATAGTTCTGGCAGTTGCGATTCTACCATTACTGGGTATTGGAGGCATGCAGCTCTTCGTCGCCGAAGCACCTGGAGTCTCACCTGATAAGCTCAAACCCAGGATTCGTGAAACAGCTATCAGACTTTGGCTTATTTATCTAATATTAACCATATCTGAATTTATCTTACTCGTATTTGGAGGAATGGGTGTCTTTGACGCCATTAACCATAGTCTTACTACAATGGCTACAGGTGGTTTTTCTACAAAAAATGCAAGTATCGCCCATTTCTCAAGCCCTTTTATTCAGTATGTTATCACAATTTTTATGTTCCTGGCGGGAACGAACTTTACACTAACGTACTTTGGGATGCACGGACAGATAAAAAAGATATTCAAAAATGATGAATTCAGATATTATCTGGTTTTGGTAGTATTTGTAGCGGTCCTCGTTTCTGTTTTAATATATAACCATACGGATCAGACCTTCGAATTATCATTCAGACAAGCATTTTTTTCAGTAATATCCATTATAAGTACCACAGGGTATGTTGTATCTGATTATACAGCATGGGCTCCCCTACTTACCACGGTATTCTTTATGCTCATGTTTGTGGGAGCCTCTGCAGGATCGACAGCAGGAGGTGTTAAAATCGTCAGACATGTGATACTTGTTAAGAATAGTATACTTGAGTTTAAAAGACTTATTCATCGCAGTGCAGTTTTACCCGTACGATTCAATAATAAAGCAGTAACCAAGGACATCACTTTTAACATCATGGCATTCATGATCATTTACATCATGGTTTTTGCCCTGGGTTCTATCATTATGTCTTATCTTGGTGCGGATTTCATTACAGCTATGGGAGCTGTCGCTACTTCAGTGGGAAACATAGGCCCGGGATTTGGAAAAGTCGGGCCTGTAAGTAATTTTTCTGAAATATCTATTCCCGGGAAATGGTTTCTGTCATTTCTTATGTTGCTTGGAAGACTTGAACTATTTACTGTCCTGATACTTTTCACACCATACTTCTGGCGTAAATATTAACAATCGGATATCAATTCACCAAATAATTAGTTTTCCCCTGATATTATATTAGAATCATAAATTGGGTTTGCTGAATTGATTAGTTTGAATGTACGCTCATTGAAATGACTGCATTCACAAGCTCACTACTTGCCGAATGCTTCTACTTCATGCTGAAGCTTGTGACCAAAAAGCGGGAAGCTGAATCTAACCATTGCGATTGTTCCCTTACCCTTGATACCAGGACGATAGCCTAATTCTGCTCCATATCCCCAACTAAATTCACGATTGAACTTTCCTTCCATTCCCAGCCTGAAGCCGATTGGATTTGTCTCAATTACGTCAGAAGAATAAACTACTTCAGGTGAATTCTGATCAACTCGATAATAAACATCTTCAACATTTATTGATGGGAACAACAGAATATCAAAAAATGCAGTAAAAAATAAATCATTGGCAACATTGTCGTAAGTTTTATCGAAAGCTACTGCTACATTTTTGATTAAAGACATTGAACCACCAATATACAGGCCAGCTGCACCCATATTCCCAAATATTGAGGCCTGTGTTTCGAGGGCTGCACCTGATGAATCAACCAATGAATTCCCCTGATCAGCAAGTACCCTGTTCATGTCAAATGTAGACTTATAATTCATCCCACCCAGCCTTGCACCATATATCCTTCTCCTTTTTGTGGGAGCAACGATATACTCTGGAACCATCGTTTCCCATTTATTATCACGAGTATAATTCTTTGTATAAAGGACAAACTTTGATTCAGCGTCTTCCTCCCTGTCGATGATGTGGTATGTCCCTCCCAACTCCAGAAAATAAAACTTTACAGGGGTATTCAAAACATCGCTATTCTTTTCAGCGATACCCCTCATGAAGTCGGTACCCTTACTATAAGGCTTTCTGAAAAGAAGGGATACATCAAATAAATCATTATGATAATAATCACCCTTAATGCCCCAGCCTATACTAATATTCGTTGAAAATAGTTCTCCATAAGCCGGGATAAGATGTATAAAAAGTTTATTGACATCATAGGGATCATCATAGAGTTCTTCATAAGTTGCCGTCTTGTTGATTACTGATCTCTGTCCATAGTTAACATGGCTAATCAGGAAAAATACAAGAATCAATAACAAATATCGCAACCTCAAAACTCTGTTTTTATATGCTCCCATTCCAAATTTGGGTGTAAGCAAAGATATTACATCTTGGAATAATTAAAAATTCGACACCTAATTAAATATTCTTAAGTCCAGTGTTTCAATTGTGTAATTCCTGTAATACCTTAAAATTGGCATTTACAATCTTATCTACTTCCTCGCCTGTAATAGCAGTCGAAATAAACAGAGATTCATACTGACTTGGGGCCAAGTATATACCGCGATCAAGCATTCCTCTAAAATATTTTCCAAATAAATCCAGATCTGAACTTTTTGCTGTTGTAAAATCCCTAACTGGAGTGTTCGTAAAGAAGAGGCTAAACATGGATCCAATTTGATTAATCCTATAATCCAATCCTAATTGATCCAGGTTAGATTTTATCCCGGAAACGATATTTGTAGTTGTGGTTTCAAGTTGTGAATAAATCTCTTCATGATCATTAAGATGATTTAAAACTGATAATCCTGCTGCCATTGCCAATGGATTCCCGGAAAGCGTACCAGCCTGATAAACCGGACCAACTGGTGAGATGTGATCCATAATTTCTTTCTTACCACCATATGCGCCAACCGGCATTCCCCCTCCTATGATCTTACCAAGAGTAGTTATATCCGGGATAATATTAAAAACTCCCTGTGCCCCTGATTTTGATAACCTGAATCCTGTCATTACTTCATCAAAAACAAGCAGGATTCCTTCCCTGTTACACAGTGTCCTTAATCCCTCTAGAAATCCTTTTTCAGGCAAAACACAACCCATATTTCCTGCAACAGGTTCAACAATTATCGCCGCGATCTCATTTTGATTATTCAGGGCAAGTTCTTCCACAGCATCCAGATCATTATATGGAGCTATCAGAGTATCTCTGGCAGTACCCTGCGTTACACCTGGACTATCAGGCACACCCATCGTAACAGCTCCACTCCCGGCAGCAATAAGAAATGAATCACCATGACCGTGATAACAACCTTCAAACTTGATAATTTTATCTTTGTTGGTATATCCTCTTGCCAGCCTGATTGCTGACATAGTTGCTTCCGTGCCAGAATTCACCATTCTCACTTTTTCAATACTATTCACCATGCCAGTGATCAATTCTGCCATTTCTGTTTCAAGAGCTCCAGGAGCACCGTATGATAATGAGTCTTTTGTGGCTTCATTAACAGCATGAACAGTTGGTTCAAATGCATGTCCGAGGATCATGGGGCCCCATGAATTAATAAGATCTATAAAACGGTTATTGTCCTCATCAATCATATAGGCACCTTCCGCCTTTTTGATAAACAATGGATCACCACCCACGGCTTTAAATGCTCTGACTGGAGAATTGACACCTCCGGGGATATATTTCTTTGATTTTTCAAATAATTCAGCAGATCTTGATCTATTCATAGTCTAATATCTCTTCATTGAAAATCGAATTTGTTATCTTAAATTCACCATCCACAAACTCTATAATAGGAACGATACGGTTATCATTGCTTCCCTCATAATTGAAACCTGTAAATATCCTTCCTGCCAGGAATCCCTCATCCTGCAGACCATATTGAAATAGGTTCCCATGTTTATAAAGCATCCTTCCAACAAAACTCATTAACTCATAGCCAATATAATGGTATCGCGTCGGAGGACTATGATTAATAGATGTAATTGTTTCATTTATAAACTCAAGGTTCGGATTATCAATATCTATAAATGTCGGGGCAACCAGGGCAATATCCATCCTTTCGTATTGTTCAAGTGATACACTTTTAAAATTTAACCAGTCTTCATTTCCAATGATAAGAATTGTATCATTTAATGTTTCGACTCCACTAATAGCACTTGCCCCAAGTAATTCTTTGCTGGAAGCAACAAAAACATGACCGATACTATCTGGTTCAATAAAAAAGAATTCAGTCTGAATCGTAGAATCCTCAGCTACAGTGCTCATTAATGAATCATACTTTTCTATTTCCATCGTATCCTTCAGGGAGTATTTTTTTGTAAGCGTATTAAAAATACTGATGGTATCGAGACCTGTGATCTTCTGCATTAAATTAATATCAAAAGAATCCTTCTCAATTTGAGCTTTGTAGTTATAAGCAAGCACTGAATCCTTTGTGGATGTACCATAGAAAATAAAAGTGTTTTTATTATCCGCTCTCTGTTTAATGAACTTTGCTGCTGCATTTGCCTGTCTTTCCAGCATGGGAAAATACAGGAAGGAATAGGGATTACTGCCTATTAATTCTGAATTTGTGGATAATGGATTAATCATATTAATCCCATATTTGAATGAAAAATCAGCACATTCTCTTACCGTTTCCGGATATAGCGGTCCTATGAACAAGTCCATACTGAGTATCTCATCTGAGTTTAAAAGTGCAACTGTTGTATCCTTATCCCGTCTTGTATCGTATGCAAAAACATTAACACTGATTCCTTCATCTTCCAGATCATGGGCGGCAAAAAGGAGCCCCTGATATAAATCGAGAACAAACTGGTTATTTCTTCTAACTCTATTTGGGATGATGTCCTGATGCATAAATGGGAACAATACTGCTATATTGTATGATTCCTTTTTTACAGAAGGTCTTGTATGGAATAGACTATACTTTACAGGATCAAGTCCACATTTCTCTACCACTTGATTTAATAACGCCCGATCCTGCATGTAAAATGGCATTGTTATGATTTTATCTGCAAGTATTTCTCCAACATTAGGATTTTCAGGGAAACGTTTATTAAGTATTGATAATTCATCAAATTCAAGTTGTGAAGACAGAATAGACATGGAGAGCTGATCTGCTTTTTCAATGATTTCATCATCATCAATTTGCCCAAGGATCTCAATAGCATCTTCATAGCTCTCCTCTTTGTAATAAAGCTTTCCGAGCCATAATCTTACCTCATTATTATTCTCCCAATCAGGAAACCGTTTTAATAACTGAACAAACATATCCTTTGAAAGATAATTGTATCCGATTTTATATGCTGAAAGCGCATAAAAAAATGCTGAATATGGGGCCAGAGAGGTATTGTTGGTTTCTAATGTTAGTGGTTTGAATGTTGTCATGGCAAAATTGTAATTGCCCATATCAAAATATTCTTTCCCTTCTGCATATTGTCTTTCAAATACATCGCCCTGCCCAAAAGATTGGTTAACAATAAATAACAGACATAGGAAAAGTAGTTTTCTAGAGCTCATGATAAAAGCTAATTACTCCCATTCGATAGTAGCCGGGGGTTTGGAGCTTATGTCATAAACCACCCTGTTTACTTCTTTCACTTTATTAATTATTTCGTTGGAGATGTCTCCTAAAAATTCATACGGCAAATGACTCCAATCTGCTGTCATTCCATCAACACTTGATACTGCTCTCAAACTTACTACATTTTTATAAGTTCTTTCATCGCCCATAACACCAACAGATTGAACTGGCAACAACATTGTTGCTGCTTGCCATACGCCATTATATAAATCAGCTTTTTTAAGTCCTTCGATAAAAATATGATCCACCTCCTGAAGAATTCTTACCTTCTCGGCTGTTACATCACTAAGTATCCTAATAGCAAGACCGGGGCCAGGAAAAGGATGTCTGCCCAGAATGTTATCATCAATCTCTAATGTTTTTCCAACCCTTCTCACTTCATCCTTGAATAGCGTATTTAATGGTTCCACAACTTTAAGCTTCATGAAATCGGGTAAACCACCCACATTATGATGTGATTTTATTGTTGCTGATGGTCCTTTTACAGATACTGATTCTATTACATCTGGATATATGGTTCCCTGAGCCAGCCATTTAACATTTTTAATTTTGTGTGCTTCGTCTTCAAAAACTTCAATAAATACTTTTCCAATAGCTTTTCTCTTTTCTTCAGGATCTTTTTTCCCGCGGAGGGCGGAATAAAATTTATCTTTTTCATCTACACCCGTTACATTTAAACCCATCCCCTGATAAGAAACCAGTACTGATTCAAATTCATTCTTTCGTAAAAGCCCATTATCAACAAAAATACAATGTAGATTTTCTCCAATTGCTTTATTTACAAGTACAGCGGCTACCGAAGAATCTACACCTCCTGAAAGTCCGAGTACTACTTTATCATTACCGAGTTTTGCCTTCAGTGATTCTACAGTTGACTCAACAAATATATCCGGAGTCCAGTCCTGCAAACATTGACATATGTGTACAACGAAATTCCTTAAGACAGTTTTCCCTTCAAGCGTATGTGTTACCTCAGGGTGGAACTGTATGCCGTAAACATTTTCGCCTTTAATTTTAAATGCCGCTACATCGACAGTAGATGTGCCAGCTATAACAGTAAAATTTTCTGGCAGATAGGAAATCGTGTCTCCATGAGACATCCATACCTGCGTATTTATGGGGACATCTTTCAACAGGTCGTAGTGTGTATCGATCTTTTCAAGTCGTGCGCGTCCATATTCTCTTATTTCTGATGGCAGAACCTTCCCCTTATATTTATTTGCAATTAATTGTGCACCATAGCAGATCCCTAACACTGGAATCTTACCTATAAGCTGTTCAAGTGCAATTTCAGGTGCATCCTTTTCCAGTACTGAACATGGACTACCAGATAATAAAACACCTTTAATATTATTTGACAGAGCAGGAATGTGATTGAATGGATGGATTTCACAATATACATTCATTTCACGAATACGTCTTGCGATCAGTTGCGTATATTGTGATCCAAAATCAATAATAAGTATTTGCTCAGACATGAATTAATATGGTTTTTTATATTGGAATACAAAAAAAATAAGGCAAAAGGGTATTAACAATTAATTTTAAAGAATTATCCTATTAAAAATAAGGAGATGATCGGTAATTCTACTTGAAATCACCATAAATCGTTCCTATTAGCAAATACCGATTAAATTTCTTGTCTTACAATTAATAAGCGAGTTTGAAAAAATAACTTCCTGAATTATTGACTGATATGGCCAGTACAAGGGGTGTTTT
>JBHOSY010000164.1:0-10269 GCA_042584165.1 Bacteroidota bacterium | reverse complement strand
ATCTCTGGCTTATAAAACAGGTGATTACAGTAATATATCATTAGCATACGGGCAATATCAACAGGCTACAAATGATGATCTCCTGAGAATTGCAAATAATGTCGGGAATGAAAAATCCAGCCATTATATACTTAACTATCAGTATATAAAGCAAGGAAGAACATTCAGGATTGAAGGATATTATAAGCAATATCACAACCTGGTAAAATATGATCCTCTCAACATGTATGATCCGTCAACATATAATAACACGGGCGAAGGTTATGCACAGGGGATTGATATCTTCTGGAGAGATTGCTATGGCACCCTGAAAAATGCTGATTACTGGATTTCCTATTCTTTCCTTGATACTGAAAGGGATTACAGGGACTTCCCATCTTTGGCAATCCCTGTATTTGCCTCAAAGCACAATATTTCGGTTGCTTATAAACAATTCTTTCCAACGTTAAGATCATTTTTCAGCGGGACTTACACTTTTGCTTCTGCAAGACCATATCATGATCCCAATTCGGATGGATTCAACACTGGTCGCACCTCAAGTTACAACGACCTGAGTGCAACAATTGCCTACATGGCGACCAGTAATATTGGTGTTTTTATGATGTGTACAAATATACTGGGTATCAATAATGTATACGGATATGAATACAGCACGATGCTATCCGAAGATGGAGATTATAATCGCAGGGCCATTGTACCTCCTGCTAAAAGATTACTTTTAGTTGGAGCCACATTAACATTAAGTAAAAACGGAGTACTGAATCAATTAAGGTCATTATAAAAACAAACAAACTTAAAATTATGAAAACTTTAGTAAGCATTATTTTACTCGTCGTAGTAAATCCTTTATTCTCAACAAGCGACAGCAAGTATGAAAGAGCGATGAAAGATGCACTGGAAGAAATGGAACAGGCAGCATCAATTAATGATTTTCAAGACGTAACAAACCAGTTTGAACGTATTGCCGATGTAGAAAAAGAGCGGTGGCAACCCGCGTACCATGCAGCCTACACAAAAGTGATGATGGCGGCAATGGAGCAGGATCTGCTAAAGAAAGATCCGTACCTGGATGCAGCACAGAAGCACCTTGATGCCATTGAGCAAATGGAGCATGATGGCACGGAAAGAATGGCCCTCCAGGGATTTTTGACAATGATCAGGATGTCTGTTGACCCATCGCGTGGTATGGATCTGGGTCAGGAATGTGCCATGATATTGAACCAGGCCTATGTGATGAATAAACAGAATCCCCGAGCAGTATTGATGCTGGCACAGTTTAATCACGGATCTGCCCAATACCTGGGTGAGGATACATCAGAATCCTGCGCAATGTTTGATGAAGTTATACAATTACTTGATCAGCCAGAAGCAGAGGAATCTGATCAATTTTTACCAAAATGGGGCAAAGACATTGCATATATGATGCAACAGCAGTGTCAGGAATAATGTTTTATTTCCGCAAAGAGATTTTTTATTGAATTGATAAGAGCACAGGAACTGTTCCTTAAATGTTATGAAATTACTGCTTGAGGGATAGTTTATCTGTGCTCTTCCCTTTTAAATAATTGAAAATTTAAGATATTCATATAAATTATGATCCTGTTGTCAATATTGCCGGGATTGATCAATATCAATTTCACAACAATTCTCAATTTACAATCACCTTGAATTCTACTTTTTAAACTCAACCCAGATCGGGCTGGACCATGCCATTTCATTGGTTGGGAATGCCCAGAGCCTGTCAGGTACCTCGTTTACCTGGGAAACCCTCAGGTAATACATGCAATCTGAATCAAAGTTTTTATCTTCAAATTGAAACTCTGCTATCCCGGAACCCGGGGAACTGCTGTATATGGTCCTGTATTCCCCATTTTCATATTTTGTTACCTCTACAGTCTCCAGCTTGTTTGTGCCTGCTACCTTTCCCGCGATCTCAGTAGCATTTGTCGACTTTATTTCACTTCCCATTGGATAACCATTTACTGTGAAATCTATATAGATGCGGGTACCGGTAGTTGCATAGGTCCGACGGCTTTCCATAGCATTGCTGGTTTCTATGGTTATCTTTTGAAATCCCGAACTTCTGTATTTTACATTTTTGAAAATATGTTTTCCGTTATCTTTTTCGGTAAAAGTATATGGTTCAGGAAGAGTTGCTTTTGTATCGGTTGATTGGAATATAACTGTACCATTGTAGCTAGTAGCCAGATTTCCAAACTTATCGAGAACAACAACTGCCAGGTCAATTTTCAGATCAGCCAGAGATGTAAGAATAAGTGTTTGTCCTTCCTGTGGCAATATATTTATTTTGGGCGGCTGTGATACATGTTGCCATTCTGCATCATGGCCGGATCTTACCTGGGCTCTAACTGTAAAATCACGAGCCATACTTTGAACTAAACCTTTGTAGTGTACAAGTAATCTGTCTCCTTTAGTCAATTCTCCTTCCTTCAAGGTACATTGAAAAATACCACCCGCAATACCATAAGTTACCACATCTACTCCAGCCCCTGTTGATGATTCCCCGGATACATAACCCAATAGGTCGGGTTCCTGGAATTGGGGTCGACTCCAGAATAAAAATTCAGTTTCTGCATAAGCTACCGGATACTCAAACCTTATTTCTCCTCCACTGGTTAGTTTTTCATCGTCTAAAGTATATGTAAACGTGATTTCCTGTAAAGAACCGGCCAGTGCCTGGTTAATAGAGGCAACTAATCCTTGTGTATTCTGTTGAGCTACAGTGTAATATCCTGACAAGCCTAAAACCAGAATAAAAACTATAATTTTTACTTTCATTTTTCTGCTTTTATATTACTTATGGTTTCAGATCAAATATAATTTATTCAAGTAATGAATTTATTCAAAGCATCTTAAGATTATATTAGTTGTTCGTTCAATTTGCTATTTATCTCTACTTTTTATTATTTAAGTAATGCCCAAGCTTTTATCTGGAAGAAAAAGACTAACAATTCTCTTATTACTGATACTTGCAGGGGAAGCAGTCTTCTTACTTCCCTTTGTACTAGCCAGGATCTTCCGTCCGACCTTATTGATTGTATATGACATTACCAACCTGGAGCTTGGAACCTGTTTTTCAATATACGGCGTCGTGGCCATGCTTTCTTATTTCTTTGGCGGGCCGCTTGCTGACCGGTTCCCGTCACGAAACTTGATTGCCATTGGATTGTGGACCACTGCGTTGGGAGGATTGGTTATGGTGTTTGTTCCGGCGTTCAATGTTATTGCAATCATATATGGATTCTGGGGTTTTACGACCATATTTTTATTCTGGGCAGCCCTGATAAGAGCCACTCGCGAATGGGGCGGAACAGGTTTCCAGGGCAGAGCATTTGGATTGCTTGAAGGTGGAAGGGGACTAACTGCAGCCTTAATAGCTACTTTCGCCCTGCTGATTTTTTCCTGGTTTATGCCTGTTGAGTCTCATAGTAACATTGATGTCCAACGCACTGAATCTTATCAGATAGTCATTCTTTCAACCTCTATTGTCGTGTTCCTGATCGGAATACTGGTATGGTTTTTCGTACCCAAAAAGATCACGAGATCTGGTAGTTCACAACAGGCATTATCTATTACCAGCTTTTTCAAATTATTGAAAATGCCAACCATCTGGATGATGGCGGTTATAATCGTATGTGCCTATGTGGGTTATAAAATAACCGATGACTATACTTTGTATGCTAACGAGGTGTTGGGTTTTAATGAAGTATCTGCGGCAGGTGTAGGTACCATGGCCTTCTGGATGCGGCCGGTCTTTGCCGTAATGGCCGGTTTTGCAGCCGACCGTTTTGAAGGCACAAAAGTGATCATCTGGTGTTTTGCCCTTATGATTATTGGCGGATTGTTAACATTTCTTGGTGTACTCGAGAATGTAACATGGTTGGTTCTCACAATCCTGGCAACCACCCTGATAGGAGTATATGGGTTACGTGGAATTTATTTCGCAGTTATGAAAGAAGCCGGAATCCCACTTATCTCTACAGGGGCTGCTGTTGGCATCATGTCTATTGTAGGCTATACGCCGGATGTCTTCATGGGTCCTTTGATGGGTTTTCTGCTGGATGAATATCCTGGTGTTGCCGGCCATCAATATGTCTTTCTTGTTCTTATGTTGTTTTCAATAGTTGGCCTGATAGTAAGTATAACGTTCAGAAATTTGGTGAAGAGATAAATACCAATCATAAAAAGGGCCATTCATCTTACAATTGGGTATGGAAGTATCAGAAAGATCTGCTCCATTGAATGATAATTGCGCCTGACAGTCGGCTGCTTACAACGTATCAGTGATTTTTCACTATTACGTCCTCGATTTTAATTTCATTCCAACAATCATGAGTATTGCTGATGCAGAAAAAATCACTGGACATAGTTTAAATGGAAGGAAATCTACTCGAAATCCTGTAAATAAGGATAGGATTGCTAAAGAGAATAACATGGTGGTTATTAACAAATAAACATTCGTTGACAACTTACTTTCAGTATCAGTTTTTGTAACAACTATTGTTAATATACCAAGGAAGATCAAAGCCAAACCTTCAATAATCCACTCCATTGTTATAATTAACTTATTGTCAGATGATATATCACCGAAGTCTTCAACAACTCCTGCTGTTGGGAACAAATGTGCAATGCCCCACAAAAGAGTGAGAATCCCTGCAATGTAAAATAATTTTTTCTTCATATTTCCCTGGATATTAGTAATAGCAACAGCGAAAAATTGATTACTTTTCAATTCAATATTATTGTTGATTCGCAATGGGCCTGAATTTCTGAACACGTTGCCCGGGGCTGACTTCACTTGCATATAAATTCCCTTTGGAGTCCATTGCTACATTATGTACCCAGCCGAATTGACCGGCCATACGTCCTCCCTGGCCAAATGATCCAACAACCTCCAGGGTTGCCCGATTGAGGATCCATACTTTCATATTCCTCCCGTCAGCAACATACATATAGGTCTGATCCGGATCCGGTGAAAACTCAATATCCCATACAGAACCAGCATCAAGCGTTTGCCTGGCAATAAATGCCTCCCGGACAAAGGTGCCATCTTTCATAAATACCTGAATTCTGTTATTACTACGATCGGCAATGTAAACAAGGTTATCGGACGAAATCCGTACGCCGTGCACAGGATTACGAAAAGACTTTAAAGGTTCATCATCTGGGTTATACGCAGGTAGCTCACTGTCATCAGGAACTTCTCCATAGGCACCCCAATGGCGCTTATACTCACCTGTTTCCGAATCAAATACTATTATTCGTCGATTACCATAACCATCTGCAATGTAAACCTCTTTAGCACCTGCATCTACAGCAATATCTGTGGGTCCACCAAGATGTTTTGTATCATTACTTCCCTTTGTAACGCCCCATTCACCAATTTGCAATAATAATTTTCCCTTATTTGATAACTTCAAAACTACCTGGTCCCTTCCGCTGTTACCGGCAATCCACACATTCCCTTCATCATCCACAAAAATTCCATGCTCAGTTGAGATCCATGGCTGGTTTGTATTTTGATTGCCCCAGGCCTGAAGAACATTCCCATCAGGATCGAATTCAATTACTGACGGAGCAGGATTGCAACATTCTGAAATTCGCGGATCCTGAGCAGCGCCGGTTTCACGTTCTGAAAGCGAGTTAGGTCGCTGTACAATCCAGACATGATCATATGCGTCGACAGCCACACCTGAAATCTCCCCTAATATCCAGTTATTGGGTAGTGGTTCAGGCCAGAAAGGATCAACTTCAAATCCGGTAGGTGTTTGTGAAACAAAAACATTGTCGGAGGTCGTTTGATCACCATTATTATTCAGCTTCGCACTGTCTGAACAAGCTGACCATACTGTGATTCCCAGTATTGCAATAGCCAGTTTTACTGTTTCAATTGATTTCATAGTCGTTCTTTTAATTGGATTTAACCTATTCATAAAACCATTGTGATTGTTTACAATCTAGTTTCATTCCTTATTCAATTTATCTGAGTTAATTATTAAATACAAGCAAGTCTGATTTTATGAGGATGATTCTTTCAGGGATTTTATTAAAATCTGGAATTCTACGATTATTCTGCACATTTGTTATTCTATGCTGACATAATCAGGATCTCCAAGGCAGATAAAATAATCGTAAATTAGTATGGGCAATTATTATTTCCGTATATGTATATTAATCACAAGAAAACTGGATTATTTATAGCATCAGGTTTCATCATTTTTCTAATACTGAACTCCTGCACTATTCCTGATAGAAACACAGACAGGTCTATTCCTGAATATGAGAATATCCTTGAACAACACATGCTTAAAGCCTGGTACCCAAGATGTGTGGATACTGTTTATGGTGGGTATTATAGTGATTTTGATGCTGACTGGAACCTTAGACCTACGAATCAGCAAAAACTGCTTGTAACACAAACCCGTCATGTCTGGTCTTCTTCCAAAGCCTGGTCTTATTTTAGGGACAGCATTTATACCACCGCAGCTATGCAAGGCATGGATTTTCTGAGATCACATATGTACGATGAGATCCATGGAGGATTCTTCATGTTAAGGAACAGGGATGGTTCTGCGCCTGATAACAGTTATCGAAATGAAAAACGAACCTATGGAATGGCATTTGTTATTAATGCTACTACGGCCTATTTTGAGGCTTTTGCAGATTCTTCTGCATTAGACCTGGCTGTAGAATCGTACCTCTGGGTAGAAAAACACAGTTATGATCCAATACATGATGGTTATTATGACCATTTGAGCGATAATGGAGATGTGCTACATGGAACGATGGCGAAGGATTCAATAAGTATTGGAATGAAAGATTACAACAGCACCCTGCACTTGCTGGAAGCTTACAGGAACCTTTACAGGATATGGCCTGATGAAGAATTAGGAAATCGGCTGAAAAATTTACTGACTCTTTTGCAAGACCACTTTTTCCATGAAAAAGGTTATATGCTTCTACACTTTACACCCGAATGGGAACATGTTTCATTCAAAGATTCCACACAGACTCAGATTCAATCAGCCACATCCCTGGATTTTCTCACCTGTGGCCATGATCTGGAAGTGATCTGGTTAATGCATGATGCAGCCCGATTACTTGATATTGAAGATGATGATATCACAACATTTACTCAAAAAGTTACGGATCATGTGCTCAAATCTGTATGGGACAAAGAAAATGGAGGTATTTATGATAAGGCTTTCTATTTTAATAATGATAATAATGTGACAATCCTGAAAAACACAAAAATGTGGTGGGCTCAGGCTGAGGCCCTGTATGCATTCCTGTACATGTACCTGGTCTCCCCAGACAGGAAAGAATATTTGGATGCGTATCAAAAACAATGGAATTACATCAAAAATAATCTGATTGACTATGACCGGGGCGGGTGGTATGAATATGGACTTGATACTTCACCCGGGAGTATTCATGGTAGAAAAAGTTATAGCTGGAAAGTCACATTTCATGATAGCCGTGCCATGTGGAATTGCATCGAATTATTCAGAATGCACAGTACTATTTTGGAAGGAAAATAGATTGTCGACTATCCTAAAAATTTGGCAGTAATAACCCACCCAAAAGTGTTAAAGCCAACACAATAATAGATACAATAAAAATCCCTAAAGTGTAAATTTTCAGCCCGCCTGTTACGTTAAAGCCACTCAGGTTAACAGTTACCCAGAAGCCGCTGTCGTTGATATGTCCGAAACTGATCCCGCCTGAAAGTGCTGCCAATGCGATCCAAACAGGGTGCAGATCTACCACAGATGCCAGATTCGCACCGGCCATGATGGTCATGGTAGTAATCGCGGCCACAGTGCCGGAACCCTGAGAAACACGGAAGATCATTCCCGTAAAATACACTAACAATATAGCCCATAGATGTGAGTTTGATGTATCTCCAATACCCTCAGCAAGAACATTTCCAATACCAGTACTTTGTATTACAAATCCAAAAGCTCCTCCGGCACCTGTAATGAGTAATACAAGTCCCGCGGATGACATGGCTTTCTGAACAGACATTGTCATTTCTTTTCCTGACATATTTCTTGAGGCAATGATATAGGCTACGATCGTTCCGGCCAGCATGGCATTTACCTTATGACTCAGGAACTGAACCAGCGGAGGAACACTTTCAGAAAAAGCCTGGTATATGGTCCCGCTCAGAATCAGCAAAATTGGAGTAATGATAGGAAGAACTGACACTACCGCACCCGGAGCGTTATAACGGATCTCTTCACGAACCTGCATCGGTTCACCGGTTTGATCCTTTTCGTTGCTCCAGAATCCTCTATCAAGTATGTAAAAAAGTATTCTCATTGCCAGGATAGCAGCTATCAGGCCAAAAAACAATCCGGCGATGATCATGATACCAAGATCGAATCCAAGGATTTCTGCGGCAGCTAGCGGATTTGGAGTGGGTGGTACCATGGTATGGGCAGCCGCTGCCCCAATGACCATGGCACCAACGGCATAAGGCAACGGTTTATTAATTTCCCTTACCAGGGCGATGGCCAGTGGTATCAGAATCACGAAAGTGACATCGAAAAAAACCGGGATTGAAAACAGGAATGCAGTAAATCCTATTCCATAAAGGGCAGACTTACCCGGGAATGCTTTAACCATGGAAACGGCAATGGAGCGAGCGCCACCACTATCATATAACAATTGGCCGATAATCACGCCGAAACCGATCGGTAATCCAATTGCTGCCATCAGGTTTCCAAAACCTGTAGTGACCTGGGATACGGTATCCAGTAAACCAACACCCGAAGACAGGCCCATATAAAGGCTTCCAATGATCAATGCCACTACCGGGCTCCATCGTAATACCAGGATAAAAACAAGGATTATCGCGACGGCTATTACCAGGTTGACAATCAACAGCGATGAGGAAACCATACAGGTATAAATGTTTTATTTACGGCGCTTATTTGCCAATAAGTTTTTCCTCCATGAGGGATAATTCAGAACGATGCGCTTCATCCCTGAGCTGTTTGAATACAGGCAGCCCATTTTCCTGTTCTCTTTTCCATTCCTTTGCAAAAGCACCACTCTCAATATTTTCATATGCTTCCTCCAGCGTTTTACGAATGAAATTTTTATCCAGGGATTTTGACCGGGATAATGTTCCATACTGGCTGGTATGAGAATGTAAAGGCATTTGTTTGTACAGTCCAATCTCGGCCATCTTCTCAAAAATATAAGCAGGCTCCTTTGATAAATACAGTTCAACAAGTGAGGCCTCAGCAGGATGACCCTTTTCAACCTCAAATTTGAACGCTTCTGTTATCACTGAAAATATAATGGGAAAGATCGCCTGTTCAGCAAGCAGGTCAAACATGGTCTCATCTTTGAATAAGACCTCAATGGTTCCCGTTTTTGTTGCTCCCATCGCTTTAGCAAGGGCCAGGGCTGTTTGTTTTGCCATCCCGGTTGCATCCTGTTCAATTGCCAGAAATGCAGGGTAACCCTTATCCTGGAGAAACAGGTTTCGAACACCATCTCCGATCATGCGCGGAGCTACCATTATCACATCAATGTTGGGAGGAGGTACAATATGCTTGAACGTTATATTGTAACCGGAGGCAAAATTCAGAACATTTCCCCCTGAAAGATGAGGTTCCACCTGATCAAGGTAGACCTGGGGCATAATCTCATCAGGTACCAGCATGAAAATAATATCCACCTGCGCGATCATCTCAGGAATATCCTGTACCTGAAAACCGTCATCCAGGGCTTGATCGAATGTAGCATCTCTGGCTGTCCCGATAAGGATATCTGTTATCCCGGAATCTTTCATATTGAGAGCCTGTGCCCGGCCCTGATTACCATATCCTACAATTCCAATTTTCCTGTTTTGCAATGCCGTTAAATCAGCATCGCGGTCATAATAAATTTTTGCCATAAGAATCTTATTATCCGTTAAAAATGATTGTGACTGTTCAGTCTTAAAGTGAATGAAGTTATATGTCCATAAAGTTGATATTCTGGAATAAATTTAAAAGAAATTAGAGAATATTAAATACCAATCATCCACAATTGACTGGTTCAACAGATATATGATTGAATTTTATAATTTCCGAGATAATATCATGATTGAGGAGATAAAATCTGGCTTTGGCAGATCTCTCCCACCATCGTCGCATCCGGCTTACTGAAGGTGAAATGTCGAGATGACAGTTGGATTAATTGGACAGGCAGGAGCCTGGTCAATAAACATAATTTTGTCATCCTGAGCCT
>JBHOSY010000163.1:0-10284 GCA_042584165.1 Bacteroidota bacterium | reverse complement strand
TTTTGCTATCTTTTCCTGCGCAGATTTGACATTTCCTTGCTCCAGACTAATTAAGAAATTGATATTGGTGTACCAAGACGTATATTGGCTCACCTGACCAACCCTAAGTGCAGCTTCTACCAGGTTTTCATCATACGCATGTTTGTTCCAACTTCCTTCATTCCAATCAGTGAATCGATTAACAAATCCAAATAAGATAGTTTCCTGAGCATCATTCTGATCAATCCCTTTTTCACAAAATCTCAATATCTTCCTGCTTAATGCAAATGTAAGAGAGGTGCCAATAAAAGCAAACGTTCCGCTGGCACTGCTAAACATCATCGCCACATATTTGGTTTTGGTTAGATCATAACGGGACAGATCCTTGTAAATAGTAAATCCTTCGATGAAATATCGAATGGTGTCTATGATCGCAATGTCTGTGTTCCGCGTAAAATGTAGTTTTGCTATTTCTATTTCTTTGCGTGTTGGAGTCCTTTTCCGTTTCAGAAAAGGAAGATAGATGGCGATCAGTAAATGGATAAGCCCACCTGACATTGTTACAACCTTTGCAATCACATTCTTTGGGGATTTCACTCCATAATATGCCAGGGCTTTGTCAAGATACTGAATAGCCTCTACCAATTGCCCTTTGTTGTGAAGCGCCATGCCAATATTCTTCTCCATCATGACAATTTTACCTGGATCAGCAGATTCTGCAAACCGGCTTCTATAAAGATTAAGCCCTTCCCGGTAATAGTTTATAGCTTCTCTGGAAGCTGATGTCCGGAGTGCTTCTTCACCCGCTTTTAGCAGGTATTCTTCGGCCTTGTCGAGGTTTTCACCTCTGGAGTAATGCATCGCCAGCATGCCATAAAACTCGGGGAGTTTTTCGATAAATACCAATTCAATCGCTTCCGCCGTTTTAAGATGAAGTTCTTTTCGCTTTTTCAGGAGGATAGATTCATAAGTAGCTTCCTGGGCCAATGCATGTTTGAATAAATACTCCAGTTCAGTCTTTCGTTTCTGTTCCCTGATGAGTTGGATCTCTTCCAGATAAGCCAGTTTTTCATCCATTTGCTGTGTTTTTTCTGTCACTTTAGCCAGGATCCTGTAGAAAAAGCTTCTTCCAATAACCGAAGCAGTTTTAAGCAAGGATTTGGTCTGTTCATCCAGCCGGTCGATCCTGGACAAAAGGACCTCACTGATGGTTTCAGGAATAGTAATTGAGTGGATTTTGTCAGTTACTTCGAATTTTTCGTTTCCAACCTCAATTACACCTTCATCAATAAAAGATCTTGCCACTTCTTCAATAAAAAATGGATTACCTGCAGTTCGCTGAACGATGATAGATTTAATATCAGCCGGAAATCCTTTGATCTTCAATAGATTGTCTATCAATAGGTCACTCTCATTCTGACCTAGCGATTCGATCCTGATCTCAGTATGCAGTTCAGGGTATCTGTCGTTTATCGTCTTCAATATTTGCTCCCCAGTTTCCTGATAACCAGGGCGTAATACGTTAATAAATAGAATACTATTGCTGCTGGCTATTCGATAAAGAGATCCGAAAAATTCAATGGATGTTAAATCGGCCCAATGCAAGTCTTCAAAGATCAGAACAACCGGTTTGATCTTTGTCCCTTTTTCAATGAGTTCGTAGAGATTTTTGAGGATCAGTTTTTCCAGGGCTTCGCCTTCAATGCCTGCAATGCGATCTGCATATTTACCCGAGAGATTCAAGCCCATAAGTGTGGCAATGAAAGGAAAGATCTCTGGAGTTGCGTTGTCATCGATTAGTTTTATTGCCTTTTCTAATTTCTGGAACGTATCCCGATCTGTATCATCTTCTTTGATGCCCGACCAGTTTTTGAGAATATCGATCAGTGGGTGAAAACTCAGATTCGTCCCTATTGATAATGCCCTGCCCTCCAGGCATATGACCTGATTCATTTCCTCTTTTCTTCTGAGTTCGGCGATCAACCTTGATTTCCCAATCCCGGCTTCTCCTATAACACTAATTATTGATCCTTCCCCATCGAGGAGTTTCAGGAGATGAAGCGATAACTTGTTGAGTTCTTTATCCCTTCCGATCATTTCGGATGCGATCATTCTTTCCGCTCCCAATTCAGGGCGGTGGATCTTTTCATGTGTGGATAGAAGCTCAAAAACTGGAACGGGATCTTCTTTTCCTTTCATATGGATGGGACCCAGCTTTTTGAATATAAAATGGTCTTTTGTTTGATCATAGGTGTCCTCACCAATAAAAATTTGTCCCGATTTGGAGACGTCCTTAAACCTGGACGCTACATTGACGGCATCACCGATGGCCGCGTAATCTTGCTTTTTACCCGTTCCAACTGCACCTGTGATCACTACTCCAGTGTTGATCCCTACATGAACACCTAAATCCATTTCCAGCTTTCTGGATTGGTTGAATCCTTTTACCATATTCCGGATCTCGATTGCTGTATTGATCGCCTTGCGGGGAGCTTCTTCGATGGCTATAGGGATTCCAAACAGGGCCATCACACAATCGCCAATGTACTTATCTACTGTGCCGCTATTATTTTCAATGATGCTACCCATCATGCCCAGGCACTCATTGACAATCGTAGTGACCTCTTCAGGGTCCATTTTTTCGGACATGCTGGTGAAGTCGGAAATGTCGGCAAACAGTACCGTTGCCTGGCGGCGTTCCCCATCCCTGGTTATTTTTTCAACCTCCTGGGTTGCCATTTATAAGTTTGTTTAGGTCAGGTATCTAGTAATTGAGATGTGCTATCCTCGTCCGATCCCATCAGGGCGGTGTACCCGACAATGTCGGTGAACATGACTGCGATATGTCTGCGGTCTTCGGGCATTCGTTAAGGTCTATAGTTTAGGGTTCTATCTCTCCAGAGCCTTCGAAAAGTACAAGAAAGTTAGTGTATAAGGCTGGTAAATGCAATGAATACATGAATATCCACCTCGACCAGATAAGGTATTGATTTTCAGCTACCGAATATCTAACTTATAGGTAATAACCTTAACCAACAAACGACTATGAAAAATAGACTTAGCCAAATTGGATTATGCCTGCTCATACTTTTAGGTCTATCTAACTGTAAAGAAAAGGCAAAAGAAGAAAAACCAGCTGATTTGGTAATTAAAAATGCGTCAATTTATACGGTCGATGCGACACGTTCATGGGCGCAGGCTCTTGCAGTTCTTGACGGCAGTTTAGTGTATGTTGGAACTGATATAGGTGCAGATGCCTTTGTTGGATCTCGGACTAGGATGATCGATCTTGGGGGACGATTTTTGCTTCCTGGCTTCCATGATTCTCACATGCATCCTGTAGAGGCGGGAATTCAACAATTACAGTGTGATTTAAATAATGCTAAAAACGTTAACGAGATCTTAGACCGAATCGAATCCTACGTCAAAGCTAATCCAGACAGGCCTTGGGTATTGGGTAGAGGTTGGGATCAGACATTCTTCCCGGAAGCAAATCCACAAAAGAGCATGCTGGATTCCATAGTAAATAATCGACCAGCTCTTTTCTCGGACCGAGGCGGACATGATATTTGGATTAATTCTCGAGCACTTGAAATCGCTAAGATTACTTCACAAACCTTAGATCCCAAAGGTGGTAAGATTGAACGAGATACAGAGACAGGTGAACCAACTGGCACACTTAGGGAAAAAGCAGCATCAAATTTCATTGAACAGATTATCCCAAAACCTACTAATCAGGAAAATCGTGATGCTTTAGTTGCTGCAATAAAAGAAGCAAATAGTTATGGTATCATTTCTTTTCAAGATGCTAAAGCTAAGCAAGAATACATACAAGCTTATTTGGATGTTGAGAGGCAGGGCGATCTTACAGTTCGTGTACGTTTAGCACAGGAGTTCGTTGCAGACAAGGACGAAGAAGAGCAGATTAGAAAATTCCTTGAAATTCGAAGAACTTGCAATAGCAAACATTTAGATGTTGGTTCAGTTAAGCTCTTTATCGATGGTGTGTTCTTCAACCGGACCGCAGCACTTATTGAACCATATGTGGGGATTTCTCCGAGTGACCAGAATGCTTATGGTATGCTTCACTTTGATGCAGAGCATTTAAACCTTCTTGTAAAAAAGCTCGACAGCGAGGGATTCCAGGTACACATGCATGCCATTGGTGGCCGTGCAATAAGGATGGGACTTGATGCTGTTGAGTATGCCCACCACACTATCGGTGTTCATGATTCACGTCACCATATTGCCCATCTTCATATGATTCATCCAACAGATGTCCCACGATTTCGGCAGCTCGGTGTTGTGGCTATCTTCCAGCCTTTCTGGGCCGACACTGATGACTATAATATTAAGATGATTAAGTCGTTTGTAGGTCCTGAGCGCTTTAAACGGTTGCATTCGTTTCGTTCATTGATGGATAGCGGAGCCATAGTTGCTGCTGGAAGTGATTGGCCAGTAACTTCAGTCAAGCCTCTGGATGCAATTGAAGTCGCAGTTACGCGAAGGATTCTTGGCAAAAAAAACGGTCCGGCATTAAACTTCGAACAGAGCGTTGACCTTGCACGTATTATTGCGGCATACACAATAGCAGGAGCGTATGTAAACTTTGAAGAAAAAGATAGTGGATCCATCGAGGTAGGTAAGTGGGCTGATTTTATCGTACTTGACAAAAATATATTTGATATCCCTAGTTATGAGATACATACAACTAAGGTTCTCTGGACTGTTTTAGAAGGACGCGAAGTATTTAGGGCCGAAAACTGGAACTAAGTATAGTGCTAAAATTCTGTTAATAAGCAGCTAATAAAGCAAACCCAATGCCTTGAATACTACTCTCTAAATAGTCCAAGATAAGTTTCAGGTTTCCCATCTGCCAATTAACTTAATGCTAATAAACGGACCTGGATTTATGTGCCAGAGGTTGTGTTCAATTTCAGCCAAAAAGAATACAGGGAATGTACAGCAAGGTTTCGCAATAATTACATTTCATCATAGCTGGTTGACGACCCCAGTAGTACCTCGCCTGAGGTAGCTGGGGTTAGTTTTGATTACCTGTCATGGATACGACATGGAACTTTAATCTATACACCATCGTTATAGATGCAGGGCAATACGATTAGTTGAATGAACCCCGGTTCATGGCCTCCCGGTCAGCCGGGGTTTTGTTTTTATTACCTGTCATGTACCTGTCATGGATTCGACATGGAACTTTGATCCTCACGCCTTCGTTATAGAGAGTGGGCATAGTTGTAAGATTAGTTGAATAAACCCCGGTTCATGGCCTCCCCGGTCTGCCGGGGTTTGGTTTTGGTGGCACATCGAAAAACTGACCGCTGGGGGTTGTATTCGACATGAGAGATTGCCCGTTGACAGTTGTCCCTATAACTATCCACTCGCTATAATATCGTGTACAAATCCATTGTACGTTCCAAAGTACTTACGAAAGCAATATCGCCTTGAATACAAACAAAGCTCCGAGATTGCCTACGTAATGCACAATGACCACACTCCAGATAGTACGACTCCAATAGAAAACAATACCTAACAATGGTGCTGTTAAAACGAGGTGTATCAGCATCTGGGGTGTCTCAATGTGAGCCAATGCAAACAACACAGATGATCCTATAATGGCTATCAACGGTGACCAGGACATCATGAGTCGTGTTTGCACATAACCTCGACTAAACAGTTCCTCAGGAAAAGCTACGCTCAAAACCTGATTCGGAAGCATCAAATACAAAAGGCTTGGACGAATTGCAGCAGCGGGAATACTTTGGCCGAGAAAGTATATATTTCCTTCTTCAAGGTATAGTTCTCCTTGCTGCCGCCAAAATAGTCCTATACCAAACAGGATCACAAGTGTCGCAAACGAACCGACGACTGTCCCGATGACTGCGCGTTGTGGTTTCGGAATATTCAGGCCTAAACTCTTCCAGTCCGCTTTCTCAAAGTAACACATACCTAATATCACAGCGCCGTACAACCATAGTTTGCGGTACTCCACAACCAGTGACATAACTGCTCCAGTTCGATCAAGCGAACCAATTTTGTCTGAGACAAACGGAACTACCAGAGCTATCCCGATGGCTATAAGACTCCAACGTACTATTTTAGGGCTTGCCTTCATCCTGGTCCCTTTTCATGATGGATTGTTCATGCTCGAATAATATACGAACCACAGCTGTGAATAGCAATCCTGAAGTCAAAAAACTGACACACAGGGCTTGTAATCAGAATGGGGTGTTGGTATATTCGGTATATTAGAAAAATCTACTACCATGGCCCAGGGTGATAAGGATTCAAACAAGTTAAAGACGCATTTCAGTCAATGGAAAGAGATAGGCAACCGAATGAAGGCAATTTATACACCTGGACTGAAACAGGCAATTGTTAAGTCGCATCGAGTTTTTCAAAAAGATATCGCACGCCGTTTCACGGAAATGGAAAAAGGTCATAACATCGCTCGCTCGCTCGAGTTACCGAAGATTGAGTTACCAAAGATCGACTTTCCCGACTTTCCCGACTTAATTCCACTCACAAAACATGCGCAAGAATATAAGAGATCGATTGAGGAACTTGTAAATCCTGTATTAGAAGAATTGCAGCAGAACTTTCGTGAGTTACCACCAAGAACACAGGAGGCTCTCTTGTTACTTGGAACCCATGGTTGGTACTTAGATTTGGACATGGATTTCCCTGAGCTTTGGAAATTAAAAGAATCCTTGACTGATGGGAATAACGCAGGAGCAGAAGAGACTCTAGTCGAGTATTTCGACAACCGAGCGGATGAAATAGAAAAGTCTCTTATCGAAAGATTTCCAAACCGTCAAAAAATAATAAATGCTGCCTTCAATGCTCACCGAAGGCAAGAATATGAGTTATCAATACCTGTTCTTCTAGCGCAAACAGACGGTATATGCAAAGAAATATCCAAGAAATACTACCTGTTTATGAAGGACAAAGGGAAACCACAAATTTCCTTTTATGTTGAACAAGTAGCGTCTGACACATTTTGGGCAGCACTTCTGAGTCCCTTAAGGGAGACCCTACCTATTGGTTTTACCAAACCAGAACGAGAACGATACGACAATTTTAGTGAACTAAATCGACACCTGGTTATTCACGGAGACTCACTGGATTATGGTACCAAGACTAATAGTCTGAAGGCTATTTCTTTGATCAATTACGTGGCTTTTGTACTTAGAACAGATGACTAAGACTCTTATTAGTGAGATAGGAAAGGACACGAAAAGCTACGCTGCTGGTTTTTGTGTTTTACAACTCAGATTACAGTTAATTAAGAATTCCCCAGAAAGGGCTGACTGCAATCTCTTGATCAGTAAAGAACAGGACACGTGGGACACAAATTCTATCCTAAGTAACACACCCTTTAAGAATATGGAGTGTGCATAAAAGAGAGAGATATGCGTCCGATGCGTCCCATATCTGAGGAATTGTTAAATTGAAATCACTGGAAACCCAGAGCAGGGAAAGTAAGCCCCTTTGTGGCTGCTTAATTCTTGACAGACATTCTCAATAATCGCCAATTTCAAAATCGAACATTGATCGATATGCTTTCAACCAATATAACTTCTCTTTCAATTCTTGATCTTCTATCTCACCCTGATCTAGCTTTTTGAGTAAATATGAACCAATTTCAAACTCTACTTGAGATGCATGAGAAGCAGGATCTTTGCGCTCTGCAGCTATTAAATAAATCTCTTCAAAAGTCATGTTATACTTCTTTAAATACCTCAATTTTAATGCCTAAGTCAGTATACTGAATATAGTGATTTTTTTCGTCTTTTGCAACGGAAATTTAGGCTAAAATCGGGCTGAATTTGCAGCTTTAGATTATACGTTCAAAGGATAATCGAGGAGTAATTTGTACTCCCCGATGTATTCCTCAATCTACCAGTCGGAAGAATCTATAAGAGTAATAACGTCCGCCAATCTGGTAAATTAACATATGTTTGCGACTCACGTGAATGGACTGAACACTATAAGTCTTATTCCTCCTCAATTCACCAACCGATTCTAGGCATAGCACTTCAAATGGTGTCCGAATCCTGAACAGCCATCTAATCCCAATGACCAGCAAACTGTTCGGCTCTGTGTGCTCCTCGATTTCTCGAACCGTTTTATCTGAAAGTTGCACATCTCTGCTAATTAAGGAACCAGGAATCACTCTTGCTTTCCAGTACGTCAGCTATTCCGCTGACAAAACTGTGAGAACCAGCAGCCCGTTCCAGAAATTTATCAATGTAGCTGGAAGCTCGATTAGCACCAGTAAAGCAATTGAACAACCGCCACAAGTCTATCGAACCATCAGCAGATCTAGCAAAGTTTTCATCCTTGTAGTAGTATTCCACGACACGATTGATCTGAGTATCTGACAATTCCAGCCCTGGGATCTTTTCTTTCTCTTCTTTGATCAGATGAGGATACATCCTAGCTCTTCCAATCAATTGAGCAAACTGTTGTTCAGACAGCTCGTACTCTCCAAATCTTCGCAGCTGTTCAAGATGCTTCACTCCATCGTACGCTTCGATGATCTTCATAACCTGGTTGTATAATTCGTCGTCAGTATTAACCACAATCTTCTTGGAAAACCCGTCGGAGAAAACACAAAGATTAAGGCATACCTGGTTCTTGAATCCGATGAAAAACTGAAAATGTTGACCAGATGATCGGTAGTTAAACAGGTTGTCCTGACTAAATGATTTCACGCCTCCTACAGAAAGTTTCATCAGGTTGCCAGATACTTCGTCCTGAATTGAAGGTATGTCCATCATAAAGGCACACCGCTCGTAGTACGTTGTTCTCTCATGCGGTAAAAGATCCTTTGCTGACTTGTGCCTTGCTTCCGGTATCCTGCCTTTCACTTCATGGCTTACTCTTATTGCCGGAATTGATGGCAGTTCGTTGAAGTAGTCATCAGCCGCTCTCTCTACTGTCTCAATAAACTGAGCATGTGAGATACAGGGTTCATTGTCTTTCGTGAAAACAGGAACAAGATGGTCTCTCTCTATGGTCTGTAAGTCCATCTCCTTTGTATTCGCTTCTAGGAAATTGCCTTCGGTCTTGGCTCTTGACACAACCTGTAAATCCAAGCTGTTGTTATTTGTTATTATTTCCATGTTCTGATAGTTTAAGGTTGGAATTCGCTTGTGGTGGTTGCAAGGAGCTTTGTCTTTTAGAAAAACGCTCCTTTAGCTGATCCTGAAACTCAGGATACTGTTCATATAAACTTACCAGTTGCTGAGTACTGTTACATGCCTCGATCTGCTGGATAACATCCTCTGCAGTAGTTCCGGCATTACACCACTCGATGATCTTCTTTCCGGTCTCAGTCGATATCCGGAACTCAGGACTGTTAACAAAGAGTCTAGTGCGGTCCTTGGACGCTATTGCATTGTGCTTGTGATCAATGTCTAGCACCAGGGTAAACTCATAATCCATGCCGTCTCTTGTGATGCCTTTCAGCCCTACCTTTTCCGGCACGTATTTCCCGTTCTTCTCGTTGAGGACATAGTCCTGTTTGGTCCTTATGGTACTGATCACATGAGCCGGACACTGGAGGATTGCATTAACAAATGCATTGTGGCGAGGCGTGACCTTTGCCCAGTTTGTGAAAGAGTTCCCTGCCATGTTACCATGTACATCAAGAATACCTCCATCTCCTTCCCATTCATGGCTTATGCTGTCAATAATAATTACCTCGAATCCTCCAGCTAAGCAGATGTTTATTGCTTCTATATAGCGTTCTGGAGCATAAGGCGGAGATAAGGATATTACTGAGAATGTGCCAATAGATGCGTATAAATCTGCACTATGGCATTCTGTATCTATTAGGGCTACTTTTCCCCAATCACCTGTTATTCCTGCAGCTATTTTCAGAGCTCCAAGTGTTTTACCTGAACCTGATGGACCCTGCAGCCCCATCTTGATTTTTGCTTGTTTTCTTTCAGCTTGTCTTAATTGCATGATTTCTGTGTGTTAGATGAAACATAAAAAAAGACAGGCCTCGAAGTGAGACCTGCCTCGTAATTCCAGAAAGAGTGATTAGGCGAAAACCTCATCCTCTACCGAAGAAACTGGAATACTACTTGGCACATACTTGTACGTATGGTGCAACTCGATTTCTTCACCTGTTTCTTCGATTGTGTACATGTAGGGATCGCACTCTTCCCGAACAATTGATCCAGGTATTTCCATACCGATCAACTTCTTGGCACGATCAGGAGTGAATGTACTCGTGATTGATGCCCGTTTAGCTGTTGCGTACCAGTTGCCAGTTTC
>JBHOSY010000162.1:0-10398 GCA_042584165.1 Bacteroidota bacterium | reverse complement strand
GGATACAATGCAATAGGTTCATGTTTCCAGTTGATCATATTCGGGCTTTTTGCATGTCCCCAGTGCATCGGTCCCCAGACCTTGTCATCAGGGTAATGCTGGTAGAAGAGATGATATACTCCTTCATGGTACACCATACCGTTCGGGTCATTCATCCACATTTCTTTCGGGGAGAAATGGAATTGGGGACGGTGGGATTCAATAAAAAAACTTTCTTGACCTGGTACAGCAGTTTTGCTATCTTCCGGCCTGGAGGTACACGAAAAGAAAAGAATTGTGACAGCAAATAACGGAAGGAATAGTTGTTTAAAATATGTGAAACTCATATGATCAATTCATTTGTAACAATTAAATACGAAGTACAGGTATTTATTAATTATTTAAAAATATGCAACCGGCAGGATTCATAAAACATTCAATCTCATATAACCCGGTGCATAAAATATTTAACATTGATACAATAAGCCTGAGTTTAATCACGTATAATCTAAATATAATAGGATCATTCGGGCCTTTTATAATATTGGTAAATAGGGGAAATACAATCCTCAGTTGTCTATAAAATAGCAATCAAATAAGATCAGGATGAAGAATCATCTGCCATTACTCATAATATCTCTTTTCTTGGTTCTGGATCATGAATGCTATTCACAAATCAGTATCAAGGCCGGATTGACAGCTTCAAGCTTTTCATATGTCAATACACCACCAAGTCCCTACAAAGATTATGATATCGATTTAAGACCCTATCTCGGATACGACATCGAATGGATACAACTTGGAGAACAGAATCCCCTGATTACACCTTATTTAAGTATTTGTTATTCGATTGGAATTACCAAAAGGCTTCTAGTCAGACCCGAATTAAGCCTTGTTCAGAAAGGCGTCAGCTTTAACCGGTATGATTTTGAAAAGATAACTTATCAGGTAAAAATAAGTTACCTGGAACTTCCTGTATCATTGGTATATGAAATTCGACCTGAGAAAAGACTTTCCTTTGATTTATATGCAGGAGGCTTCTTTGCTTACAAAATCAGGGGGATCAAAAAAACAGGATCTCATTTTGCAGGAGAATCAATCAATCATCTGGATAACGTAGAGGACCTTGAAATAGGAATTCAGGCTGGATTCAGTACGAAATATCAGGTTGGTAAAAACAAAATCTTGTTTGATCTACGGGTGTTTCAGGGATTAAGCGACGTATTTGACCTTTTGCACGAAGATGTCAGGATGTATAATAGTGTTCAGGATGTCAGAAATAGCGGAATAAATTTATCGTTTGGTTATGAGTTTTAAACGAAACTATAACATATTGGTAACGGTCCTCACCATCCTTTTTCTCTCATCGGGTTGTGAAAAAGATGTTATCAAACATGATATCGATTCCGAAATTCTTTCACGGATGGAGGAATATAATTTGCCATCCGTCTCTGCCTGTATTATTAGAAATAACACGATCGTATGGAATAAATCATATGGCTATCGGGATATACAAACCATGTCAGAAGCCACTATTGAAACCATCTATAATGTAGGTTCCATTTCAAAGCTTATGATCGTTACGGCCATCATGCAATTAAGTGAAAAAGGAAATATTGATATTGACAAGGATATTGATGATTATCTGAATATATCAATCAGGAATCCAAATTTTCCGGAATCTCCAATAACCGCCCGAATGCTATTAACACATACTGCGGGTATAGCATGGCCAAACACCTATCAGGAAGCCCTTGGTATATGGGAACATTTTGAACCGGACTCAGCCCCTCGTCCATCTGAATGGATTCCACAGTTCCTGATACCCTCAGGTATGTATTATAATCCTTTGATTTGGAAACCCACAGAACCAGGAAAATTTGAACTATATTCTAATATCGGTAGTACTGTACTGGCATTTCTGGTTGAACAGATCAGTGGTATGGATTTCAGGCAATACTGTCAAGAAAATATTTTCACCCCACTGGAGATGAGTAATACCAGCTATTATTATCAGGATTTTCAAAGTGATCTAATTGCAACTCTTTATGAAGACGACAATAGCATGCATCCTCATTTTGATGACAGGATTTACGCCTCAGGAGGATTAAGAACATCAGTCTCCGATCTCAGTATTTTCCTTATTGCTTATTTGAATGGAGGTGCTATTGGAAACAACAGAATTTTAAAGGAAAACACGATAAGTCAGGTTTTTGAGATACAAAATCCTTTATCGGGAATCAGTCTCATCTGGAAAGCACGCTTTGGGGGCTGGTTTGGACATACCGGTGGTATGGTTGCCGGTTCTGCTTCAACTGCTGAAATTCACCCGGAAAAGGGTATTGGATTAATCATATTCACGAATAAACATAATTCAACAGTATATCCGGGACATGAGATTTATGGGCTGGTCCGGCAGAAAGCTGCGGAGTTTTATTGATAAGATAAATTGGGTGTGCTAAAAGGGTTTTATGAGTTACTGTACAGAGGTACACTAAGGATCCACCGAGAAATCGAGTAATTTTAGAGGATGGCGTGCTGGTTTCCCCTTCAGGGGCCAGGGGTAGCGTTGGGACAAATCAAGAGAGGTTCTCCCGACGCTGTCGGAATGGATCAAAGGACAAGATGGCGCGATAATAGGTCACGAGCCAGAGGCACGCGCCAGAATTGAATGTTTTTATTCGTCACTTCGCTCCTCACAAAAACACACTGAATTCATATTCAATTGCTAATTGACATATTTACTCCTGCCCTGGCCTCGCGCGATAGGAACCAGCAACAAGTAACTAGTAACTAGAAACAAAAAAGCCGACTAAAGTCGGCTTTTTGGGTGGAAGACCGGATTCGAATCCCGTCCGTAGGACGAGGACACTCGAGCCTAAGGCTCGGTGCCGGCGAAACCCATTTTCACCACAAATTCTTCTATTTTCTTTCTGCTCTTAAGGTTCTTTAGTTTCCGTTCCATTCCCACAGCTTCAGACCTGGTTTCACACTCGAAATACCATTTTATACCCCAAGGACGCTTATGTTTTGTAGATTTATTATAACCCCTATTGTGGCGATGTAAACGGGTCTCTAACTTATCTGTTTGACCAATGTAGTAGCTTTGATCTAATTCTGATACTAATATATAAACGTAGTATGACATAACATAGCAACAAAAAAGGCTGCTTTCGCAGCCTTTTCGGGTGGAAGACCGGATTCGAACCGGCGACCTCCTGAACCACAATCAGGCGTTCTAACCAACTGAACTACAACCACCATTTATAAGGATTGCAAATTTAATCTGAAAATCAATATTTAACAATAACCCTCTTTGTTTTTACCTGTTAAAAAGCATTCGCATCCCAGCAGGTTCTGAGATGATTTCTCCCTCTTCATAAACCAATGTCCCGGATACCCATGTATCCACTACTTTTGATTGAAACTTCATTCCTTCAAAAGGTGACCAGCCACACTTGGCAAGAATATTTTCAGGGTTTACTTCCCATGGACTATCCAGATCTACAAGAACCAGGTCAGCGTAGTTGCCTTCCTGAATATATCCACGCCTATCAATCTGGAACAATTCAGCAGGGTGGTGTGCCATTTTCTGCACTATCTTCTCCAGTGAAATTTTCCCTTGATGATAAAACTCAATCATGGCAACAAGGCTGTGCTGAACCAGGGGTCCGCCCGATGGTGTTTTGAAATATGTTCCTTGTTTCTCCTCCAGGGTATGAGGGGCATGATCAGTTGCGATTACATCGATAGTATCATCCAGGACAGCTTGAAAAATAGCTTGTCGATCTAATGATGATTTGATGGCCGGATTCCATTTGATCAGGGCACCTTTCTTTTCATACCAGCTATCATCAAACCATAGATGATGGATGCAGGCTTCGGATGTGATTTTTTTATCTTTTAATGGGATTGATGCATTGAATAATCCAAGTTCCTTAGCTGTTGATATATGCAAAATATGAAGTCTGGTTTCGTATTGCCTGGCGAGGTCAACAGCCTGGGAGGAGGATAAAAAACATGCTTCTTCACTTCGGATCTCCGGATGACAGGAGATGGGAATGTCCTCACCGTATTTTTCGCGATATTTCTGTGCATTTTTTCGAAGAGTTACCTCATCTTCACAATGGGTTGCAACCAGGGTTGGAGCATTCTGGAAAATGGATTCCAGCGTCTTCAGATCATCAACCAGCATATTGCCTGTTGTGGCTCCCATAAAAACCTTGATTCCGCAAACCCGGTGAGGATCCGTTTTAAGGATTTCAACAAGGTTGTCATTCGAAGCACCCATATAAAACGAGTAATTCGCCATGGATTTTCTGGTAGCGATCTGGTATTTGTCTTCGAGTAATTCCTGGGTCAATACATTGGGAACAGTGTTTGGCATTTCCATATAGGAGGTAACACCACCAGCCACTGCAGCTATGGATTCGGAATGAATGTCTGCTTTGTACGTATATCCAGGCTCACGAAAATGTACCTGGTCATCAATTATGCCGGGGAGAAGATATTTGCCTTCCCCATTCATTTCCATAACATCTCCTGCTTCTCTGATGGAGGGATCAATCCTTTCAATAAATGGTGGATTGATCAAGACATCGGATACATTTGATTCCCCATCATTGATGACTGTTACATTTTTGATCAGGTACTTACCCATACAGAATCGATTATTTTTGCGAAATTAGCAGAAACCTCTGCTAAACAAGCAGAAATATTCATAAATCCCAATGTCAAAGGAAACTTCATCATTCGAATCACTTGGATTGAATAAATTCCTACTAAATGCAATTGAAGAAAAGGGATTTATAACTCCTACAGCTATACAACAGAAAATAATTCCACTTACAAGGGCCGGACATGATGTTCTGGGAATTGCTCCCACCGGAACAGGAAAAACAGCTGCATATCTCATCCCGCTGATCATGAAACTGAAATATGCTCAAAATGATCATCCAAGGGCATTGATTCTTGGGCCAACGCGAGAACTGATTCTTCAGATCAATAAAGAAATAGGTGAATTGACAACATACATTGATATTCGGCATGCTGCCATTTATGGTGGAGTAGGACCTCAAAAACAGATAAAGGAAATTCAGGAAGGATTGGATATCCTGGTTGCCACACCGGGCCGGTTTATTGACATATATAAGCAAGGCGAATTATTTACACGGCAGATCGGAACACTTATCCTTGATGAAGCAGATAAGATGATGGACATGGGATTCATGCCACAGATCAGAAGCATCCTGGAAGTGATCCCCACAAAGAAACGACAGAACCTTTTGTTTTCAGCTACCATGCCTGAAAAGGTTGAAAAGCTTTCCGAAGAGTTTCTTGAATTCCCTGAAAAAGTAGAAATTGCCCCACAGGCAACTACTGCCAAAACAGTGACCCAAACCCTGTATAAAACACCCAACTTGAAAACTAAGATCAGCCTGCTTACCTACCTGTTACAGGATAGGGAGAAGTACAACAGAGTGATCATATTTACTAAAACCAAGGAAACTGCTAACAATGTATATAAATACCTTGAAAGAAAAGTTGATGACAGCATACGGGTGATCCATGCCAACAAAGGTCAGAATACCAGGATCAACGCTTTAAATGATTTTAAAGGTGGTGGGTACAGACTTCTGGTTACGACTGATGTTACTGCCCGGGGGATCGATATCATTGAAGTTAGTCATGTAATAAATTTTGATGTACCCGTGGTCTATGAGGACTATGTTCACAGGATTGGGCGGACCGGAAGAGCTACACATTTGGGCGCTGCAGTAACATTCGTAAATCCACCTGATGAATACCATATAAAAGCCATTGAAAAGGTGATTCAACAAAACATACCGGAGGAAACTCTACCTGATCATATAGAAATACCGGAAACTGAATTTTGGGAAAAACAGCAAATGGATAGAGAAATCGATCATATCAGAAGGAAACTGGATCCGGATTTCAAGGGTGCGTTTCATGATAAGAAACGCAAACCATTACATCATCACCCAAAAAGGGGCAAAAGACGAAAAAAGTAAAAAAAAGCTTGAACTTTATATTCCCTTTTTATTACATTTGAAGTGGAGAATATCTTTCTCTTATCATAGCTGGTTGAATTGGAAGCTGAGGCCCACCTAAAAATCCTCAGCTTCTTTTTTTTACTCATTTATAAGAAGTCTTTCTTCTTTATTTGCCACTTCCCAGGCCGTATGGAAAATGAGTCGTGTAATCGTTTTCATTTTGCCGAAATCAATTTTATCCACCGTATCTGTTGGCCTGTGATAGTCTTCATGCACTCCCGTGAAATAAAATATGACCGGGATATTGTTCTTAGCAAAGTTGTAGTGATCAGACCGGTAGTAAAACCTGTTTGGATCATTTTCATCATTGTACGTATAATCCAGTTCTAATCCGGTATAGGTCAGGTTGCATTTCTCACTGATCTGGTGTAATTCATCGGATATCTTATCAGCACCAATCAAGTAAACGTAATTCGGATTTTCTTCGTGTTTTGCATCACTACGTCCTATCATATCAATGTTCAGGTTGGCAACAGTTGCAGATAATGGAATCACTGGATTCTGTACATAATAGGATGAGCCCATCAATCCTTTTTCTTCCCCGGTTACGGTCATGAAAACTATACTCCGAGCAGGTCCTGAACCTTCGGATTTCGCTTTTATAAATGCCTCCGCAATCTCCATGATAGCAACTGTGCCTGATCCATCATCATCGGCTCCGTTGTAGATTAAATCTCCTGACAGGCCAAGATGATCATAGTGAGCAGTAATAATTACGCACTCGTCTTTTTTCCCTGATCCTTCCAGAACTCCAATAACATTCTCAGTTTCTATTATATCGATCTGCTTTTCAACTTGATAGATGATCCTGGAAGGTTTTATTTTTTTTAGCGCTTTTTTCTTCCCGTCTGATTTTCTTTCGATAGCTTTATTCAGCGTTTTAAAACTCGTGTTAAATATTTCACCGGCTGCAGTCGGTGATACATAGAATACCATTCGTTCACCTTCTTCACTTTCTCCCTGCAAATCAAGGGATGGCCTTTCAAGGTATCTTCGATATCTAGAAACCTCGTTATGAAAGCTTTCATCATCTGTTGAATTTACCACCAGGACAGGATTTGCACCTTTTCTAAGTAATTCTCTCCCCTTTTTTCGTTCATTTCCATCAGTTGCAATGATCAATACACCTTTTCCAATAATATCTAATCCCTGCAGATCATCTTCATCCCCCTGTCCGCCAAAAACAACATCTGTTTCAACTGATCCATCGGTTTCCATATTACCAAAAAAGACAATTCCTTCAAACTGGTTATATACCTTCCCATTAACTTCTATATGTATCTCCTTCCAGGTACGTTTCTCCAAATCGAACTTTTGATAAAACCCATCCTCTGCCTTGGTAATGGGAAAAAGACCGGCTTCGTTAAATACCTTGCTTATATATCGTGCGGCTCTTTTCTGACCCGGATACCCGGTTTCCCTTCCTTCCATGCTGTCTGCAGCAACTATTTTCAGATGATATGCAAGGTCCTCTTCAGTGATAGAGCTTGCATATTTAATCGCCAGGGAATCTTGTGAATACGCCTGAAAACAAAAAATCATGATAGCGAGTAGGGGTAAAAATATCTTTTTGAGACCCGCGTTAATCAGCGATTTCGAAATCATTTTTTTTAACAATTAATTATACCTTTGTACAAATTTTAGAGGGACGAAATTTAATTCTCAGAGGCAGCAAAAATATGAAAATAAATTTTAATTCAACCAAAAGATTTGAAAGCAGACATATTGGGCCGGACTCCACACAGATAGCTTCCATGTTGAAAACAATCGGTGTTAATAGTCTCGATAAACTTGTTGAAGAAACGATACCCAAGAAAATCCGGTTAACTAAAAAACTGGACTTGCCGGAAGCTGTCGGAGAGCATGAATTCCTTACACTATTTAAAAACATTACTGCCCGGAATAAGGTATTCAAAAATTATATCGGATTAGGATATTATGATTGCTTCACCCCAACTGTTATTCAAAGAAATATCCTTGAGAATCCGGGCTGGTATACTGCTTATACACCCTATCAGGCTGAGATTTCCCAGGGTCGAATGGAAGCACTTATCAATTTTCAGACAATGATCTCTGATCTTACGGGTATGGAAATTGCCAATGCTTCCCTGCTGGATGAAGGAACTGCGGCGGCTGAGGCTATGTCAATGCTGTATTCTATTCGAAAAGGTGAAAAAAAGAATGCAAATAAATTTCTGGTTGATAGAAACATCTTTCCGCAAACATTATCCATACTTGAAACACGTGCCGAGCCAATAGGAATTACCCTGGAAAATTGTAACATATCTGAAGCTGATTTGTCAGACCCTGAAATCTTTGGGCTATTGGTTCAATATCCTGATTCGGATGGAAAAGTAAGAGACTACAAATCTCTGATAGAAACAGCAAAGGAAAATGAAATCACAACGGCTTTCTGCGCCGACCTGCTAAGTCTGACAATACTTAAACCACCGGGAGAAATTGGATCCGATGTGGTGGTGGGAACAACCCAGCGATTTGGGATCCCCCTGGGATATGGTGGGCCGCATGCAGCTTATTTTGCAACAAGGGAAGATTTTAAGAGGCAACTTCCAGGACGTATTATCGGAGTATCTGTTGATGTGCATGGTAATAAGGCCTACCGTATGGCTTTACAAACCAGGGAGCAACATATAAAACGTGAACGGGCAACATCAAATATCTGTACTTCTCAGGTTCTTCTGGCTGTGATGGCAGGTATGTATGGCGTTTACCATGGTCCGCAGGGTCTGAAAGAGATTTCAATCAGGATCCATGGCCATGCTCAACTTCTAGATAAAATACTCCACTCTATTGGATACAGGAATAGCAACGATTTTTATTTTGATACTCTTAAGATTAAAGTGAATGATGGTGAAAAAGAGGTCATTAAAGGTATTGCTGAAGTTGCTGAATATAATTTCAGGTATTTCAATAAGGGTTATATCGGGATGGCAATTGATGAAACTACCTGTGAGGAGGATATTATCAAAATTGCAAATGTATTCGCTACAGCCAGAGGAATCGAGATTCCTGAATCGCTAATAAAAGAATGCAAGGCTGATTTAAAACTTGATATTCCAGCAGCTTTAGCGAGGAAGTCTACTTTTATGGAACATGCTGTTTTTCATTCTTATCATGCGGAACATGAAATGCTCAGGTATATTAAACAACTTGAGAATAAGGATTTGAGTCTTGTGCATTCAATGATCAGCCTTGGATCCTGTACCATGAAACTGAATGCTACAACTGAGATGATTCCGATTACCTGGCCAGAGATAGCTGGGTTACACCCTTTTGCTCCAATTGATCAGATAACAGGTTATCAGGTGATCTTTAATAATCTGGAATCCTGGCTTAATGAGATCACTGGATTGTCAGCAACTTCTTTACAACCGAATTCAGGGGCACAAGGTGAATTCAGTGGTCTGATGGTTATCAGGGCCTTTCATGAATCAAGAGGAGAAGGACATCGGGATGTAACGCTGATCCCCTCATCAGCACACGGTACTAATCCGGCAAGTGCAATTATGGCGGGTACTAAAGTAGTTATTGTTCAATGTGACCATCGGGGCAACATAGATGTTGGGGATCTGAAGATCAAAGCTGAAGAATACAAAGACCATCTGGCAGCATTAATGGTCACCTATCCTTCCACACACGGCGTTTTTGAAGAAGACATAAAGGAAATCTGTGAGATTATTCATCAAAATGGAGGACAGGTATACATGGATGGTGCCAATATGAATGCTCAGGTAGGTTTGACCAGTCCGGCTGAAATAGGTGCCGATGTATGTCATTTAAATCTGCATAAAACCTTCAGCATACCTCACGGAGGTGGTGGACCCGGCATTGGTCCAATTTGTGTTGCAGAACACCTTGCTCCGTTTCTTCCGGGAAATCCATTAATCAATTCTGGAGGAGATGAAGCAATTAATGCTATATCAGCAGCTCCCTGGGGTAGCGCAGGTGTTTTGGCTATATCCTATGCATATATCAATATGATGGGTGAAGCTGGCCTGACCAATGCAAGCAGGATTGCAATCTTGAATGCAAATTATATTAAAACCAGGTTAGAAGGATTTTATCCGATTCTGTACACTGGAAAGAACGGCCGATGCGCCCATGAAATGATAGTGGATTGCAGGGAGTTCAAAACCGCAGGTATCGAGGTGGAAGATATCGCTAAAAGACTCATGGATTATGGATTCCATGCTCCGACGGTATCATTTCCTGTTCCAGGCACTCTCATGGTGGAACCTACTGAAAGCGAGACGAAAAACGAACTGGACAGATTCTGTGATGCATTAATCCAGATCAGGCATGAGATCGACGAAATTTCTTCAGG
>JBHOSY010000161.1:0-10406 GCA_042584165.1 Bacteroidota bacterium | reverse complement strand
TTGACCATTCTCCATGTAGTTTTTCCACCTTGAACAGATCATATCCTCCAAAACCAGGGTATCCAACAGAAGAAAAATATAGTGTTTGCCCATTTGAATGAATAAAAGGTGATACCTCATCCTGCATCGTGTTAATCATGTTGCCCAGATTCACCGGTTTCTCCCATGCCCCTTCAGGACTTTTATGTGATATCCAGATATCTCTCATCCCAACTCCCCCTGGACGATCTGATACGAAATATAATGTGTTGCCATCTGCGGACAGAGCTGGTTGTGAGTCCCAGTTTGGTGAATTAATCACCGGACCGAGATTTTTGGGGATGCTCCATTCTTTACCTGTTTTCTCGCTGATGAACAGATCGCAGCTTCCAAAGCCTCGTCGATTGTCACATGAGGTAAAAATTAATACTCTTCCATCAGCTGAGATGGAGCATGTGCCTTCATTGTGGGGTGTATTGATATTTGGGGATATTGATTCCGGAATTGTCCAGTATCCTTCCTCATTTTTAACAGACCGGTAAATATCTTCATCATATGATATACTCTGTCCTGATCTTCTGGTAAAAAAAAGCTGTTGTTCATCAACGGTTAATACAGGGAAATACTGCAATGGTCCACTGTTGATCACTTCAGGAAGTTTTACCGGATTGAATTCGACTGGATTCTTAACAGCTTCAACAGCAAATGAAACATTAACTTCCAGTTTCTTCGCTTCAGCATATACATTAGAATTGAGGTTTTCAAACTTGAAAAGATTTTGCAGAAAGTCCAGGCTTTTCTCATAATCGCCCATTTTATAACAAACATCCGCAAGAGAAAAAAACGTGTTTTTATATTTTCCTATATCTGGTGCCAGTTCCAATACCTGTTCCAGATGATACTGTTCCTTTTTCATATTGCCCAGAACCCTATAACTAAAACTAATCCTTGAGTGGGCTTCAAGAAAGGAAGGATCCTTCTCCAGTGCCTGATTCAATATATTAATAGCTTCAGGATATTGTCTGCGTTTGAGAAATTCTGTGGATTGCTCGTAATATTTGATAGCCTTTTTGGATCGTGTTGAATACTGCTTCTGTTGAGAAAAAGCGGCACAAATTGAAAAAAAACACAAAAACAGGGTAATGAGAGATTTCATATCAGGGAATATTCATAAACTTATGAATCTGAAGCGAGATTTCCCAATGAGGATTTTCTTTTACATAATCGATTATCAAAGGAAGGACAATGTGTGATCGGTCCCATTCCGGTTGAAGTGACATTATTGTTTGACCCTCTACACGGGTTACAAGTTCCTCAGCCCATTTGAAATCGGATTTATTATAAATGACCACTTTCAACTCATCTGAATTAACAAAAAACTCGTCCAGTGGTTTTTTAAATTTTTTCGGTGAAAAGCATATCCAATCCCAATTTCCAGAAAGTGGATGTACCCCTGAAGTTTCAATATGCGTTTTAATTCCTCTCTTCTTTAATTCAGATGTCAGCAAATCAAGATTATATAATAACGGTTCTCCACCAGTTATAACTGCTAATTTGCAATTTGTATCAGTAGCTTTATCTGCAATTTTCACAACATCAACCAATGGATGTAAACTCGCATCCCAGGATTCCTTCACATCACACCAGTGGCATCCTACATCACATCCCCCCAGTCTTATGAAATAGGCTGGTTTCCCAGCGTGATGGCCTTCTCCCTGTATTGTATAAAATGCCTCTATGATGGGTAACTTACCAGTTGAGAGTTCGATTTTCTTCAAGGTTTTGAGTTTAAAGTATTAGGTTCAAGGTTGTTGTTTCCAAGATTTATATAACTATTATCCTGATTTATTGGTTTTAAAGGGTTTCAAATAATCTTAAATTCGTGTAGTTAAAGACATCAGTTGTATTTTCTACCTTTCATCCCTGATGTTTTGAGATATGATATCAATCCTTGATCAAGTTTCCCAACTTTTAGAGCTTGCTGATAAGCTTTTTCAAATTCATCTTGCCCAATATAATCCCTATCAAGTGCTCGATATAATTGTGATTGGGCCTCAGCTGCAGAGGATTTCGAAATAAATAAAAATTGAATAAACTCCTTATTACCTCCCCGTTCGAATCCTTCAGCTATATTGTCCTTTGCAGACCCACTTGATTTAGATATTTGATCTGCAAGAGCAAAATCCTTTCTGAATGGATCACGGATCATGTACTTATAAATGATTGAACACAACTTTCTTGTTTCAATCCAGCATTCTAAATCTTCAAATCTCTTGATAGTTGTCATAATAGCTGGTTTTAATGTTGAATATTTAACTTGTTCTCCAAGATAACTTTTAAACAATAAATTCACAACTCAAAACCCGGAACCTTGAACCTTGAACCTTGAACCCTAAATAGTTAACTGTTTTAAAAGAATCTCTTAATAACTATGAATAAATTTCATTATTCGCTGCCAATAACGTGTTCCATAGAAGGGAAGCAATCGTCATAGGTCCTACGCCACCGGGGACAGGTGTAATGTAGCTGCATTTGGGTTCAACTTCATCGAACTTCACATCTCCTTTCAGTGCGTAACCACGTTTTTTTGTTGCATCAGGTACCCTGGTAGTACCAACATCAATGACGACCGCACCATCTTTAACCATATCCCCAGTCAGAAACTCAGGCTTCCCAAGTGCAGCGATAATGATATCTGCCTGAAGAGTCATTTCCTTTATATCTTTTGTCCGGCTATGACATACAGTGACTGTACAATTTCCGGGATATGATTTGCGTGAAAGGAGGATGCTCATCGGAGTACCGACAATATCACTTCGTCCGATCACCACACAGTGTTTTCCAACCGTATCAATTTCATATTTTTCCAGTAGTTTAAGAATGCCAAAAGGTGTTGCACAAACGTAGGAGGGTAGTGTTTTAACCATTCGCCCGACATTTACCGGATGAAATCCATCAACATCTTTCTTAGGATCGATTCTGTCAGTTACCTTCTGTTCATTGATATGATCAGGTAATGGTAATTGGACTATGTAACCATCAATGTCCTTATCTTTATTCAGTTCGTCAACTACCTCAAGCAATTCAGATTCCTCAATATCAGCATCGAATTTCTTTAATGTGGATTTGAATCCAACATATTCACAAGCTATGATCTTGCCGTTAACATAGGTCTGACTGGCTCCATCATCCCCAACAAGAACTGCAGCAAGGTGAGGGATCTTCCCACCGTTGTTTTTAATTTCTATTACCTTCCGGGCAATTTCATCCTTTATTCCCTGGGAAGTTACTTTACCGTCAAGTAGTATGGCCATGTTTCTATTAATTTATAGGAAATATAAAAATTCAAATAATATTTGAGCTCCAGGTTAAGTATTTTGTAAGTACTCCTGGAATCCCATCCTAATATGATATTTGCAAATTACACGATGAACTGAAAAGGTCTCAAAGAGCATGTTTCAAAAATACAAATAAGATTACTTAATCAATCTGTAAAACTGCCATAAACGCTTCCTGAGGGATCTCAACATTTCCTACACTTCTCATTCGTTTCTTTCCCTTTTTCTGCTTTTCAAGAAGTTTACGCTTCCTTGTAATATCCCCACCATAACATTTTGCGGTTACATTCTTTCTAAGCGGCTTCACAGATTCACGGGCTATTACTTTCGTTCCAATAGCAGCTTGTATGGCAATTTCAAACATCTGCCGTGGAATCAATTTCCTGAGTTTCTCACATATTCTCTTCCCCCATTCGTAGGCTTTATCCCGGTGAACAATTGCGGAAAGTGCATCCACAGTATCTCCATTCAGCATGATATCGAGCTTAACCATTTTTGATTCTCTATATCCAAGCAATTCATAATCCAGAGAGGCATATCCTCTTGAAATGGTTTTCAGCTTGTCAAAGAAATCAAAAACCGTTTCAGACAAGGGTAATTCAAAAGTTAACTCTACCCGGTTGGCTGTAAGATAAACCTGGTTTTTGATGATTCCCCTTTTGTCCATGCATAGCGCAATTATATTTCCAATATACTCTGCCCTGGTGATGATCTGGGCACGAATAAATGGTTCTTCCACATGCATCAGGAATCCGGGTTCAGGCATTTCTGACGGAGCATGGATCATAATTACAGAGCCATCTGTTAATACCGTTTTATATTGCACCGAAGGAACTGTTGTGATAACTGTCATATCAAATTCACGTTCCAGTCTTTCCTGTACAATTTCCATATGAAGCATCCCCAGGAATCCACATCTAAAACCAAAGCCAAGAGCTACTGATGTCTCCGGGTCCCAAACAAGGGAGGCATCATTTAGCTGTAACTTCTCCATTGAACCTCTCAATTCCTCAAATTCAGATGTTTCAACCGGATAAATACCGGCAAAAACCATTGGTTTAACATCCTCAAATCCTTTAATATTCTCTTTAGTAGGTTTTTCAACATGGGTTATGGTATCCCCGACCTTTACTTCGCTGGCAACCTTGATGCCTGAAACGAGATAACCCACATTTCCGGCTGTCATCTCATCGATAGGAACATTTTGAAATTTCAGTATCCCGATCTCATCTGCATCGTAATTTTTACCTGTATTTACAAATTTTACATGATCACCTTTCCGGATTTTTCCATTGAATATTCTGAATAGTACCTCAACTCCTCGATAAGGATTATAGACAGAATCGAAAATCATTGCCTGAAGAGGTGCATCCGGATTACCTTCAGGACAGGGGATGCGCTCAACAATAGCCTGAAGAATTTCATCAATTCCTATTCCTTCTTTTGCACTTGCCTGTATAATATTTTCTCTCTCAATAGCCAACAGATCAACGATCTCATCTGAAACTTCATCAGGCATGGCTCCTGGCAGATCAATCTTATTCAATATCGGGATGATCTCAAGATCATTTTCCAGTGCCAGATACAGATTCGAAATTGTCTGAGCCTCAATTCCCTGCGAAGCATCTACAATCAGTAAAGCTCCTTCACACGCAGCAATAGATCGGGATACCTCGTATGAAAAATCCACATGCCCGGGTGTATCAATAAGATTCAGTATATATTCCTCCCCCTCAAGCTTATAAATCATTTGTATTGCATGACTTTTGATTGTAATGCCCCGTTCACGCTCAAGGTCCATATCATCCAGGAGTTGGTCCTGCATGTCACGATCAGCTACAGTTCCAGTAAATTGAAGCAGACGGTCGGCAAGTGTACTCTTCCCATGGTCAATATGAGCAATAATGCAAAAATTACGAATATTTTTCATCCCGACTGTCACTTTCATTAGGTCCCGGTTCTAACCTTTCCCGGTAAGAAATGCAAACTTAGTTAAAACTGAGATTATCAGGACATGGATTCTAAAGAAAATATAGCAATTTTAAACCCGTTTAACCGCCTGTGAAGAAAAATTATTCCCCTGAAATAACACGCACCGACTTGTTCGAAAACCTTCGGTTCTCAAGGCTGGAGGAAGTTTGCAGGATCAGATTATCTTCCCGTCAAATATAAACTTGATCAACCTTGAAGGGACGACAGCATAATCAGGTCTGCGTTCAATATCCTTATTTAGTTCTATTAAAGCCCTTTCGAACATGAATATCTCAAGCAACATATTAAAAGCACTTTTATCTGTGGGAATAAATGGCTCTCCATAACCAAAATCATAATATGAATTAATGAAGAATCCAGCTACGTAATGGAACCATCGTGTTGCCCATTTTGGATCCAGCTGATTATTGATAGCAGTTGTTTGAGCATTTCGATGAAGAGAATAAACCATTGTCGAGACATCCCGGATAGAAGATCTTTTTACCTTCTTTTCATGGTACGAATAGGCCAGATCACCATCAAATCCAGTGATCATAAGATCAGTCCCGGTAAATAATATTCTTGACAAATGGTAATGCCCATGGATCCGGATTTTCTGGCAATCCAGTTTCTTGAGATTGATCCTGTCGAAACTTTCTGTTAATCGTTCTTCATAGGATAAGAGTTCTTTAAGTTCGCGAGCTGACTTTTTAGGGAAGTCTTTTAATTTCTTTTCAATGGTTTTCATGGTAGTCCGAACAAGTGTTTGCAATCCGGAGTAAATAGACTTCTGAAAATGAAGTGTGACTTCTTCATACTTGAAATCTGTATTATCCTGAGCCGATGCCAGTGCTTTATGCATTTCAGCTGTCCGTTGACCCAACATGTTAATATGTTCAAGATATGCTCCTCCAATCTGTTTTTGTGCTTCAAGTGCCAATTCATTAAAAGTTGCCGGATTTGACAGTGAACCCTTCAGAACCGGGAATTTATGCTGTGGGCCCAGGGAAGTCATCTTGTCATAGTAACGCAGGATGGCATCCGATACATAATCCCTGCCTGAAACGGGATTGGGAATATTCTCCTGTAAAAATCCAAGGGTAGCCGGATGAGATCGTGGTTTCTTGATTAATACATTGCCATAATAATCCGGAGTATTTGGGAACTGTACCTTTTCTGAAAGATGTCTTGTTATTTCAACATCCCGGCTGGTACTGTAATCAATTTGCCTGTAAAGTTTAAAGATCAGGGCGTTTCCATAAACGACAATCGAATGACTTTCATCTGTATCAATAAGTTTTGAATGGTAAATATCATGGTGCTCTTTTACCAACTTTCGCAGGATTGAAGTCCCTTTAAATTTCAGTTCATCCCCTCCAATGGATAAGGATCTGTTTTTAACAATCATTTCCAGTAGATATTGCCTGAAGTCATGGTTGTAAATAGGGTCATATAAAACGCCTCCTTTCCCATTCATCTGCATCCTGGAAATAATACTCTTGGGATATTGTTCTAATAATTCACGTTCTTCCACTTCTGTTGCAAAGGATATTGGTAGAACGTATAAATCAGGTAATCCCTTAAAGTACCTGGCTTCAAAAAGCAGAATATTGAATGTCTTTTTATTATATGATACAGGAATGTTATCCTGTATCTTCACCGATTCCAGGCCTTTATCCTTTCCGAAGAACCATCGTCGCTTCATGATATACTTCGGTAATACGTAACTCTCAAGTTCTTTTATTTTCTTTCCTGAAAATAGGGCATCCCACTTTTCAACGGTAAAAATAAATGAGAAATCAATGGGTTCGTCTTTGAAAATATCGGCCTTTTCTTTTGTGAGTTCAAACCAGTAATAACCATACGGTGCCAATGTAAAAATATAGGGCTGTTTGGTTATTCTTGGGAAATTCGAGCGACTGAATACTTCAACAGGTAAATATCCATCATAATCTTCCATATCAAGCTCCACTGGCTGAGCAAACCTTGATAGATTTACAATAATGAGGAGTTCTTCACTATTAAATGTACGTGTAAATGCAATGATTTTTCTATTCTCAGGTTCGAGGAATTTTATTTCTCCCCTGCCGAATGCTTTATACCTCTTGCGCATTCTGATGAGATGTTTCATCCACCACAACAGGGAGTTTGTATTCTTTTGCTGGTTTTCGACATTTATGTTCTCAAACTTATATTCCGGATCAATAATAAGTGGGAGATACAACTGCTGTGGATTGGCATCCGAAAAGCCTCCATTTCTTCCGGGATCCCACTGCATTGGTGTTCTTACGCCATCCCGGTCTCCCAGGTAATAATTATCCCCCATACCTATCTCGTCCCCATAATAGATGACAGGGGTTCCGGGCAGGGAAAATAACAGGACATTCAACAACTCAATTTTTCTGCGATCATTATCCAATAATGGTGCAAGTCGTTTCCTGATACCGAGGTTGATACGTGCAAGAGGATCTTTGGTATATACTTTATACATATAATCTCTCTCTTCATCTGTTACCATTTCCAGTGTGAGTTCATCGTGATTTCGGAGAAACGTACCCCACTGGCAGTTGTCCGGAATGGTCGGCGTCTGGTCAATAATCTCGACGATCGGATAGCGATCCTCCATATTTACTGCCATGAACATCCGCGGCATCAGGGGAAAGTGAAAATTCATTTGACATTCATCACCATCACCAAAATAAGAAGCCGAATCCTCTGGCCACATATTGGCTTCGGCCAGAAGCATAATATTATCATATTTCTCATCAATAAACTTCCGTAACCGTTTCAGGAAATCATGGGTCTGTGGAAGGTTTTCATTGTTGGTTCCCTCCTCCTCAAAAAGGTAAGGTACAGCATCAAGACGAAATCCATCAACCCCCATCTTACACCAGAACTCCAGTATACGGAATACTTCCTTCTGTACACTCGGATTATTAAAGTTCAGGTCTGGCTGGTGAGAGAAAAACCTGTGCCAGAAATACTGTCCCGCTTCATGATCCCATGTCCAGTTGGACACTTCATAATCAGTAAAAATAATCCTGGTATCAGCATATTTATCCGGATCATCAGACCATGAATAAAAATCCCTGTATACCGATCCGGACTTTGCTTTTTTTGCTCTTTTAAACCACTCATGTTCATCAGATGTGTGATTCAATACAAGCTCAATTATAACCTTCAATCCTCTTTTGTGTGCTTCTTTCAGGAATTTCCTGAAAGTTTTAAGATCACCAAATAGTTCATTTACATTATAATAATCTGCAATATCATAACCATCATCGCGAAAAGGGGAGGGGAAAAAAGGTAAAAGCCAGATAGTTGTAATCCCAAGATCCTCTAAGTAATCCAGCCGTTGTAATAGTCCGTCAAAATCACCCATTCCATCACTGTTTCCATCCATGAATGCCTTAATATGTAGTTCATAGATAATGGCATCTTTATACCAGGTTACCCGTTCAAATTTTTTATCCATCATAATGTTATTTCTCGCAGTATACTTTCTCCGGATGAATTTAGAGAAAACATAATTAATAATCCATATAGTTAATTTCTTATTAACCGTTGAAGAAGAACTATGGTATGAATACTTGATAATACATTTATATGAGATTTATCAATAAGTTAAATTGTAATAAAACAATCTTAAAACCATTAATACTTCACCTCTTCTTTTTTCCCATTCTCATCATAATAAAACCACTGACCTGATTTTTTGCCATGGTCATAAAATCCCGTATATTCCAGTCGGCCATCATTTGAATAAAACTCCCATGCGCCGTGTTCAATCCCTTCCAGATAGTAGCCTTTCTGTATTGGTGCCCCATCTTCATTATTAAACTCCCAATAACCAGTTGGTAACCCATCCCTATAATTACCTCTTCTTTTTAATATTCCACTTTCGACATAAAAAAGCCATAGTCCTTTATATAATCCCATCTTATACATACCTGTCTTTTCTATATTGCCGTTTGAAAAATAGTAAATAGCGGTATCTTCCTGGAATCCCTTTTCCCAGGTTTCCACACCAATCAGGTTACCTTTGAAATCATAATATTTTACCGAACCATTTAATACGCCTTCACTATATTCCTCCATGGCACTAATGGTACCATCCGGATAATAATGCGTCCATTCTCCAGTCTTCAAACCATTCCATTCCCCTCCCCTGCTTTTTATATTTCCGTTATCATAAAAGTATTCCTTTTGCTGAGCAAGGGTAATTGTCTGTACCAGAAACAATTGTAAAACCAAAATCAGAAATATATGCGTTCTGGTACTCAAAAAGTCCATTTTTTTGAATAAAATTTGCTTGGAATCCTTTTAAAATTACATATCTTTAATATTACTTTCATTAGAAAAAATTGTAAATTATTAAGGGTTTGACGGTTAATAAGTTACACAAGTTTCATTTATCCTATAAGTTAAACGGGACTGTTCAACTGGTTTGGATTGAGGCACTTAATTTGCGACATGCCAAAGAAAAAATATACTTTGGTATTGAAGAAGCAACTGATATCCGTGACTGGACACAGGAAAAAAAGGTGGAATTGAAAAGATACATTGAGCGAACGAAGAATGGAGGAGTGAAAGTGGTTGTGAGTTAAGAGTTGAAAGTTTAGCGTTAAGAGTTTCTATCCCTATTTATTAATTACAATCCAAGATCACATCTCATCAAAATATTTTGCTACAGCTTCAAGGAGTCGGCTGTGATCCGACTTGACCACTTTAACCTTGGCCTGATCCGGTACCTTATTAACAAGTGGTCGGATTGTATGTCTTGTAATTACCTTGTCCATATCACCTAGATAAATAATCACCTTCGTTCTGTTTCTCCTAATTAACTCAGATAATTGTGAAACACCTGTATAGAGCTTTCGGAATACTACCCATGAACGATATACCTTTAATCGATTATCCTCATACTCCATATGTTTCAAAGCAAATGCAGACATCCTGGGATTTAACATTCCGATATTACCAAACATCTTTGCTAACCATATCAACAATCCGGGATGGGTTACTATATATTTGAATAATAACCGGGTAATGTAAAATCCAGTAGCTAATTTGTACCAAGGATTTATCCTTATCCCGTCAGGAGCAATTAAAATGAGT
>JBHOSY010000160.1:0-10431 GCA_042584165.1 Bacteroidota bacterium | reverse complement strand
GGGGATGATAGTATGCCAGGAATTCACAGGTATAACGTGGCTGTCCACCGGTATGGGGCTCAGCTAACCGGGTCTAAACATGTAGTACTTCAGGGTATAGAGTTTTGTTTTTTTGGAGAAAGTGGCATAAGCCTGGAAAAAGGAACACAGGATTGTATTATCAGGGATAACGTGGTACACAATGCACCGCGGGGAATTATATTCTATGATAGCCTGACGTGCGACAACGCCATCTTGCACAATGAAGTATTTGAACGTGGCCTGGTCGATTATACATGGAGTCAAATTAAAAGCAGCGAATATGGTCGCCAGGCTATTGATGGTGTAGCCGGTCGTGGTAACTCTTTTTGCTATAACCTGATCCATGGCTATTTTGACGCTATTGCACCCGCACTCTGGGGGAATCCGGGCCAGTTTCATCTTAACCGTGATATGGATATTATGTACAATAAAATATATAATATTGGCGATGATGCGATAGAGGTTGAGGGGGGAGGTCTGAACGTACGGGTGCACGGTAACACAATGCGCAATTGTTTCGCGGCCATTTCAGTGGCCCCAATAGAGCATGGCCCTACCTATGTAACCCGCAATGATGCCACTTACAATTTCTTAATGTTTAAGCTAAATGTAGGCGTTCCATCAGAAGGGTACACATATTGTTACCACAATAGTGGTTACTGTCTTACTGGCGGAAAAGAGTACGGCGGTACGGCCATCAGTTTTGCTTCAGCCAATAGTATCTTCAATGACCATAAATACTTCGCCAATAATATTTTCATTAGTGATGGTTTTGGCATCCGATATGCCAATGACCGATATTGGATTGACTATAACTGTTATCACTATATCCGAGACGAGCAGCCGGTCATTTTTCAGTGGGAGGTTGAAAAAGATGGAAAATGGGAGTCGATCGAATACACCTCCATTGAGGAGTTTGCGGGTACCTCTGGTCGTGAACAACATGGCATGTTGGCGGATCCTATGTTCGTCTCAATCAAAGGGATGGGAGCCTTAGAGCGTGTGCCTTATTCCATGGCTCCATTTGGTTATTATCCCCAGGTATCAAATATGGATGCAGGTGATTTGCACCTGAAGAAAACGAGCCCATGCATTGACCAGGGATTATTGATTCCCGGAATCAACGACAAAGTCTCTGATGGCAAGCCTGATATGGGTGCTTTCGAATTTGGAAATTGAGCAAGTATCAAAGCAAATCCCCTTCACCATGTTCCGGGAATGAGACTTTAATGGGGAAGGAAAAGGAAGCACCCAACACCCATATCTCCTATACCTTCACCCAGGATTGTTTTTTATTACTCTCGATGATGGCGTCACAGAGTTTCAACTCCCTTAAACCACTTTCAAAAGTTGGATATGAGGGGGAATTACTTTTCCCATTTCTGATATCCTGGTAAACTTCCTTAAACAACTGTTTGGATGTATCAGGAAAACCTTCATTATGTCCCCCCGGGAATGATATCAACGACCGGCTATCTCTATCCACCAGGGAAGGGTCACGGAGGAGAATTTCATTGGCAGAATCGCGTTTGCCAATCCACAATTCATTTGGGTTTTCAGAGCACCAGGAAAATGTTTCTCCGGATCCCGCTATTTCAAGACTCAACCTGTTTTTTCTACCAGCTGTCACCTGGCTAACCGTAACAACCCCTTTGTTACCATTATCAAATCGTAGCAGAACAGATGCATAATCTTCCGTAAGAATTGGAACATCTTCGTAATCTTCGGGTTTCAACATTTTACCAGAGTAGGTTTCAACTGGTTTTAGTGGTTTTTTTCGGCTTTTGTGGATGGTGTTGAAATCGGCCAATACTTCAGTGATTTTCAGGCCTGTTATATACTCAAGCAAATCCATTAAGTGCGAACCAATATCCGCAATTGCCTTTGATTCACCTGATTTATCCTGTTTCAGTCTCCAGTTATAATCTGTTTCATAGAACAGCCAGTCTTGAAGATAAGATCCAATCACAGAGTATATTTCTCCCAGTTCACCGTTCAATCGGGCAGCCCGCATATGCCGGATTAATGGATAATACCGGATATTGAAATGGACTGCATTTACCAGATCTGTTTTTTCTGCCATATCAACCAATTCTTCTGCTTCCTCGAAAGTCATGGATAGAGGTTTTTCACATACTACATGAATTCCCTTATTTAAAGCAGTTTTGGCCATTGGGAAATGAAGATTATTTGGGGTGCAAATATGAATACAATCAATACCGGGATGGTGGATCAGGCTTTCATAATCTCCATAGTAATGATTGATACCCAGTTCTTCTGCTTTCTTTCCCGCTTCATTATCAGAAATGTCAGAAACTGCTATCACTTCAATATTTGGGAGCCTGCGTAATGCTTCAACATGTGCCGGACCAATAAAGCCCAGTCCTGCAACACCAACCTTGATAGTTTTCATGCCATGAATATTCTTCTGTACCCTTAATTTCAGTTATTTATTGTTATTAAGCAATTCGTTAATTTCATCCTGAATTGCTGTTAATTGTTCACAGCCATTGTTACTAAAAATAATTATCACATGTCGTTTTTTTGTGTCGCGATAAAATAGAGTTCGAAATCCTACCAGACTTCCTCCGTGATAAACAATATTATGATCCTCAGGATTGATATTCCAACCCAGTCCATAGAACAAGGGTTTTCCGTTTAAAAGTGTTGAAGGATTAAAGGCTTGTGATTTAAGAAGATATTTAGAAACCTGTTTTCCTGTATAAAGCGCCCGGTCCCATAAATACAAATCATAGACAGTTGAATATATACCGCCGCCACCTGTCGTACGAAATTTATAATCCACGATTTCTCCTGATTTAGCATATCCTATTGCTTTGCCTGAAAATCCAGCCGAAACATCATCCAGGACATATGAGTTTTTCATACCTACGGGGTTAAAAACCCTTTCATTCATGAAAGCTGAAAAATCCTGTTCGCATATTTTCTGTATTATTGAAGACATAAGGACGTATCCTGTGCTATTGTATGCGTATTGTGTACCTGGAGGGAAAACGGGCTCTGTCAACCCAAGCACAAAATCCAAAACATCTTCGTTAGTGAATCCTGGTGTCACATCAATCACATTATAATAATCCGGGAAGCCAGATGTATGGTTCAGAAGATTCCTGATTGTGATCTGCTGGCAGAAGGAGGGGAGACCGTCAAGATATTTTATAATCGGATCATCCAGATTTAACTTTCCTTCACTTACTAAAATCAGAGCAGCACTAGATACGAATTGTTTGGACACCGAAGCAATATAAAAAGGAGTTTCTATGGTTAATTTCCGTTGAGTTTCCCTGTCAGCATAACCAAAGGCTCCGTTGTAGAGAATTCCGTTTTTATCAGCAACAAGTATGGTTCCGGTATAATATCCATTATCAAAATATTTATTTATAATCCTTTCAATCTCATGGGCCTGCTCATTTTCCTGAGCAAAACAACCAGGGATTATATTGAAAAATATAATTATAAGTGTAACAATGATCCTCAAACAGCAAGTCATAAGTAATTGATTTAACATTCTTGATGGAGAACAAAATTCATGATAAAAGAAGACCAGTAAAAAATACTGGTCTAACTGTTTATTAAAATTAATTTAATGGCATACAATCTTGTGTTCCTTATGCTTTCCAATCACGTTTCCGATCAAGATTTCCATTCAAGGTATCATGAGCAATATTCACATCTTCAACCATTTGGAAGTCATACATTCCGGCACAGACGAAATCGGCACCTTTTTCGAAGGCGTATTTAAATGCCTCCTTTGGATGTATAGCTCCGGCAGCCATTGTTTTGAATGCAATCCAGGGTTGTGGAAGACTTTCCATATAAGCAATGGTTTCTTCAGGTTTGAAGCAATACATATTATCATGCCATGTTTCGTGCCCTGCAGACCAGTAATTATGATGATGGAGTGTTTTCATCCAGAAGTCAGGATTATATCCCGCATCAACACAAGCCTGTATGGTTTCAATATGGTGAGATCCAATTCCGAGTATGATATTATTATCCTGGATTATTTGAAACGCCTTTTCCAATACATCGGGCTTACCATGCTTCATATAGTAATCGGCAGTTTCTCCCTGGATATAACAGGCAATTGCCCCATAATCTATGGCTCGCTGGATTTTATCATAGTATTCCTGTTCATCCATTGGAGAGGCTCCATTTGCATCATACACCAAACCGGCACAGTCAGAAATAAACTTGATCTTCCCAATCTTTCGTTCCCAGTATTCCTTAATCAGAGTTGCCAGGATAGGATTTGTCAATAGTGTATCCACACCACATTTCTCAGCAAGATATAAGGTAGCGTAGATCTTATCCCTGTGGTGATAAGCCTTGACGAGGGATGAAACATAAATCAGGTCACGGGAATGGGAGTATCCTGAAAGAAGGTTGCCACCAAGGATTAATCGGCTGAATTCTGTTCCCTTGATCTTCCCTTTTGGAATTTCTCCTTTGAGATCCTTCAAACTCTGAATATCCAGCGTTTTTACAGAGGCGCCTGTTACGGCATCGACAAGGTTCTGTTCCTCATAACTTTCCCATTTCTTCTTCCTGAATAGAGCAAAACCGAATGCTCCGACAAAGGGAACTGTTGCCAGACTTTTTAATAACTCACGTCGATCCATAGAGGGATCCGGAACTTTTACCGGCCCAAATTCGGAGGATTTATCCTCCTTAAGATCCTTTACAATTTTTTTATGTGTTAGCCGGATAGCATCCAGACCATAATATTTTCCAGCTTTCAATATTGCCAGAACAGCTAATGAGAGGACCTCAATCAGGTTCTTATTTACAATCAGGTAACTCCCTTCAGGTGGAGGCCCAAAATCATTTTTTACTAATGGGGGATTTGCCAGGTAATATAGCGCTAAAAGAGAAATTCCACCATATATTGCCACTTTGGTATAAATACCCAGGATCAACATGATACCAATCAGGATCAATCCCCAGATATTTACAAAATCAACAAATTGCAGCATTCCCGGACTTGCAGCTATAGCATGAAAGATTCCTGCAAATGGTCCTGATGACATTTCAAGGTAACCAGCTGCAGTCCATCCTGGTGTGTAAAGTTTTGTAAGCCCTTCATAAAGGAAGTGCCATCCAATGGCAATTCTTAACAGGGCGATTGTGAATTTCTGTAGTTCGGATAATCCTTTCTTTTCAGTTAATTCAGCTTCCATATTTAAAAAGTTTTTCCTTCTATTATAGATCACAAGTAAAAATCAATTCATCCCATTCCTCAACACAAACTTCCTTAACATATAGTTCTAAAGGTTCAGTAACCTTCTCAGGGTGGTCGATTGACAGTTATTAGTCTTTTAATGATCAGTACTCATGTAATACAACTCTAAATTACGATTTTTTGCGTATTTGGTAAAATCATATGAGCAAGATTCCTTCTTATCCTGATGACATCCCATTCAACCTGATTTTCATGGTAATTCATTCTGCCATTGCCAATATGCACTTTCCAACTCTTTCACTTTTTCAGGTTGTGTTGAAGCAAGGTCATTCAATTCCGTTCTATCCTCATATAGATCATACAATTCCCATGCTTCGTTATTCTTCTTCACAATTTTGTATTTTCCGTTACGAAACATTCGAAATCTTTCACCAAAACCAGATACGATATATTCAGGATTTCCCATTTCCTGACCAATAAACACAGGATGCAATGATCTGCCGTGGAGTGTTAAAGTGGACTGTTCGTTGAATTGCTCTGGATATGGAACTCCAGCTACCTCTAATAATGTAGGATAGAGATCAACTACATGCCCTGGTGTGTGCACAATACTCCCTTTATTCAAAATCTTTTCAGGCCAGTTAGCGATGAGATGCGTATGTGCTCCACCTTCGTGCCCAAACTGTTTAAAGAATTTAAAAGGAGTATTTCCAAGATTCGCCCAGGCAGCACATAAAGTACGGTACGAATTCCCTGGTCCAGGCTGATGATCGAAATCCACATTGCTGTCGTACGGACAGGATCCATTATCACTCAGGTATATAATCAAAGTGTTATCAATTTCATGATTTTCTTCAAGGAAACTTACGATACGTCCAACATTCAGATCAAGCCTGTAAACCATCGCGGCAAAAACAGACATTTCAAGATCCAGTTCATCTTTTTCTTCCTCAGAAAGTGACTCCCAGGGCCTGTACAATGGTATTTTTTCTCTGATTTCATCATCACCTTTTGGATGTCCCCTGAATTTGTTAACATTAGATGTTGGGGGACTCAATTCATTTTCAGGATTAAGAATTCCACTTCCTGTCATCCTTTCATATCTTTCCTGTCGCAGTTTATCCCAACCGGCTTTATAACTCCCTCGAAATCTGGCTATATCTTCTGGTCGCGCCTGAAGGGGATAATGAGCTGAGTTATACGGCATATAAAGAAAGAATGGTTTGTCATCTCCTATGGCCTCCCGGAGGAATTTTAATGCGTAATCTGTTAGTACATCAGTTTTGTATAAAGGATCTATCTCATTTTCTAATTGATTATAGGAGATCTCAACCCCATTTAATTCATATGGGTTTGCCAGCTCACCATCTGGAGGAATAAAAAACTCATTGATGGTCCAGAAGACTAGAGATTTTTGGAAAGCGTGTTTAGCATAGCATTGTTCAGGTACCCATTTCTGGAAATGTTCCTTTCCACACTGAATAGTATTATAACCAGCATCACCAAGCAAGCTGGCAATATTAACCGATTTGATGTTACCCTGATATAAACCAGTTAACAAGACGGAACGGGTGGTCTCACATTTGGACATATTATAAAAATCGCTGAATCGAATACCTTCAGCAGCGAGTTTATCCAGGTTTGGAGTTTGTATTTCGCCACCATAACAACCCAAATCAGAAAATCCAATATCGTCTCCCATGATCAGGACAATGTTAGGTCTGGGATCTTTAGGGTCGATATGGCATCCTGAAGCAATAAGCATAAGGATGTATAGAAAGGTGAATCTTTTCATTTTATTGTGTTTGAACGTAATCTTGATTAGGTATTGGCATTTGAGCCTTAACCTTTTCCCTCCAATGATTCAGATCTTTATATAATTCAGTAACTTTCCCTGGCATATCATATGATATGTCATTTGTCTCAGAAGGATCACTCCCAAGATCATACAACTCGAATTTATTATCTTCCAGGTATTCAATTAACTTAAAGTCATCCTTTATTATGGATGATGCTGGCATCGATAGGTGGTAATGCGGGAAGTGCCAGTACAATGTGTTTCTATCAGGTGTTTCTCCATTTGTTATCAGGGGCAGCAAACTGATACCTTCTGCCTCTCCCTTTTCCAATCCCAGAATTTCCATAATAGTCGGAAAAATATCGATACTCGAGAACCTGAAATCTGATTCGGTTCCTCCCTGAATAACCCCCGGCCATCGAATAATTGCAGGTATCCGGACTCCACCCTCATATAGAAATCCTTTCCCTTCCCTGAGCGGGCGACAATTAGTAGGCCATGTGTGATCACCGCGCGGGATTGCAAGTCCGCCATTATCTGAAGTGAATATGATTATTGTTTTTTCTTCCAGACCAGATTTCCCGATCTTTTCAAGGATCCTGCCTACGTTTTCATCCATAGAATGTACCATTGCTGCGTATTCCGGATACACCTGTCTGGAACTTTTCATTTTATTTAGTTTCTGACGATATTTTTCAGTTAAGTCTTCTTTTCCCTGAATAGGGGTATGGACTGTGTAATATGGGAGATATAGGAAAAAAGGAACTGATTCATGATCGGTAATGAATTGAAGGGCTTTATCTGTGAGTCTATCTGTCAGATAGTCACCTTCATTGGAAATATCATCCAAGCCGTTGACTACATGGGTTAAACGGTGATTTTTAAATGGGTAAAAATAAGATCCCGGTTGACCGATATGGGCACCTCCTATATTAATATCAAAACCCTGATCCTGTGGAAGGTATCCATCTTTTCCCAAGTGCCATTTACCTATATGTGCTGTTGCATAGCCCAACTCTTTCAATTTCTCAGCAATGGTCACCTCCTCTAGCGGGAGTTCCCACCTGAAGGGAGGTACAATGAACTTCTGGTAGTTTTTCACCCCCTGATGGGATTGTCTGCCTGGGATCCAGTCTGTTATGTTCAACGTGGCGGGATGTTTCCCGGTCATCAATGCAGCGCGGGTAGGGGAACATACTGGTGAAGCAGCGTAAGCATGCGTAAACCGAATCCCTTTACTTGCTAACTTATCGACGTTGGGCGTTTCATAAAACTCGCTGCCATAACATTCCAGATCGGCCCATCCCAGGTCATCCACTACAATCAGTATAATATTTGGAAATTCTTTTTTATTTGTGCATGAAATGACCAGAAATATCAGGGGAAATATATAATATCTCATGATAGTAAGCTTAAAAAAATCATTACAAATCTAATGAAATGTAAGATTAAGTAAAGATTTTAGGAAAGCTTAGTGTGGAATACAGAATAGAGTTATTTAAATTGTAACTATGAAAAGAATCCGAATTTCTCATTACATATTACTTATCTTATTCCTGTTAGTTCTTAATTCATGCAATTCAGGAAAACAACATTTGAATGTAAATGTTCCACCACATCTAAAAGATTATACTGAATTATACCAGCAGGATCCAAGGGCTGCAAACCTCAAGTGGTTTAAGGAGGCAGGATTCGGGTTGTTTATGCATTATGGTTTATACAGTCAACTAGGAGAGGGTGAGTGGGTACAGTTGTCACACGATCCGCCAATCCCTGTATCTGATTATGATAGCCTTCGTCTGACATTTACAGCTGAAAATTTCAATGCAGAATTTATTACTGATCTTACTGTGGAAGCTGGAATGAAATATATTAACATAACTTCCAAGCATCATGATGGTTTCTGTTTGTTTGAGACAGATCAAACCGATTTTAATGTAACGAATTCACCATGTAAGAGAGATTTGATTGCTGAGCTAGCGGATGCTTGTGATTCAAAAGGACTGGGATTATTCCTATATTATTCTTATGCGGCTGATTGGAAGCATCCCTATTTCTATTCCCGGGAAGCAGGATGGCAGAATGCCAGACCAGCCTATACCAATCCACAACCTGAATATTTGTTTGAGAAAAATGAAGATTTCCGGACTTACATTGAATTTGTTCATGCTCAATTAAAGGAACTATTAACCAGGCATAAGAATCTTGCAGGTATCTGGTTTGATCCTATTATGGGATACTACAGCAGGCCAGATCTTTTCCCAATTGAGGAGACATATCAATTGGTGCATTCTTTGAATCCACATATACTTATTTCATTTAAGCAGGGAGCAAATGGAACTGAAGATTTTGCAGCACCTGAGCGTTCCGGTGGAGCCAGAGTTGGTGAACAATTCGAGATTGCCAGAAAGGTATATGATCTAAACAAGAATAAGCCTAAAGAGATATGTACAACTATGCAACCTCATTTGCCAGGATGGCATGGTGGGGCAACTTGGGGATATAATAAAGGAATGGATGGCAAACATTTAACATCAGAACAGGTAATCGAACAATTAAAGGAAACAAGGTCTCAGGGACATAACTTATTACTTAATGTCGGTCCATTACCTGATGGTTCATTCCCGGAGGAGGACATAGCTGCCTTGAAAGAAGTAGGTAAATTTGTATTTGAGAATCCGGATATCATTTAAAACTTAACTGTATCGGACATAAAATTCAAGATTCTGTCTTTGACAAATAGAATTATTACTAATGGGAATTCCAACATCCTCTTCCCTATTTTTATTTAACTTTTTATGCTACCGGCTTTTCTGGTAAGTATTTATCATTTTCTCACAACAATCGGATTTTCTGCAATTTTTATTGGAATAGCATTTACTATAAAGCGTCGAAGAAAGATTGTCATTCTTCTTGCATTCTTTGCCCTGATGACAAAATGGTTGGCCAGTTGGTTTGTGAATATTACTTTTTTAGTAGCAGTTTTGTGATCTTTTTAAAGATTTCAGTGTTGTCAAAAATACCGCCAAACTCTTCTGCTCCGGGGCCAAAAGCAAATACAGGAACCATAGAGGCCGTGTGACCCATGGTAGAAAAATTGCCTTCAACATTGCCTTTTTTTAAATCTCCTCCAGTCAAAGCTAATCCACCAGTTTCGTGATCTGAAGTCACAATCACGAGGGTTTCAGGGTTTTCCGAAGCAAATTCAAGTACAGTGCCAACAGCTTTATCGAAATCGAGCTAATTTGGAAAATGTGCATTCGGGAAAATTAGCTGCATTGTTATACGAGAACCATCCTCCAGCCATCCTGACAGGACGCGGTGATTTGCTGGAAAAATGGACCATGAAGGCCCTGGAACTTTTGAGTCAAAATGAAAAAGGATTTTTCCTGCTTGTTGAAGGATCCCAGAT
>JBHOSY010000159.1:0-10510 GCA_042584165.1 Bacteroidota bacterium | reverse complement strand
TCCACATTCAGTATTTGATTTACGTGACGTGATCAATGAAGTTTTTGATCAATTTGAAGAAAAAGCAGATAAAAAAGAATTGCAACTCGGTTTCTCTGATAATAGCCTGATTATAGCCATGGTATATGGTGATCGCCAAAAGATCTCTCAGGTTATCCTGAATATTATCTCAAATGCAATTAAATATTCTCATGATAAAGACAGCAGAATCATTGTAGAGTTAAAAGATTTGGAAGATTTTATAAATGTGTCAGTGAAAGATAATGGCATGGGAATTCCTCCGGGAGATATTAACAGGATCTTTGAAAGGTTTTATCGTGTTGATAAAAGTCGCTCGAAAGATACCGGTGGCACCGGACTCGGCTTATCCATAGTAAAACATATTCTTGAAGCACACAACCAGTCTGTTTCAGTTGAAAGTGCGGTTGGGGAAGGTTCCATATTTACCTTTAAATTACCCAAAGCTGGAAAAGTTTCTGAAGAGTCTGAGTCCGAATCCAATATATCCTGATGGTTTTAGATCACTAGTGAACTTTATCGAGAAAAGTCTTGATATTGTCATATACCATGTCGATCAATATAGTACGGGATTCAACACTTGCCCAGGCGATATGAGGAAGAATCAACAGCCTATCCTTGTTTCTTATTCTTAATAAAGGATTTTCGCTTATCATAGGTTCCACCTCAAATACATCCAATGCAGCTCCGGCGATCAACTCTTCATCCAATGCATCGGCCAGATCCTTTTCATTAACAATTCCACCTCTTCCCGTGTTGATCAGGATTGCACTCGGTTTCATTATTTTCAATTTTGGATAATTAATAAGATCATATGTGACATCAGTTAGAGGGGCATGAATTGAGATAACATCTGAGGATTCTAATAAATCATCCAAATCCATCCTGGTATAATGTTTTGATACGTTCTTACCGGTCGTTGAAAAATATAAGACTTTGGCGCCAAACGATTCTGCAACTTTTGCCACGGATGTACCAATATTCCCAAGACCTATGATTCCAAATTGTTTTCCGGATAATTCTCCTGGAGCTGGTCCCATATGTGTAAATATTGGGCTGTGAGTATATTCACCACTCTTCACATAATCATCATAATACCTGGTTTTATTCATGAGGTAAAACAACATACTGAATGTGGATTGAGTGACACTTTCAGTAGAGTATCCGGATACGTTTTTGACTTCAATGCCTTTCTCTTTAGCATATTCCAGATCAACATTATTAGTACCGGTAGCTGCAATACAGATGAGTTTCAAGCGATTAGCTTGATCCATGACCTTTTTATCAATAACTACCTTGTTTGTTATTATGATATCAGCATTGGAAGTGCGTTCAACTACTTCTTCTTTTAACGTGACAGGAAACAGGTTAAGAATGCCAAAATCTTCAAATTTATTTATGTTCGGCACTTCTCCTACGGTCATACTATCAAGAAATACAATTAGCATATCAGCTTCGTATTGATGTCACAATATATAATATATTACCTGTCTGAAAAAAGATTTATTACTGGATTCGCGAGAATGATCAAATCTCATCTTCATATTCAATTAATTCATAGTCTTTTCCGATTCCATATCTTGTAATCTCATCCATATCAAATATTTCAAGTGTTTCAATGTCTTTGGCGATATATTTTTCCTCGGGTGTGATTTGTACCAATTCGAATTTCTTTACCTCATCATAATTTCTGACGTAGTATTTATGACCTACCCTGAGACTGTTTATCGCTAATGGCATATTGGATTTTCTTGGCCCTTATTCTAATGGGATGTTAACTGAGAAAATTGTCGGTTTCCTGATCCGATTCAATTGTATGTTCCCATTTAATCGTTCGGTAGCAAGCATGGCCTGATATAAACCAATCCCGGCACCATGTTGTTTCTCATTGGCAACAAAGAAGAGATCAAAAACCTTATCTTTAAACTTCGCATCGATCCCGGCACCATTATCTTTAACCTGAATATAGATGGCATCATTCAAAGATATGTTCAATTCAACATAACAGTTCTTCTCAGATGGGTCATAGTATTTGAAGGCGTTATCGATTAAACTTGCTAAAATAAACTCAAGCAGCACTTTGTCCGTTTTTACAGAATCAGGGACCGAATCCGATAATTTGAATGAGATGTTATATTTGATTTTGTTTCTTGACCGATCAACAATATTGTTGACCATCGCATAGATATTGACATTATCTGGTTTCACAGGTTGGGAACTGATCTGGCTGATGCTGGTTAAACGGTTAATTACGTCATTCAGATTAAGTGCTGTACTATTTATCTTCTCAAGGTAACCTGAAGTCTCAACATCTCCTGACTCTATTTTTGCAAGGTTAGTCAGTCCCATTAATGTAGCAAGTGGACCACGAATATCATGCGAAGTTTTGTACAGGAATGTATCAAGGTCTTTGCGTGATTTTACTAGTTTGGTATTAGAAGTTACTAATTCCTTGGTCTTTGCTTTGACAAGTTTATCTAATTTTTCATTTACCTTCCTACGATACACTATATCCCTATATGCAAATAGTAGTATTATGAAGGACAAAACCGAAATTACTCCCAATAGAATAGTAACATTTCTGCTTTTTTTGATCTGGTCCTCTTTTCCACGGATCACTTCATCGGTCTGGCTTTGTTGAAAAGCGATATGGGCATCTTTAAGATTCTCGGCAAGCTCTTCGTTGAAAATACTATCCTTTAAAACTATGAAATTTTTCAGGTAACCATATGCCAGGATATAGTCACCCTGATTTTCAAATATATCCGCATATAACTCATAGTTGGATTTTAGTCTTCTAGCGGATTTTACCTGTAATGCTGATTCCTGGCTGTTTTCAAGCAAGGCAATTGCTTTATCTACATCTCCCATTTCGTAATAGATCTTAGCCAGGAAATAATCTACACTTGACTTTTTAATTAAATTATTATCCTTTTCATACAAAGACTTGGCGAAAATGAAATATTCAATCGCTTCATCATAGTCTTTAGAATCAAAATATGTATTTCCCAATCCCAGATATGCCTCTGCCAGGATGGAATTCGGACATTCACTACAGTTTTCGAGTACATAATCGAAAGATTCAATTGCTTCATCATAGTTTTTTGCAGCATTGTAACTCAACCCAAGATTATTATGGTTTATGTAAATATCTTCGGTTATTCCATGTTGGTTTTTTATAGCAATAACATTTTTATGGTAGTTTAATGCTTCCGTATAATTTCCAAGGCGATAATAAACCAGGCCAATATTATTGAATGCCACAGCCTGGCTTTCCGGCTTTTCAAACTTCTGAGCATAATCCAGAGACATCAGATAATATTCGATGGCCTTATCATATTGTGATAATTTTGCATTATAAAGGTTACCTAAATTATTTGGGATGAAAATGAGGTAACGTTCATAGTTAATATCGAGGGCAGTTTCCAGTGCACTCAAATAATATTTTTCAGCCCCTGTATAATTATTAACTTCATTGAGTATGTATCCAAGAGCATTTCCTGCTTTAACAAATTGCTCTTTGTGGTTATACTGTTCAGCATACTCATAAGATAATGTGGCGTATTCTTCCGCCAGTTCAAGGTTCTCTGTTCTATGCTTTAAGAACAGTCGATAATAAAGACTATCAAGTTGCTCTGAATTAACATTGCTGATTGAATCAATAAGAATCCTGTCTGAGTTTTGTGCAAGTGCAAAAAATTGAAAACTCACAAAAAAAGCACATGTGTAAAATATCCGGATCAATTGATTTTTACGTTAATATAAATATATGAATCTTTGATTAGTAATATTTAGTAAGTTAAAGTTAGTCATAATATTGATTTCTAAATTACCCTATAGTGCGTTAAGGTAATTTATCAAAAAGAGGTGGAGCTTTTTGATAATCCAGAGTATTAGGGAATTGATATACTCATTGAGTGCTTTGAACCTTTAAATATTTAATTATGAAGAAGTTATTATTTATACTTTTGTCTTTAGTATTATTTACAGGTTTCTTTAATGCCTGTACTGAAGAGGATGTGAATCCATCCGGAGAAGGTGGAACGGAGACAGAAAACAATGATCAGTGGAACGAAGAAGGTTGATAATTATTTGTTCAGATAAAACTGAATGACAAATTTGATTTCAACATTCCTGTATTATTTACAGCAAAATCATGTAATAATTATAAAATTATATATAAATAATTACATGTGAGAAAATGGTGCAATCCAAGATTCAGGATAATCAAATCGTACATGATAGCCCGGCATTGACCGGGCTTTTAATTTCAGAATATTAAGATACCAATTTCGAGTCCTACTTATCCTTCTCCGCAGTCTCAGCCTTAGCATTCTTATTTCTTCTCCTACCTTGTTTTTGATCATCAAACAACATCCGTACTGATGGTGAGGAGGTATCATCAAATTGCCCGGTCTTGACAGCCCAAATAAATGCAACCAGGAAGCCTGTAGCTATAATAATACTGAAAATGATCAATAGGATTATTACCGACATTAAATAAGCTTTTTAAGTTTTGCCATGGTGTTCACTGCAAAAGTTGCAAATGCTACCACGGTGATGCTGCTAATAGGCATTAATATTGCAGCAACGATGGGTCTCAAATTTCCTGATACAGCAAATCCCATTCCAATAATATTATATAGAAAAGAAATAATAAAGTTGGCTACAATTATATATTTAGCGATTCTTGAGAAGTTAAGAATACGATTTAACAAGAACAATTTATTTCCATCCAGGATAGCATCACTGGCTGGAGTGAAGGCCGTGATATCATCGGTAACGGCGATCCCGGTATCTGCCTTTTTTAAAGCGCCAGCATCATTCAGCCCATCCCCCAGCATCAATACATTCAAGCCTTTTTGCTGAATATTGGAAATATGATCCAATTTATCTTCTGGTTTTTGATGAAATAACATCTCACTGCCACCAGGGAGTATTTTTTGGAGTCTTGATTTTTCCTTTTCATTATCACCTGACAACAGTGAGATACTATACCTGGAATTTAAACTTTGCATTAATGGTAATATGTCTTTACGATATTTGTTTTCAATTTGAAAATAACCCTTATATTCCTCATCAATTGAAACGTGAACAGCAGATGATGAATCCGTTTTATTGACCCTCAGACTCTGCAGATTATTTATCGTATTTTTTATATATGATATAGAACCTATAATGATATTATGACCATTAACAGTTCCTTTAAGGCCGTGCCCTTCCAGCTCAACATAATCCTGTGGAACTGATCTGAAATCTCCATCCGTTCCATTTTCGAATTCCACAATTCTTCTGCTTAGGGGATGATTGGAATTGGAAGCCAATGATTTTATCCAGTTAAATTGTTGCGTAGATAGATGTTCCCCTTTAAAGAGTATTTTGCTTGAACGATTTTCTGTTATTGTACCAGTTTTGTCAAAAACAAGGTGTTTTATTCGTGTAAGCTTCTCAATTACATGGGCATTTTTCAGGTATAAATGGTTTTGACCAAAGACACGCATGGTATTTCCCAGCGTAAATGGAGTTGCCAGAGCCAGGGCGCAGGGACAGGCTACAATCAAGACTGCTGTAAGAATAAACCATGACTTATCCGGATCAATAAATTGCCAGGTAATAAATGCAATTATGGCAATACCGAGAACAATTCCCGTAAAATATTTGCTTATTCTGTCAACAAGATTGTTTAGTTGACTACTATCACTCTTATTAAATACTTCATTGTTCCAGAGTTGAGTAAGATAACTTTGTGATACTGGTTTTTGTACCTTTAGTCGAATGGATGGGCCAACCTGTCGGCCACCGGCATAAATAAAATCATCCTTCCCTTTCGATACCGGATCGGCTTCACCGGTAACGAAACTGTAATCAATATATGCATGTTCACCCAGCAGGATACTGTCAGCTGGGATGATTTCGTGGTTTCGAATTATTATTTCATCATCTTTAGTAAGATCTCGTACAGGTATAGGTTCCTCTTTACCTTTGATTACTCTAACGACAGCCAGTGGGAAATAAGATTTATAATCTCTTTCAAATGAAAGCCCTTCATAGGTTCTGCTTTGGATCCATCGACCGATGAGCAGAAAGAACATTAAACCGGCAAGAGAGTCGAAATATCCCGGCCCTGTATGGCTGATCACCTCGAACAGGCTTCTCGTAAAAAGGCTGATAACACCCAGGGCAATTGGAACGTCAATATTAATATATCGCTGTCTTATCCCTGCTACTGCTGATTTGAAATAATCTATGCTGCAATAAAAAACCACAGGGATCGCAAGCAACACATTAAGCCATGTAATAAATTTCTGCAATCCAAGATCGTCGATCCCTTCAAATCCAAAGTACTCCGGAAAACTGAGAAGCATGATATTCCCAAAGCTGAAACCTGCCACGCCGATCTTTATGAGTAAACTCCGGTTGATAGACTGATGCTTCTTTTTCGATTCTGCATCCAGGCTGATATAGGGCTCATAACCAATGGTAGCCAGTAGTTCTACAATATTGCGGAGTGAGATTTCTGTTGGATTGTAGTCGATTAAGATTTCTTTTTTTACAAAATTGACTCTGGAATGGTAAATTGACTCTTTGAGTATGTAAAGATTTTCAAGGAGCCAGATACAGGAGGAGCAATGAATTGATGGGATATAAAAAGTAACTTTCGAAATTTTTTCACCCGAGAATTGCATCAGTTTATCCTGGATGTCTTTGTTGTCAAGAAACTTGTATTTGTCTCCGAATTCCCTGGTTTTCAATGAAATTCCCGGATTTTTTTCAAGATCATAATAGTTACATAATCCGTTTTCATTCAATATTTCAAAGACAGTTCGACATCCGTTGCAACAAAAATCTTTACCATCAAAAACAACGTGTTCCTCATGGCATAGATCGCCACAGTGATAACATATCACTTTCCGGGTAGTTTTCGTATTGCGACTTTCCATCGAGCGTATAGGAAAAATCAAAATTTAAAGGTACTTGATATAGAAATCAATTATTTATAACCTCCCTTATTTTTTAATTCTTATGGAAAATGTTAATATCACTTCCGGATACATTTTAAAATAAATGACCAGACCTACAACAATAAAACCCAGTACAAAGGAATTTGATCAACAAGTTTTCTTTATAGGTTTATTCATCATTTTATTGTTCCAGGTGGCCGGGCTTTTGCTACACTATGCTACTAATAACCATCCTGGTTTTATTCCGAGTTTGGGAGTTGGCTTATTACTGATTTTAATGGCTAAATCATTTGGAGATAAGTTTAACAGGAAGCAAACGTTCATTATATCAGGGGCTCTTGCATTCCTCGGTTGTTTTATTAGTGCTCCCATAATCATCAATTTTAAAGATTACCTGGAAGTATCCCACGTTGTGGGAGTTTCTATGGACGAACTTATCAACAGTCCAGATCAATATGATGATGTTAGTTTGTTTTATCTTGAAGATGCAATTCTTCGTTCAGATATATATGGATATAATGAGGTCAGAACTCCAAACAGTAAGGATTCTACAATAACCACTTATGCAGTTTATCCAATTGTACCCGTGCACCAGATCCATGCAGAGATTGTAAAGGTAGGAGCCTGGCTTGTAGCTGATATTTTCATTGATTCACCGTTACAATTTGAGGGCTACGTAGGGCAGAAGGGAGCTTTACGGGTTAATGAAGAACGTGAACCTATTTACCGGGCTGCCGTGAACTATGCCCATACGAATTTCGGCGTGGCTTCGGATTGGAATGCTCCAATCCTTGAGTTGGGAGGTGAGGATAATACATTTGCGGCTCCAATACAATTTTACTGGGTTTTATTAAATCTTCTACTATGGCCGACCATATGGATATTGATTAAAGCCGGTCGGTTCTTGTGGAAATAAATTACCATGCGCAACTTTATTCACGGCTGGTAAATTCTCTCAAACATTTTTTTTCAATCACGTTCTAATTGTAAATTATAAAAATCCTGCCTATGAATAAACGTGTAACAGGAATTGGTGGAATATTCTTCTTCCATCATCCATCATCCTTCATTCTTCGAGCTTCGAGTTTCGGACTATCTTATAAAAGGGAATCAGATTTATACACCTTATTTTCACCTCCTGAAAAGACCGTAAAATAAAATCCCCCACGCAATCCAAAGGCTCCAACCTCACCTTCCTTATTAACAGCAAGGTACCCAACCTGATCGGTTGGGCGATATTGTTTCTTCCTAAAGATACGTTTGATTGCCTCTTCACAGGCTTCCTGTGGTGATATACCCTGGCGCATAAGTTCTACGATCAGGAAAGAACCAAGGGTTTTCATGACCAGTTCACCCGTGCCGGTGGCACATGCCCCGCCAACTTCGTTATCACAAAACATGCCTGCTCCAAGAATAGGTGAATCCCCAACTCTCCCTGGCATCTTATACGCCATACCACTGGTTGTACAGGCACCTGATATGTTTTCATTATTGTCAATTGCCAGAATTCCAATTGTATCATGGTTGTCCTCATGAATTTCCATTACTCTTTCACTGGCTTTTAACTCTTCCCATTTCTCTATTGCTTCCGCAGTCAGAAGGTTCTCTCTTTTAAATCCCTGGGTCAGGGCAAATTCTAAAGCCCCCTGTCCGCTGAGCATTACATGCTGAGTCTCTTCCATCACTTTTCTTGCCACTGATATGGGATGTTTGATATGTTTAAGATAAGTTACAGATCCTGCTGCACCATGTTCATCCATAATACATGCGTCCAGGGTAACATCACCACTCTTATCCGGTATACCACCATATCCTACGGACATATCATTGGGATTACCTTCCGGAACCCATGCGCCGGCTTCAACAGCATCCAGCGCCCTGCCACCATTTTTAAGCACATCCATAGCTGCCCTGGTTGCCTCCTGGTTGGGCCAGGTAGCTATCACCATGGGAAGTGTGAATTTCAGTAACGGATCATTATCAAGTGACTGTACGGGTTTCCCTGGCTTAACCCCTTGAGATCCAAAAGATTGGTACATGCCCAAACCTGCTATTGCAGATGTGAGCGAAAGTTTTCTGATGAAGGATCTTCTCTTAATCATTTTCTGATTCTTATGTTACACTCAATATATATTTCCTTGATTTTACAACAAAGAAGATTTTAGCTAACCAAATGAATGAACTATCATTTAAACAATTATGCACATAAATATATAAACAAATAAACCTGTCTAATCCATATCCCTTATTTCTTCAAAATACTTCAAATAGTCTTCATAGATCTCTGGATTTTGTATAGCAAGAAGTACCTCAAAGTTGTTACGTAATGATCGTTCTGTCATATTATGTGAACCAGTCCAGGCGATTTGTTTCTGTCCATTTCCAAAATCCGCATCTGTAAGAAAGAATTTGGTGTGCATATTCATATGGTCAGGTAAAAAAGTAATAGAAACCTTGTCCTGATCAAAAGAATTGAATAGATCATCATCCACATTTTTATTTGTGATGATATTGATTTCGGCACCTTTTTCACTCAAGGTTTTTAACACAGCCAGCACATTGTCTCTATCATCATTCCATTTGCCGTGTGCAAATCGGATGCAGGCTTTTTCAGGATCTTTGATCTTGGATAGTATCTTAATAATGTTATCCTGCCCTTTCTCCTCTTCGTTCTTTCGTTTTGGAAAGAAAAATGCCTTCAGATCATATCCATCATTTTCTATGTTGTAATAATTATATGATTCCAGTTTCTCAACATTACCGAGTACTTTAATATTATACCAGAAATCCAGGTATCCATAATAGATATCTTCATCCTGGAAAATCAGCATATCCTGGAGTTTTTGACTACTTTTTTTTTGAATATTCGAAGAAGTTTGTAATACGACATTGTGCAATAATCCGGATTGGGTCATAATGCCGGAAAATAATATGAATTTATTATGAATAATGGCTTTTTCTGAAATGGTGTTTTCAATGTAGTAGAAATCTTCCAGGTTTTCTTTGAAGTAATCCTTGATATCTTTATTATCTTTTTTACTTGTTTCCCCTTTATTCATGATCACTCTCACTTTAACCCCCCGGTTCTGGGCTTCCACAAGTGTTTCAGCAATGTCTTTCCGGTTAAACTTGAAAATTGAAACTGTGATCTCCTCTCCCTTTGGTGTTGACATGATCAGATCTTCCATAGTCTTCAGGAGAATCTTATCCTTCTCCCTGGCATGGATTAAGTCCGGATTTGTGAATAATACCTTCGGCAATTTAATATCAACAGGAATAACCTGCTGAGCGATTGAATACTCAACCCATAAGAATAGAAATATAAAAAGGGAGAATCGTTTCATCTGATTATGAGTAATAATACCAAATTCTTCGACAACCTGCATTACATTCCAGCTGGCCTGCAGGAGGTGACTATCTCATCACTCCTTGAAAATAAAATGAATTTTTAGGTTAGGGTTGTCTTTATGCCTGCTTGGACCTGCTACATTTGATCGGACAGTAAGTTAAGCCAAAATTCTTAACTTAAA
>JBHOSY010000158.1:0-10651 GCA_042584165.1 Bacteroidota bacterium | reverse complement strand
AATGAATCCTTTGTTAAAAAACAAAGGATTTTTTTTAAACTTTTTTATTTGTAGCTGGCAATCCATTTAAATTTTCATATTTTTGATAAGACTTTTAACCAACCCGGAATTAACTTAGTTGTTCTTAAACATTACCATCCAACGGTGCCCTATAAAGAGAAAGTAATTGAGAAAAAATACTTCACCATCGGTGAAGTAGCAGAGCAATTAGATGTAGCTACCTCTCTTATTCGTTTCTGGGAAAGTGAGTTTGAAATTATCAAACCAAAGAAAAACAGGAAAGGAAACAGACAATTCACCAGGGAAGATATTGAAAACGTAAAGTTAATTTACCATCTGGTTAAGGAACGAGGTTATACATTACAAGGTGCTAAGGATCTCTTGAAAAATAACACTTCAAGTGTGAAGGATAATATGGATATGATAGATTCATTAAAAAAAGTCCGAAAATTCCTGATTGAGCTAAAGAACCAGCTGCCGTAACATACGGCTTTAATATATGAACCAGCTAAAATTGCTTCAGGTTGCGATCAGCCTGATTCCCGGAATTGGTAATGTAATGGCTAAACAACTGATTAGCTATTGTGGATCAGCAGAAGAAGTTTTCAAAGCAAACAAAAGAAAACTTGTTAAAATCCCTGGTATTGGTGAAAAAACTGCTGAAGCTGTCTTACGAAAAGAAACCTTCAATGAGGCAGAAAGGATTATAAAAACATGTGAACAAAATAACACACGAATATTTTTTTATACTGATAAGGAATATCCTTTCCGGCTAAAGCAGGTCCTTGACGCTCCTTCCATTATCTTTTTTAAAGGCAATACAGATTTAAATGGTAAAAAAATTGTTTCTATCGTTGGTACCCGAAGCATTACCCAGTATGGCAAAGAAACAACTGAGAAGTTGATTTCTGATATAAAAGTTTATAATCCCCTGATCATAAGCGGACTGGCTTATGGTGTAGACATTCATGCTCATAAAACTTCTTTGAAATATGGGCTGTCAACAATTGCAGTACTGGGTGGAGGCATTGGGAGAATCTATCCATCAGCTCATATGGGTATTGTCAGGCAAATGTATAAATCAGGCGGACTGATCTCTGAGTATCCTTATGATATGATGGCTGAAGCACATTTTTTCCCTGAAAGAAACAGGATTATTGCAGGTATGTCAGATGTAGTGGTTATTGTTGAAGCAGCAAAGAAAGGCGGTGCGTTAATTACAGCCGAATACGCAAATACATATAACAGGGAGGTTTTTGCAATCCCGGGTAATCTGGATCATTCTTTTTCACAGGGATGTAATCATCTGATCAAAACACACAAGGCTCATATTCTTACCGGTGTAAAGGATATTGAATATATTATGAATTGGGAAGTGGGGGTTGATAATGATTCAATGTCCTATCCGGACAGGGATGATTTAACGGATGAGGAAGCCATGGTGATCCAAACATTTATGGAAAATGGAAAAGAATTGATGATCGATGATCTCAGCTGGAAAGCTCAAATACCTGTCAATAGAATCGCCTCCCTCCTCCTCAGCCTGGAATTCAAAGGACTAATAAGATCTCTTCCCGGCAAGAAATTTAAATTATATACTTAATTGTTTTACTATTCAATTATTAACATTATGAAAAACCAGCAAAATACGCCACCAAGGCGCCAAGGCACCAAGATTCACCAAGTAAGAATCAAGCCAGTACCAAGTCATCTTGATGAAATAGGAAAAATGATTGTAGATGCCGCATTTAGTGTACATTCTGAGTTAGGACCAGGATTACTTGAAAAAGTATATGAGATATGTTTTTGTTATGAATTAAAAAAGAGAGGAATTAGTTATGTGAGACAAATTGATATACCAGTCTTCTATGATGAATTCAAGTTCGATGAAGGGTTACGCTTGGATGTATTGGTAGAGGACTCCATTATTTGTGAGTTAAAAGCATTGGAAACTGTTAACCCAGTCTGGGAAGCACAAATATTAAGTTATCTCAAATTAACGGGAAAACGATTGGGGTATCTAATTAATTTCAATGTTCCAAGAATAAAATATGGAATTCGGCAATTTGTGATGTAATCCTTAGTGCCACTTCGAGTCTTGGTGACTTGGTGGCTACTATGATAGCATAATAAATATACTACCATATATATGATATTCAGGTAATTTTTCAAAAACCTTGATGATATCTACAAAATCATCTGTACTAATCTGCGTTAATGATCTGCGCTAATCTGCGCTAACCATCTACACAAATTTGCATAAAACTAGAAGTCGTAAGCAAGTATACTCGAAAGCCATTTTTCGGTTTCTTCAAATGATCTGCCTATTCTGATTGCATAATCCTTCACCTGATCTTTGTTGATCTTTCCTATTCCGAAATACCTTGATTCAGGATGTGCAAAATACCATCCACTCACTGAAGCGGCAGGATACATTGCAAAATTCTCGGTGAGACCTACTCCAATTTCATTTTCAACATCCAGCAACTTAAAGAGTGTTGCCTTTTCAAGATGATCCGGACATGCCGGATATCCTGGTGCTGGTCTTATTCCTGTGTACTTCTCCGATATCAGTTCTTGATTTGGCAATGACTCTTCTGATGCATATCCCCACAGCTCCTTTCGAATCATTGCATGCATTTTCTCAGCAAAAGCCTCCGTCAACCGATCAGCCAGTGCCTTTACCATAATGCTGTTATAATCATCATGACTGGCATCATATTTTCTTACTAATTCTTCCACCCCAAATCCAGCAGAAACAACAAATGCCCCAATATAATCTCCCTTACCCGTTTCTTTTGGAGCAATAAAATCTGATAGACAATAGTTAGGCAACCTGTCAGCCTTCTTACTCTGTTGACGTAAATGATGCAGGGTGTGAATAACTTTATTTCGGTCGATACCATCCTCAATATTGATTTTACTACCACCGAGGATATTATCTGAATACTGATATAATTCCAGGTCATCTCCAATAGAATTGACGGGATAAAAGCCTATAACAGCCTTCGCTGTCAGGGATTTATTATGAATTATTTCGTTGAGCAGTTTAATGGCATCCTGATACAACTTCCCTGCTTCCTTTCCAAATACGGGATCCTCCAGTAATTTGGGATATCTGCCGGGAATCTCCCAGGCATGGAAAAATGGTGACCAATCAATATAGTCAACAAGTTTCTCCAATGGAAATTCATGCCAGATCTTTTTACCAAGATAAGATGGTAGAAAAATGGTTGTATTATCCCAGTTAATACTGAATTTACGATCCCGGGCCTCTTCAATATTTAAAAGATCTTTCGATTTTCTCCTACCTGCATGATCTTCCCTCAACTTCCTGTATTCGGCTTTAATCCCTGCAGAATACTTAATGGATCTATGATCCTTAATGTTTAGAAGTTGTGATGCTACAGAAACACCTTTAGATGCATCTTTTACATGAATGACAGGTCCACTATACGTTGGATCAATTTTTACTGAAGTATGTATACGGGAAGTAGTTGCCCCCCCTATCAATAATGGTAAATTAAGCCCACGTTTCTCCATTTCCTGTGCTACATAAATCATCTCATCCAGCGAGGGAGTGATGAGTCCACTGAGGCCAATGATATCCACCTTTTTTTCAACAGCAGTATCCAATATCTTTTCCAGAGGTACCATTACGCCAAGATCAATGATCTCATAATTGTTACAGGCTAACACAACACCTACAATGTTCTTCCCAATATCATGAACATCTCCTTTTACTGTTGCCAGAAGAATTTTCCCCGCCGAGGTAGAACCAGTACTGTCTCCATTTTGCTTATTTTCCTCCTCAATATACGGGATAAGATAAGCAACAGCTTTTTTCATGACACGGGCACTTTTCACCACCTGGGGCAGAAACATTTTTCCTGATCCAAATAAATCACCCACCACATTCATCCCATCCATAAGTGGTCCTTCAATAACTTTGATAGTACGATCTGATTTTTGTCGGGCTTCTTCAACATCTTCCTCGATATATTCAGTAACACCTTTAACCAGTGAATGTTTGAGTCGGTCATCAACAGGATCCTTGCGCCACGCATCATCAACCAGTAATATCTTTCCCTTATCTCCCTTCACTTTCTCAGCAAAGTAAACGAGTGCCTCGGTGGCATCGTGTTTTCTATTTAGCAATACATCCTCCACTTTATCCAGCAGGTCTTCAGGAACCTCCTCATATACTTCAATCAACCCGGCATTTACAATCCCCATATCCAAACCTGCCTTTATGGTATGATAAAGGAATGATGTATGCATGGCCTCCCTAACCTTATTATTCCCCCTGAAGGAGAAAGACACATTGCTTATTCCTCCACTAACACTGGCAAAAGGCAGGTTATCCTTGATCCATTTTGTGGCGCGGATGAAATTCACTGCATAGTTATTGTGCTCTTCTATTCCTGTTGCAACCGTTAACACGTTTGGATCAAAAATAATGTCTTGAGGTGGAAATCCTACTTCTTTGACCAGGATGTCATACGATCTTTTACAGATTTCGATTTTTCGTTCAAAACTGTCAGCCTGACCTTTTTCATCAAATGCCATAACAACAACTGCAGCTCCATACCTTCTTACCAACATGGCTTGTTCAATGAATTTTTCCTCTCCTTCCTTTAGAGAAATAGAATTCACAACGCCCTTACCCTGCAATGTTTTTAAGCCGGCTTCAATTACTGACCATTTAGATGAATCAATCATAATTGGCAAACGGGCGATTTCAGGTTCTGAGGCAATGAGATGCAGGAATTTTGTCATAGCATATTCTGAATCCAGCATACCTTCATCCATATTCACATCAATCAATTGTGCTCCCCCTACAACCTGTTGTCGGGCAATCTCAAGTGCCTCCTCGTATTTGTCCTCTTTGATCAGACGCGCAAATTTCAACGAACCAGCTACATTAGTCCGTTCACCAATATTAACAAAATTAGTTTCTGGCCTTACTGTTAGAGATTCAAGACCGCTTAAATATAGATGAGGTTCCCTGACAGATATGGTTCTTGGATTGATTGATGATAATTTCTTTATAACTGCGGCCATGTGTTCCGGGGTAGTGCCACAGCATCCTCCAACAATATTTAAAAATCCTTCGCTGGCGTATCCAGCCAATACATCTGACATAAATGATGCTGACTGATCATATTCACCAAATTCATTCGGTAGACCGGCATTTGGATGAATACTTACCGGTATATCAGCAACCCGGCTGAATGATTGGATATATGGTCTCATCATTTCAGCTCCAAGGCTACAATTCAAGCCTACACTTAACAGGTCAAAATGGGAAATGGATACCCAGAAAGCTTCAGGTGTCTGACCAGATAAGGTTCTTCCACTGGCATCTGTTATGGTGCCGGAAACCATCACCGGGATCTTTTTCCCGTATTCATCAAATAACTCTTCAAGGCCAAATAGTGCCGCCTTTGCATTGAGCGTATCAAAAACAGTTTCAATCATTAAAATGTCGGATCCCCCATCAATAAGTCCTCTGGCTTGTTCTTTATATGCCTCCTTTAATTCATCAAAAGTTATGGCTCTGAAAGCTGGATCGTTTACATCAGGCGACATGGATGCTGTCTTATTAGTTGGGCCCATTGAGCCTGCTACAAAACGAGGTTTTCCGGGATCTATTTTTGTAAATTCGTCAGCAACAGTCCGGGCGATTTTTGCAGCATTTTCGTTGATCTCGTATATATAATCCTCCAGGGAATAATCAGCCTGGGCAATTCTAGTTGCGCTGAAGGTATTTGTAAAAATAATATCTACGCCAATTTTGAGGTATTCCCGGTGAAAATCCTTAATAATGTCAGGTTGGGTCAAAGACAATACATCATAATTACCTTTCAATGGCACAGAATGATCCTTGAAAAATGTACTACGATAATGTTCCTCTACAAGTTCACGACGTTGAATCAATGTACCCATGGCTCCATCCATGAATACAATTCGTTTTTTCAATATCTCTTTTAACAGCTCTGACATCAATATATTTATAAAACCAACCGGGTGAATAAGTTGGTGACCCTGTAATTTCTAAATTTCAAATAGAGGTAAAAACCATACTAAGTTATATAGAATAAAAACTTGACAGGCTGCTTTCCCACCATTTGAAAGGATTAGAAAACGTGCGCAAATAACGTGAATAAAGACCAAATTAAAAACATAATCCCAGCTATTCAGACTGGATTAAAATAGCTTGGATTCTTTAATGGTTTTCAGCTTGAGATTATAAAATTCCCTGTGAATATTAAATGGAGGCTCTCCATCAGCTTCTTTAATGGAGTAGGTACCATCCTCATTCATAATGTAGGAATTGACATTATCTTTCAGATTATAATCCAGCAGGTTAATACACTCGGCTCTTATTTTTTCATCCTTGACCAAATACAGTGATTCAATCCGCCTGTCAAAACTTCTAACCATTACATCGGCACTACCACTATATACTTTGGGATCTCCATTATTGTGGAAATAATATACCCTTGAGTGCTCCAGGTAATCTCCAACAATCGAATACACTTCAATGGTTTCACTGAGTCCTTTTCTGCCAGGTCGTAGACTACAGATTCCTCTTATTATCAGCTTTATCGGGACTCCAGCCTGGGATGCTTTATACAATTCACGGACGACATGCTTATCCTGAAATGAATTTGCCTTTAAAACAACACCGCTTGGCTGTCCAGTCTTTGCATTTTCAGCCTCCGCCCTGATAAGATTAATTAATTGTTTCCGCATATCTTTTGGGGCAGTCAGCAGATAGGTATATATTTTCGGCCGGGAATGACCGGTGATGGCATTAAAGAATTCAGATACATCACGAGCATAGATCTCGTTGGTGGTCATCATCCCATTGTCTGTATATAATTTAGCGGTTGACTCATTATAGTTCCCTGTTGACATATGAACATACCTCGTTACTTTCTCTCCTTCTTTTCTGACGATTAAAAGCAGTTTTGTATGTGTTTTTACAGAACTTACACCATATATCACGAAACAACCAGCCCGTTGAAGTTTTTGGGCTTCTTTGATATTGTTTTCCTCATCAAACCTGGCTTTTACCTCGAAAAGAACAGATACATGTTTACCATTTTCTGCTGCCCGTAACAATGCTTTTGATACCCTTGAATTCTTAGCCAAACGATAAACAGTAAGCTTAATTGACAAAACATTTGGATCATCAACAGATCTCTCAATCAATTCAAGAACAGGGTCAAAACTATTATATGGATGATGGACCATAACGTCCTGCGACTTTAAAACCTCGAAAATATCATCAGATCCATCTTCCGGAAAAGTTACCGGTAAAACGGGCTTAGGAGGTTTTGGGATCCTATCCTGAACCTCTGGATGACCAATGATATGCCAGAGCGCCGTAAAATCCATCAATTCTTCCTTACCTATGAGAAAGACACTATCTTCATCCAGTTCCCATCTCCTTCTTAATGAATCGATAACAAATGGATCATATCCTTCCTTTGCTTCTATCCTGACAACACGTCCTGATCTCCTCCCCTTAAGTTTAATTTTCAGCTCTTCCAGGAAGTTTGCCTCAATGTCATCACTTTCATCAAGGGTAAAATCCCCATTCCTTGTAATTCGGAACAGACTTACAGAAACGATATCAATATTTCTGAAGAGTTTCTGAAGATTACTCTTAATTACATCGGAAGTAGGTACAAAAATGATTTCATTTTCACGGTCGATCTCAAAAAATTTAGGAATATTCTTGGGGATCTGAATAAACGATAACTTTTTTTTGTTTGGTTTCTTACCGGTAAGAGTAACTACTCCGAAAATGATATGGAGGTTCATCAATAAAGGAAATGGATGGTAATTGTCATATACCATCGGAGTAAGCATTGGGAAAATGGTCTTTTTGAAATATTCCCTGGTGATTTTTCTTTCCTCGTTAGTCAGGCTCTCGACCCTTTTTATGCAAAATCCATTCTCCTTAAAAAGCGGAGTCAGTTTTTCTGAATAATATGATTTCTGTTCTGCTGTGAATTTTTGAATTTCAGAAAACAGGAGCTTCTTGAATGGTTTTTCCCGCAATCCGCAATAATCGACCCGTTCTTTTCCGTAATCCATATAATTATAAAGACTTCCTACCCTGATCATAAAGAATTCATCAAGGTTGGAATCAGTGATTGCCATGAATTTCAATCGCTCGAATATTGTCCGGTCAAGATGACGAGCCTGATCCAATACCCGGTGATTGAAATTAAGCCAGCTTAAATCCCGGCTTATCAAATCACTTTCAGCAATTAAAGCAGTGTTTCTATCATTACCACTCATAGCGTTTCATTTTGAAAAAAATAGGGCCAACAATACAGCCCTATAATATCAAATTATTTTATAAGCTCCTAAACATCCAGGTTCGCATATTTTGCATTTTGTTCAATAAATTCCCTGCGAGGAGCAACTTCATCACCCATGAGCATGGAGAATAGATGTTCAGCCTCTGCAGCAGATTCAATGGTAACAAGTTTCAGGCTTCGTGTTTCAGGATTCATTGTTGTTGTCCAGAGTTGTTCGGGATTCATTTCACCTAAACCTTTATAACGCTGAATGTTTACAGATTCTTCTTTACCTTTTCCAGCAATTTCTTTCAGTGTTCTGTCTCTATCTTCATCGCTCCAGCAATAACGTTCTTCTTTCCCCTTTTTAAGCTGGTATAAGGGTGGCAGGGCAATATACAGATATCCCCGGTCAATCAGTTCCCTCATGTACCTGAAAAAGAAAGTAAGAATTAATGTCCTGATGTGGCTACCATCGATATCGGCGTCTGTCATAATGATAACTTTATGATAGCGTAATTTTTCCAGGTTTAAAGCTTTATCATCTTCCTCATTGCCAAAACTAACTCCCAGGGCAGTGATCATATTTTTGATTTCATCGTTATCATAGATCTTGTGCTCCTGGGCTTTTTCAACGTTTAATATCTTTCCTCTAAGTGGTAAAATTGCCTGGAATCTCCTGTTGCGCCCCTGCTTGGCAGAACCACCGGCAGAATCTCCTTCAACCAGATAAAGTTCACATGCTTTCGGATCGCTGTCAGAACAATCAGCAAGTTTTCCGGGTAATCCCGTACCAGAAAGAACATTTTTCCGTTGAACCATTTCCCGTGCTTTTCTTGCTGCATGCCTTGCCTGCGCTGCCAGAACAACTTTGGAAACAATGGATTTCGCTTCCCTGGGATGTTCTTCAAGATAATACTGAAGGATCTCGCTAACGCATGTATCAACCGCTCCCATTGCTTCAGAATTACCTAATTTAGTCTTGGTTTGACCTTCAAATTGAGGTTCGGCTACCTTCACCGATATTACAGCGGTCAGACCTTCCCTGAAATCATCTCCGCTAATCTCAATTTTCACTTTATCGAGAAGTCCAGATTTCTCTGCGTAGGTTTTTAAAGTTCTCGTTAATGCACGCCTGAAGCCAGCTATATGAGTTCCTCCTTCAATTGTATTGATGTTATTTACATAAGAAACCACATTTTCAGTGAAAGAAGTATTATAACTCATGGCCACTTCAACAGGGGTGCCTCCCTTTTCACCAGAAATATAAATCGGCTTTGAAATCAATTTCTCCCGGCTTACATCTAAATAATTTACAAACTCACGTAATCCACCTTCGCTGTAAAACTCCTCAGACTTGTACGACCCATCATCGGTTTTCTCCCTGTAATCAGTCAATTTAATCCTTAACCCCGCATTCAGGAATGCTAATTCCCTGGACCTAGAAGCAATGGTATCGTATTTATATTCTTTAACTGTAAAGATCTGATTATCCGGCATGAAATGAACTGTAGTTCCCCTCCTATCAGATTTACCGACTTCCCTGACATCATATTCAGGTTTACCCCTTTTATATTCCTGTTTGAAAATCTTACCTTCCCTTTCTACTGTTACCTCCAATTTGGAAGACAGTGCATTTACACAGGAAACACCTACTCCATGCAATCCCCCTGATACCTTATATGTATCTTTATCAAATTTCCCTCCTGCGTGGAGAACCGTCATTACTACTTCCAGGGCTGATCGTTTTTCCTTGGCATGCATACCTGTTGGAATACCACGACCGTTATCGATTACGGTTATGGAATTGTCCTCTTGAATGAATATCTCAATCTCAGAACAATATCCTGCAAGTGCCTCATCAATGGAGTTGTCAATTACTTCCCATACCATATGGTGCAGGCCCCTGAAACTTAAATCTCCAATGTACATTGCCGGACGTTTCCGAACAGCTTCCAGGCCCTCTAAAACCTGAATATTTTTTTCTGAATAACTACCTTCTGTTTTTTTGTTTCCTTTGCTCATTTGGGTCGTGTATATCTTAGCAAAAATACATTTTTTTACTGCATTTTGCCCCCTAAAATCGTAAATAATCAACTAAATCTTTAGTTTTACAAAATGATCAGAATTCTGCTCTATACGTTGATATTGTATAATTTAGCAGGCTATATAAAGGCTCATTCCCAGGTAACAGGGAGTAATTTATGGGAAGCTAATGAACAACGAAGAATTGACTCCCTGAGAAGAGTCAGAGAGCAAGAGTATTACCAGCAGAGTATTGACCGTCTGAACACCCTGAAAATTGTTCAAAATAAAGACTCGGTTAAGTC